>JBBSOG010000064.1:0-17785 GCA_038259985.1 Cytophagales bacterium
ACTATACTTTGCATTTCATCAAGAGCAGTTTTTCTATCTCCCAAATCAAGGGGAAAGTTGAACATTCGCAGAAAGTTGTCATCCACATACCATATCTTGTCTTCCTGAAATTTCTCATCATTCTCAGGATTGATCACAATCAAGCCCACATCATCTGGCCGAACCCTCACAAATTCTTTTACTTCCGGGATACTTTCTTTTCCGCTTGGCCCTAATCCATAAGTGGTGAAAATACCAGCACCCTGATTTTCTCCATTACTGATGGTAGTTTGTGTAAGGCGATAAATATTTTCAGCATTTTCATGAAACTGATCATAACTCAATTCAAAATGGATGTATTGGTAGATCAACAAACACACGCCCATACCTACGGCCAGGCCCAGGATATTGATGGTAGTATAAAATTTATGCTTGAACAAAACACGGGTGCTAATCTTAAAGTAATGTCTGAACATAGAAGAATGGATTAAAGGACCTTTTGGAAAAGAGCGTATGAGTGAAGGACGAAATAAGCCGATGACTTGAAAGAAATATCTCCATTGAGAAGTTCGCACACTGTATTGTAAATTACGCTGGTGCATCTCTTCTAGGTCACCCACGATCTCGTCGTAGTAGTTAGGATGGCAAAACCATCGGAAGAGGCGGTCGGCGAGGCGTTTGATCATGAGAATTTGAAGTCAAGGGCTATTTTTGGAATGCCTTCCCAAAGTTCCATACGTATATCTTTGCTTTGCTGCAGCGCACGTTTACCATAGGCAGTGATGGTATAAAAACGTTTGGGCTTGCCGCCCCGCTGGGTATTGGCCTCCCCGGTCCGGGATTCCAGGTAGCCTTTTTTCTCCATACGTTTCAAAGCCGATTGTAGAGCACCTACACTGACATTGCGTTGCGCTTTTTCCTCAATAGCATCTTTGATGGCCACGCCGTAAGCTTCATTATAAAGTACGCCCACAGCAAGCAAGACAATTTCTTCAAATTCACCTAATGGATAGTTTTTCATACAATCTCTTATTGGTAGTATTGCAATAAAATAAAACCTTAATCAATTTCCTAATAGTAGTATTGATTTATGGGTTTACAAATATTTTATCAATCGGAGAATTTACTTCTTAACGCCAATCTCTCTGCGTCCTTTGCGTGAAAAAAAAACGTCTGAGTTTCACGCAAAGGACGCAAAGGACAGAAACGCAGAGAACGCCAAGGGTTCAACCGTGTACCATAGCATTGCTTTGTTGAGTGAGATTATATTATTTTAGCGAAACAACTTCAACTACTACAAATAAGCAGCATAACTACAACAACCAAATCATGGAAAGAAACATACCATACAACCAAACTTACCTTTGGCTGATCAGCCTGACTGCTGCGCTAGGTGGCTTTTTGTTCGGCTACGACTGGGTAGTGATTGGTGGGGCCAAACCCTACTACGAACCTTTCTTCAACCTAAATACGCCTGCTTCACAGGGGTGGGGCACCAGTTCGGCGCTGGTTGGTTGCATGGTGGGCGCTTTGGCCTGTGTTTTCCTGAGTGACAAATACGGAAGAAAGCGCCTGTTGATTTTTTCCGGTTTTCTATTTTCGCTATCCGCTATAGGTACAGCTCTAGCGGCTGATTTTGCCTGGTTCAATTTTTATAGAATTGTGGGAGGTGTGGCGATGGGCATTGCCCTGAACCTATCACCGATGTATATCTCAGAAATATCCCCACCTAATAAAAGGGGAATGTTTGTGACCATTAACCAACTACTGGTGATGATCGGGGTGCTGATGGCACAAGTGGTCAACTGGCGCATCTCGCTGCTGGATACGGCATTGCCGGTGGATGCTACCAATGAAATCATTGCCCAAAGCTGGAGTGGTCAGACCGGTTGGCGATGGATGTTTGCCGCGGAGACTTTGCCCGCCTTCTTATTTTTTGTGCTGATGTTTTTTGTGCCGGAGAGTGTGCGTTGGCTGGTAAAAAACGGGCAAGAGGAAACTGCCGTGCGTGTTTTGGATAGAATAGGAGGGAGGGAGTACGCTATGCATCAGGTCAAAGAAGTCAACCGGACCATTTCCCGGCAGGATATGGCGCATGTCAATTTCAAGCAATTACTTAATTCCCGGGTACTTAGATTTATTGGCTTAGGCGTGTTTTTGGCGTTTTTACAGCAATGGAGTGGCCTCAATGTAGTAATTTACTATGCTTCGGACATCTTTCAAGCCGCTGGCTATAACCTTCAGCAAATGATGCTCAATATCGTGGTCATCGGTACAGTGATGGTTCTGTCAGTAGTTGTGACAATGCTGACGGTAGATAAACTTGGAAGGAAAACGCTCTTGCTCTTCGGTACTTCTTCTATGGCGTTGGTGTATGCGCTGATCGGTTATTGTTTTTATGCCAATTACGAAGGCTTCATCATTGTGTTGCTGGTACTGGCCAATGTGATGTTTTATTCTATCACGCTGGCGCCTTTGCTTTGGGTAGTGTTGTCAGAAATATTTCCTAACCGCATACGGGGTGCGGCCATGTCAATAGCTGCTTTCGCCCATTGGGTGGGAAATTTCACATTGACATTCAGTTTTCCAACCATTAAGGAAAGTCTGGGCTGGGCGAATAACTTCTGGCTCTATGGCTTGATTTGCGCCATAGGTTTTGTCGTTCTCTATTACATACTGCCTGAAACCAAGGGTAAATCTTTGGAAGAAATAGAGCATGAATTAATCGGAGAAAGTCCCAAAAATGTAGAGGAAGCGAAAGTATACTAACCACTTCTAACTAAAAAAAGCGCGGATTTTTCCGCGCTTTAGTGTTCTTCTAAGCAATGTTGGTATATACTGCTTGCACATCATCATCATCTTCCAGTTTATCCAACAGCTTCTCAATTTCCTCCATTTCTTCTTCAGAGAATTCTACCTCAGTGTTAGGAAAACGTTTTAAGGAAGCATTATTCACTGGAAATTCCTTTTCCTCAAAAGCCTGTGATAAAGTACCAAAATTAGTATAATCCGCATAGGCGTAATAAAGGTTATCTTCCCCTTCCTCTATTTCTTCCAACCCAGCGTCAATCAGTTCTAATTCCAACTCATCTACATCCACTTCTTCGGGTTTTTCAAATTCTAACACGACTTTCCGGTTAAACATAAACTCCAAAGAACCGGTAGGCACTAACGCCCCACCTGATTTATTGAAATAGGACTTGACATTGGCCACGGTGCGGGTAGTATTGTCGGTAGCACATTCTACAAAAATAAGTACGCCATGAGGCCCTTTTCCTTCGTAGTTGACTTCCTCGTAATCCGCCGCATCTTTGCCTGACGCCCTTTTGATGGCCGCTTCTATATTGTCTTTAGGCATATTTTGCCCTTTGGCGTTCTGGATAGCCGTTCGAAGCTTGGCATTCATATCAGGCTCAGTGCCTCCTTCTTTTGCGGCTACGGTGATGGCTTTTGCCAACTTAGGGAATACTTTGGACATTTTATCCCAGCGTTTTTCCTTAGCAGCCCTACGATACTCAAATGCTCTTCCCATATCTAATATAATTTTTGCTGAATGCTTGAATTTTAAGCTTGGTAGTTTTTGCGAAATTATTAAACTAAGGGAAAAAGAAATACTGCTTTTGAAAAAAAAACCTTATGCAACTAATTTTATTTCAATTGATCTGTAAAGTTATAGTTGAACCATTTCCAACCTTCCAAAAATTTAAGTATATCAAAAGCATAATATAACTTTTTTAATTTTAATTTTAATTAATTAAGTATTTATGTAATATTTATGTTAATATTGACGTAAATAAATCAGTTAGAATATGAGGGTACTTTTCACGATACACATTTTGCTTTTCATTTTTCCATTTGCCCAAGCTCAGGAAAATAAAGTTAAATTTGGCGATGTAAGTGAAGAAGAACTCCACTTGAAAGCATATTTCCTTGACAGTAGTGCCTCAGCAGTAGTGTTGAGTGATGTTGGTTTTACACGTTTTAAATACAATCAAAACCACGGCGTTCAGTTAGAATTTACCCGTCATACGCGAATCAAAATAATTTCCACCAGCGGGTATGATTGGGCAAATGTTGAGGTACCACTTTACCGGGATGGCAAGGATAAAGAGATTTTAAGTGGACTTAAGGGATTTACTTACACGCTGGAAAATGGGAAAATAGAAAAAGAAAGACTCAGAAATGAAAGCCAGTTTACCGAGAAGTTCAATGAAAATTATGATATCTTCAAATTTACTATGCCTGCTGTGAAGCCGGGGACAGTGTTAGAATATGAATACACCATCACTTCCGACTTTTTGTATCATCTGCAAGCCTGGGAATTTCAGAAAAGTATACCAGTCGTTTGGAGCGAATATAAGGTAGCCATTCCGGAGTATTTTGACTATAAACAACTTATGAAAGGCTATCACCCGCTTGCTTTTCATGAGGCTGGCCAGGAACCGGGAAGCTTTAATCTTTCCTATAAAACAAGAAGTGGAGGGAATGGATTTAGCGATGCCAGTGTGCAGACAAATTTTAAAAACGAAAGCTTGCGGTTTACGACCTTCACCGACAGATGGGTTGCCCAAGATGTACCTGCCTTAGTTGAGGAACCATACATCACCACGATGGATGACTATGTGAGCAAAATTTCTTTTGAGTTATCCAGTGTAAAATTTCCCGGTGAAACGATAAGTAATTATTCAAGCAGTTGGGAAAATATTGACAAAGAATTGCTGGATAATGATCATTTTGGAGACATCATCAATAAGAAAGGGGGCTTGAAAAAGCAGACAGAAGCACTGCTTAATGGAGAAACTGACAATATGAAGAAATTGGTTATCCTTTACAGTTGCCTCAATAACCAGATACGGTGGAACAATGAAAAAAGGCTTTTTGCCAGCCAGAGTAGCTTAAAAACATTAGAAGATAAATCAGGAAACTCTGCGGATATCAATCTCACGCTCATAGCCATGCTGAGGTCAGCCGGAATGGAAGCCTACCCGGTAGCGCTCAGCACCCGTGACCACGGAATGATGATCCCCTCTTATCCTATGCTTAAGCAATACAATTATGTGATTGCACAAGTTGATATTGAAGGAGAAAAAATATTGTTAGATGCTACCGAACGGAATTGCCCCTTCAATCTGCTCCCTGTCCGCTGCCTTAATGGTATGGGAAGGCTTATTGATCAAAATATAACGGACAAATGGATTGAGGTAGAAAAGATGCAAAAATCGAATTCTACCAAAATGATTGTTGTCCAAGCGTCATTAAATGAGATGAAACAGTTGGAGGCTAAAATTACCCATACCTCAAAAGATTATACGGCGCTGAAGCTCAGGCGTCAATATTATCAGGAGGAAGAAAAAAGACAAGCAGATCTGGAAAAGGAAAATCAGGGTTGGAAAATTAAGCAATATGACACTAAGCAATGGGAGGATATGCTTTTGCCCGCTGAAGAAACTATTGACATCACCTCAAGCGAAGGTATCGTAGAAGCCGGAAATTTGATTTACTTTAATCCTATTCTAACAGACCGGCTCAAAGAAAATCCTTTTAACTTAAAGAACAGAACATATCCGGTGGATTACGCACATTCTAATAAACAGTTGTACATGATGAATTTCATCATACCCGAAGGATATGTAGTGGAAGAGTTGCCCCAGGCAATAGCGATGACCCTGCCTGACAATGGTGCTAAGTTTATCTATCAAGTCAAGCAAATTGGACAAATGATACAGGTCATGAGCAAACTGGAAATTAATAAGAGCAGGTTTTATGCTGAGGAGTACGGAAACCTGCGCGAATTTTATAATCAAATTGTGTCTAAGCAGGCTGAGCAGCTTGTATTACGCAAACTACCAAAATCTGAATGATGAGAAAATATTGTTTTGTACTACTTGCCATTGCGCTGAGCAGCCTTGTTCATGCAGCGGGCACCCCTGATTACGCAGTAAGTTTGTTGAGCGAACAGCTTCGTAAGAACGCGGATGCAGTAATCAGGTCTGAAGAGAGGGTTTTTACGGTCAAAGCTATTAACAGTGCTTCACTACAAGTCAAAGCTGTTATAACCATCCTTAACAGAAATGGAGAAAATTTCGCCCCATTTTTGATTAATTATGATCCTGAGCGTAAAGTCAGTAATGTTAACTGTAAAATTTACGACGCCAGCGGAAAAGAGATCAAGCAAGTAAAAAACAGTGAAATTGAAGATTTTAGCGCTAATTCGTCCTATTCTTTGTACGAAGATAACCGCTTGAAGTATTTTGCTTACAATACCAGCCAATATCCATATACCATAGAATACAGTTATAAAATGGACTTTAAGGGTTTATTCTACTATCCAAGCTGGGACCCAGTATCTTTGAGCGAATTGGCTGTTGAAAAATCTAGTTTTAAAGTCATTACCCCAAAAAAACTGACGTTCCGCTACAAAAGTATAAACCTGAAGGATGAGCCAAGCATCACTTCCGATGATCAATTAACAACCTATTCCTGGCAACTTGAAAATTTTAGTGCCCTAAAGAAGGAACCCTTAAGTCCTGATTTATCCGAGCTGGTACCTTCCCTGCATCTGGCCCCTAACGATTTTGAGTTTGCCGGATATGCCGGAAACATGGAAAGCTGGCAAAGTTTTGGGCAATGGGTAAATAGCTTGATTGAAGGGCGTGACCTGCTTCCTGTAGAAACCCAGGCGGAAGTAATCGCTTTGGTAGACGGGATTGATGATGAGCGCGAAAAAATCAAAAAGATATACGAGTACATGCAATCCAAAACCCGTTATGTCAGCATTCAGTTAGGCATCGGGGGATACCAGCCCTTTGATGCTTATACGGTAGATAAAATGGGCTATGGCGACTGTAAAGCTTTAACCAATTATACCAAGGCATTGCTGAAAGCAGTGGGTATCAAATCTTATTATACCCTGGTTCGGGCTGGCTCAGATGCTAATCCTATTTATAAAGATTTTCCCAGCACACAGTTCAATCATGCAATTCTCTGCGTTCCGCTTGCCAATGATACCATTTGGCTGGAATGCACGGATCAGACCAACCCTTTCAATTACTTGGGATACTTTACCAGTGATAGGGATGTTTTGGTGATCAACGAAAATGGGGGAAAACTCGCTAAGACCAAAATTTATCCCCAAGAACAAAACCTCCAAGTAAGAAATGCGGTCGTTTTTTTAAATGAAGAAGGAGATGGCAAAGCTGAAATTCTCACTAGCTATCAAGGACTTCAGTATGCCCATGTCAGTCCAATATTGGAATTCTCTTCTATAGAGCAGCAAAAAATTATCTATCAAAAGACAGGTATTCCAAATTTTACACTAAATGATCATACTTACATTGCCCATAAAGAGGGAAATGCCAGTATTGAAGAAAAACTAAATATCAGCTTGGAAAAATATGCGCAAGTAAGTAATCAACGGGTGTTTTTTGTGCCCAACCTTTTGAACCAATTGGAAAATGCACCCCCCGATTTAGACGAGAGGAAAAACGCAGTTGTGGTCAATGTGCCATTTGTGGATTCAGATACAATTACCTTCCTAATACCGGAAAATATGCATCCCGAATATATACCTGATTCGGTACATATTATTTCCAATTTTGGGGAGTATTCAGCATCATATAAAGAAGAGCAAGGAAAAATAATGTATATCAGGGTATTCAAGACGAATAAAGGACACTTTCCTGCATCTTCTTATCCTGAATTGGTAAATTTTTATGAGGAGGTAGCGCAAAAAGATGCGCAAAGGGTGGTTTTGAAAAAGTCTACTTAAGAAGCAGTAGATTACCATAAAATAAGACATTTGAAGCTGATTTTGGCTTCAAATCTCTTTTGTTTTTAAGGTTAACTTATCGCTTCACGAATCCCATAATCAATGAGATTACAAATAATACTAAGAAAATAAAGAACAAAATTTTAGCGATTGACGCTGCGCCTGCTGCGATTCCGCCGAATCCAAATACTGCAGCAATAAGGGCGACGATTAGAAAAATTACAGTCCATTTAAGCATGACAAAGGTTTTTGGTTAGAAATATTGAGATAAATAACAAAGAACAGACCTATATTACTAAAATACTGATTTTCAGATAGTAGTGCAAAAATCAATTTTTTTATTTGGGGAGAGAGCTTAACAGTTTTTACCTATAATTGTAGAAAATATTACACAAAATTCAATTTTTGCCCTGACAAGAGATTAGTTGAAAACGGAGATGAAACTTGATAAAAAGTGTAAGAAAATTGAGATTAATAAAAAAGTTACTTTTTGATAGCTTGTTTTTGAGATTTTGAAAAAATATTGACTGATTTTTAAAAACCAATAAATGAATATTTTTACCATCATCACTTTGTTAGTTGTTCTTTCTGCTCTGTTTGGCTACATCAACGTTCGGTATTTAAAGTTACCCACCACCATAGGGCTTATGATCATGGCTATTGTGCTCACGCTTCTGATATTGCTAACTGGGGTTTTTAGTGAAAATATTATCAAAATTGCCGAAACTACCATCAATCAAATTGATTTTAGTGATCTCATCTTAGATGTCTTGCTCAGCTTTTTATTGTTTGCTGGTGCATTGCACACAAACTGGGACCGCCTGAAAGAGCAAGGGGCACCTATTTTATTGCTATCTACCATAGGCGTTTTGGCTTCTACTTTTTTGGTAGGCACTGTCTTTTTTTGGGTGGTAAATTATGTGATCGGATACCCGATACTTTATATACACTGTTTGCTTTTTGGAGCGCTTATTTCTCCGACTGATCCCATTGCTGTTTTAGGCATATTAAAGCAGATAGGGGTGCCCAAACAACTAGAAATTAAATTTGTCGGAGAATCCCTTTTCAATGATGGGGTAGGGGTAGTCATTTTTTTGACCCTGTTCAATATTGCCAGCAAGGGGCTGGAAAACGTAAGCCCTACAGATGTAGGGATTATTTTTGTAGAAGAAGTCATCGGCGGTATTGGATTAGGAATCATTTTAGGGTATCTCACTTACCGTCTTACCCGTACCATAGACCATTATGAAACGGAGGTGATGATCACCCTGGCGATGGTAATGGGTGGATATCTCCTGGCTACCACATTACATTTTTCAGGTCCTTTGGCAGTTGTTGTTGCAGGTTTATTGGTAGGAAATAGGGCGCGTCAAAATTCTATGTCAGATACAACACGGCTTTATGTAGACCGCTTTTGGGAATTAATTGATGTATTCTTAAACGCTGTGTTGTTTGTATTGATTGGGCTGGAACTGCTCGTAATTTCGTTTGATAAAGTCTACTTGATCGCTGGCTTGCTTGCCATCATTATCGTGCTGGTATCCAGGTATGTAGTGTTAAAAATACCTATCGCAATCTTCAGGAAAAAACTAAACTTTGTGCCCCATACTGATTTAATCATGACCTGGGGAGGATTGAGAGGAGGGATTTCCATTGCCCTGGCACTCTCATTAGCTGATAGTATGAATAGGGAATTTTTCCTGACGGTAACTTATGTTGTCGTCGTTTTTTCTATCATTGTGCAGGGGCTTACCGTAGAAAAACTGATTACTAAACTGGGAATCAGCTTGGATAAAGAGCAGCCTATCCACTGATTTTTGCTAACTCACAGCATATCATTGTTTAATTAAGCGGAAGTGAAGGGTTTTGTCTTTGTCCTGGATATTTAATAGATAAACACCTGCCGCCTGATTGCTCAAATCTACTGTTTCATTGGGCCATTGGTTTTCCCAAAACTTGATTAATCTACCTTTTGCGTCATAAATACTGAATGACCTTTGCTTAGCACTTTTACCTAGATCTAAATGAAAAATTCCATCACTGGGATTGGGGGAAATTTTAACAACTTCAGCTTCCTGCTCATCAATAGATGTAACCATGCTGGGCGTAGCAATACGGCTTACCGGCTCAGCGGCGGCATAATTTTCGTTACCTTCCTGTGTCGCTTTTATCTCTACGTGTTCTTCTCCAATCACAAAAAGAGTGTCTTTCTTAATCTCAGCTTCCCCCTTAACGACTTCATAACTTACCGGAAGGTTTGCGTCTGACTCGGCATGCAGTAAGTAGATATTTTCTGTAATTTTCTTGAGTTCAAACTCAAGGGTTTGAGCTGCCGGCAAAATATTAAAAGACCTGGTTAGGGTGTCACTGGGTGAATAATTTTCATCCCCCTGCTGATAAGCTAAAACAGTCACTTGCCCGGCACCTTGAATGCTAAGCTTTAGTCCATCCAGGGTGGCTGGGCCATTTACTTCTAGAGTTAATGGTAATTTAGAAGAAGATGAAACTTGAAGATCAAAAGGGGCAACGCCAAAAGCTTTGTTGGGAATTTCATTAAAGCTAATCGTTTGGGCAAGCTTTTCTTCTGCCAGAATATTGAAAGTAAGTTGCTGTGGCTTTGCGGCCGCGTAGCGATCGTCACCTGGCTGAAACGCTTCTATAATTGCTTTTCCTTCTTGTTGAAAAGTAAGCGTATTTCCATTCAGGCTTACCTCACCGGAAATAATCCGGAAAAGCACCGGCAAACCACTATCGCTACTTGCCTGAAGCGTTAGGGATTTATCATTCACGTACACATCTTTGGGCTGGCTAACGCTAATGACTTGTGGCACTTTGGTGACCACTATCTTTGCATCAACCGGACGTGCTGCATTGTACTCATCATTTCCCGCTTGTTCTATCCTGATGATCACCTCTCCGGTAGCCGTAAAAGTCAGTTGATTACCTGTGAGCAATGCGGGGCCGCTAATGCTTATCTCTGGCACTAAATCACTACTTACATTCCACTCTATATTAAGTTGATCTTGTATGGATACTGTATCTGGCAGAACTTTTAGAACAATAATTTGTGCTTGCTTTGCCGATGAGGTGACATAGAAACTGCGTTGAACCGGATCGGCAGCCTGATAATTGTTGTTGCCTTCCTGAAAAGCTTCCACGGTAATTTTGCCGGTACTTTTCGCCGTTAACATGTTATCAGCACTAATTTCAGCGCTACCATCAATTAATCTGAAGTTTACGTTCAAGCCTTCCACACTACTAAAAGCTTCAAGTGCTAAGGCAGGATCATTAAGATCACGCTCATCTATTTCTTCAAAAAAGATTTCCTGACTAGTTTTTGCCACCTCAAAGGTGCGGCTGATAGTAGTGGCTGCTGTGTAGTTTTCGTTACCGGACTGAGCAGCCTCCACAGTAACTGTACCCGCGCCGATTATCACCAACTGGCCTTCACTTAGGATAGCAGGACCTGATACTACCCGCAAATTGACTGGTAGCTCAGAACTCGTACTTGGCGAAAGCAAAAGGGGAGTATTTCCATACACCTGGTCATCAATTTTCGGGAAAATAATAGATTGAGGTGCTTTAGCTACACTAAAACGAATCGTTTTGCTGGCAGCTGGCAAATAATCTTCATTCCCTTCCTGTATGGCGTCAATAACAACATCGCCTGCACCATCAATGTTGACGACATTATTGTTCAATGTAACATTACCGCTTGCGAGAGAAAATTCTACCGGTAATCCGCTGCTGGCCGTTGTACTGAGCGCAAAACTTTCTTCCCCGTAAACCTTTGTGGTAAAAGTGACATCATTGATGGTTTGAGAAGCTTTAGCAATGATAAAAGAAACTTCTTTCTCTTCGGCATGATAAGTCTCATTTCCAGCCTGGTTTATCTTGACCTTAGCTTCGCCGGCACCAGTGATGGTTACTTTATTTTCAATTAAAGTGATTGGCCCACTGATTCTGGAATAGGTTAGCCCAAGGTTTGCGTTGGAAGAAGCTTGAATTTCAAACGCGCCATCACCAAAGGTTTTGGAGGGAATAGCTTCCACCGTGATGACTTGCTCTGCTTTAGATTTTAGTCTTAATTCTATGTCTACTACTACCAAAGTCAAGCCACCCAGTTGGGTATTGGTAACCTTACAACTGTAGTTTCCCGCATTCTGACTATTGAAGTCATTGATTCGTAAACTCCCGGTTTCTGTAGTGGTAAGCGGGCTTTCATTCAAAAACCAGCTATAGCGGTTAGAAGTCAGCGCCTGATCATCTTCAAGATTGATAAGCACCGAGCCTCCTCCGATAACTGTTTCCCTGATATCGGCTACGATCGTATCTTGAGGGTTGTAATATTGTGCTGCTGCCGTTCCAGAACCTCGCTTAAAATAATTGGAGTTAGGAAGTAGGTCTTCAAAGGTCAACTTATTCCCTTGGCAAGATAAAAGCAATTGTTCTGTACCTTGCTGTACCGAGATTAACTTAGAAAGGGAAGTAAAGCGATTGAATGCAATGTTAACCAAGGAAGCGACCTTGAGCGCAGGTAAATTTCCTTCCAATTGATTTTCACCCAAATCCAGTTGAGCAAAATTGATTTTAGTAAGCGCCTCGCTTAATGTTCCGTTCAGCAGGTTTTTGCTCAAGTTTAGTGTTAAATTTGCTGTTGAGGTGCGGTTGACAGTCTTAGGCAGGTTGCCACTCAGTTGATTTTTGCTAAGGTTGATGGAGTTCAGCGTATTAGAACTGAAAAAGTTCTCGGGCAGGGAACTTAGCAGGTTATTTTCCAAAGACAAAGACTCTAGCGCGGGCAAAGTCATCAAATCAGGGGGAACAGTCCCACTTAGCTGATTGTTGGCAGCACTAAATGTTTGCAAGTTCCATAGTTGCCCCAAACTAGCCGGTATTTCTCCCCTTAGCTGATTATTAGACAACACCAGGTTTTTCAGCTTACTTAGCTTTCCCAGGGCAGTGGGGATACTGCCGGTAAGCGCAGCATTAAGGATTTCTAATTGCGCTAACTCAGTAAGCTGGTCAATCGTAGCAGGAAGCCCTTCATTCAATTTGACATTAGCTAGTGAGAGTTTTTTTAATTGCTTTAAATTTATGATGGAAGATAAAAATGCCGCTGTTAACTTGCTCTCTTTGATGGTGAGTTCTTCCAGTTGATTAAGTTGTCCCAATCTGTTGTCCAACCCACCGCTGACTTCATTGTCCTCAAAAACCAGCGAACGCAGTGCATTAAGCTCATAAAACGAAGCAGGCAAATTTCCTTTTAGCCCCGCCTTGTTAAAATTTAGTTTAGTCACCCGTGCATTCTCTACCGTGACGCCTTCCCAACTACTGACAGGCCCGCTTAGCCACCTGAATTTTTTGCTCCAGCCTGCCCCGCCCATTTGGTTGTACATAGCTACCAATGCCAGGGAATCCTGCTGGGCTACGTTTCCTTCCACTTTGATCTTAAAGTTGAAAGATTTGGATTGCCCGGCCACCGCTGTCCATTGGATCAGTACTTTTTGTCCTTTAGGCAAATATTTAAAGTTGACAGGTATATGTTCTTCTGCGTCATTTTTGGAAGTAGCTTGTGCAGCAGCGATGTTGTCACTGCAAGCTAGATAAACTAAGTTATCGGTTGGTCGCCCCGCATCTTCGGTGGATATCCTGAGACTGCCGGATTTGGGCATGGTAAATTCAAACCAGGAAGGGGTTTTGCTGACCACATTATCCCCTTCAAAAGCAAGCACCGCATTTACGCAGGAATTTCCTCCGTTGGTGAATAGCTTGCTATAAGTAAAACTGACAGTGCCATCCGCTGCTTCGCTGATGTCTTCTATGCTAATGCCCGTTTCCGTACTTCCATTGTGGAGAGCGTAGCTTTCCGAAGTGGGATTGCTGAAAACATTAAAGAAAGTTTGGTTGGAACTACCGGGAAACAAATCACCAACATCTGAGCGGTTAAACATATTGTCCAAGTCAGCATTTCCGTCCGCCTCTTCCAAATCCACACCTTTAATATCTACATCGCCATTGACATAATTACCTCTGCCCGCTGACAAAGGATATAAATTAGTTTTGTCGGTATTAATATGCCAGATCGCTAAACCACTGCCTTTGAGAAAATCATCAAAACCGCTTTGCTGACGATTTTCCATCAGAAAATATTCATTATCCAGCCCGGTACTGATACGATACACCTGGGGATTTTTGTCGGCAGATTTCAAGCTGAATTGCCCGTAGGATTGCGTGATATCTATTGGTTCAATCCAGCCTAATCTCTCTTTACTCCATGCGCACATAGCCCCCGGATAATCCTCAAAGCCTAACCAACCCGCAGTGCCCATCAGGCCCCATTCCCCAATACCATTACTTCTACCGTTAAATGATTCCGTATCATACAAATCAGGCAATCCCAATAAGTGACCAAATTCATGGCAAAATATGCCAATACCTACCTTACCATCAGTATCCCTATATGTTTCCCTAGTTTCGGGCTGTATGGTGAAATCAAAAATGAATTTGTTATCACGTTCTTCATTGATAGTTGAACGTTGTGACCAAACAAATTCCCCTCGGTTACCTTCTTCGGCACCCATTCCCGAATGAATCACTATTACGGCATCAACATCACCATCGGCATCATTATCATACTTGGAGTAATCTACACCTAAAGCGTCTGCTGCCCGTACCGCCTCTTCCACAAGTTCTGAAGCGAGGTAACGGCTATTGTTATCTCCGTAGTATTCGTAGTTTTTAGAAGCTTTGACCCATCCCACTACATCAACGCTGATATCTAGTTTGCCATAGCTGTTCTCCAAATAATAATCCCTGAAAGAAGGGTCACCGTCCACACCTTCGTTCAATTTCTTTTGAAAATAAGACGCATCAAGGGTATGGGGGAGGTCGGGATACTCAATACAAATTGCCAGCAGCTTAATTTTACCAACAGACGGTACAGCAGGGCGCGAATCCTCAGCACTACTCAGGGGAGTAAGATTAAGGTTACGCAGGTCAGTGGCAGCAGGCTTTTTCGGATGGAGGTGCTTGGAAATGCTAATCATCTGACGCGCTTCACCTAAAGAACGCTTAAGCGGGTCAGCGGCACGGATGCCGCTTTCCAACAGTTTTCCATTGCGTTCTACCGCATATTCGTAATAGCCTTCTTTATTCTTAAGGATAGTATAGCCATCAGTGGTCTCTGTCCAGTGCAACTCATCATTTCCGTTGGCAATAATATGCAGGCTATCACCATTGGGCAGTGCAATTTGAATAGGATAAGGAGCGGGGGGCGTGAAATGTAACTGGCTTTGTGAGCGTACCTGGCATGACAATGTCAACAAAAAAGCTACTACTCCACTACTAATAAAATATCTCATACAACTGCATTAAGCACATGGTAACTTTTAACTAATGTATGACAAATCGCCATTAAAATATGACGATTTTCATTGATTTCTGTATATATAGGTAGGGATGAACAGATGCACAAAAAAAGAATATTTGCAGCAGTTTTTAAACAGTCAGAATTACTTAATAAAATTAGGTGATTCTAATAGCAGAAGTTTAATAATAAAAATAATAAGCGTTTAAATTGTATTTTATAAATAATACACTGATTAATTCTTAATTTTTGCAGTAAATATTTTTAGTAAATTATTTCTAATTAACAGAGCATAAAGGATGAATTGACTTCTACAAAGATTCATTTCGGTTTAAAACCTTACATCCTAAGCATATCAATCAACAACTTTTTTTTCTTTTCAAGCTTCATTTGTGAGGTGAGATGCACCATATATCTCGCTATAAAAGTAGCAGTTAACTTACATCTCAAATTAAGAAAGCCAACTTAAGATCTTAATTCAAATTGAAAAGCCGGATTATCAAAACAATAGCTTCTAAAGAAATTGTCGTAATACCAAGAAAAATGTCGCTTAGCTGTCAAATCCAATGGCCATATTTATCTCGCTCAACTATTTGCGTCATTTCTTGGTTAAAGCATATATCAAATAAACTTTTGAAAGAATAAAGCCATGAAATATTTACCTGTATTATTTACTGCTTTTTTGATGATGGCTTGTGTCAGTGACCCACACGCACAAGGCAAAGTACAATCGTCCAGCTATACCGTAGAGCCCTCCGCATTAGCAGCGGACAACAAGAATGATTTAGAAACTGCTACTTTTGCCAGTGGCTGTTTTTGGTGTACTGAAGCTGTTTTTGAGCAAGTGAGGGGAGTTGAGAGTGTAGTGTCTGGTTACGCTGGCGGAGAGAAGCCTAATCCTACCTATGAAGAAGTTTCTGCCGGGAGAACTAACTATGCGGAAAGTGTACAAATCTATTATGATCCTGAAGTGGTGAGTTATAAGGAGTTGCTGGAAATTTTCTTCGGTACCCATGATCCTACCCAAGTCAATCGGCAGGGACCGGATATTGGTAAGCAGTATCGCTCTGAGGTTTTTTATGCTAACCAACAACAAGAGGGAGAAGCCAAGTCCTATATGAAAAAATTAACGGAGTTAGGGAAATTTAAAAAACCTATCGCCACGAAATTAAGTGCCTTGAAAAACTTTTATGAGGCAGAAGGTTATCATCAAAATTACTACGAACACAATCCTGGAAATCCTTACATTATCAGTGTAACTAAACCAAAAGTTGAGAAATTTAAGAAAAAATACGCTTCTTTTTTGAAGGAAGGTATTAGCTAGTTTGAAAGAAAAAATGAAATGAACTGAGTACAAGACTGCCTTTGTTATTAAAGTGCAGTCTTTTTTACTCAATATCAAGGTTCTTATTGCTTCTTTTAACCGCTTCCCTGATCTTGGCTTCGCTATCTAGTTTTCGGGGTGTGGTGCTCATCAGATCTTTTCGGATATGGACACTGAGTTCACTTAGTTCCTCTAGTAAATCATCAATATCGTCATCATCAATACCATCTTTGAGGGCAAGTCGGGCAAAGCAATGTGAAAAGCTATTGAAGGCTACCAGCACTTCTTCACTTCCTATAAAAGTGAGTTTCTGATTGAGTAACCTGATCTCTATCATATCCTCTTCCAGCACATTCTTCTTAGAAATAATATCCTGCAACTGATCAATTAACTCAGTGTAGGTTTTCATTTTCAGGTCCAGGAACATCACATTTTCTTCTTTCCTTAGTTCGGCCCCAGTCTGTCTTTTGAGCAGAATACTGGTGAGCAAAACGGTAATAGAGACTCCAATTAAGGCAGCAAAAAGCTCAAAAGTGATAGGATGGCTGCTTTGCTCAAGCACGGTGCGAAAAAGTAGATAAGCAAAACAAGAGGCAACACTGATAGCAATAATAAGTGGAATATTACTTTTGCGCATTTCAGAATTATGAAATTTGTCTTCTCAATAAAAAAATAGAACAGAGAAATTATTATGGACAAAGTATAAAAAAAGGCAGACCGATTGGCCTGCCTTTCATACGATGATCTATTGTGAATTAGTAACGCTGGTTGCTAAATCTGCGACCACCACCACCGCCACCATTACCACCATTACCACCTTCAGTTTTTGGGCGAGCTTTGTTTACTTTAATTGCTCTTCCCTGAACTTCAGCTCCATCAAGTTCTTCAATGGCTGTAAGTCCATCATTTTCGTCGGCCATTTCTACAAAGCCAAATCCTCTTGATTGACCAGTTTCACGGTCACTAATTACTTTAGCAGAAGATACTTCTCCGTACTCTTCAAATAATTCTCTAAGATGTTCGTCTTGAACCTTATAGTTAAGGTTCGCTACATAAATGTTCATGATACTGAAATTAATAAATAAGCACTAAACACACAGGAAGTTAAAGAATGGGTTAAATCAGGTTTGATCAAAACACAAAACTGCCATAAATCCTGGCTTAAACAAATGTACGTCTTTTTCTTATATTTTTATCAAGTCAAAGTTTTTTTTTGTTTTTTTATATTAGAGCTTGTTGAAAAATTCTGTTTGGTCATTTATCTAAACGATTCAAAATTAATTGGCAATTCTGCCACAATACCCACGCTTCTGCGCTTTTTGTTGTTTTTTCGTGATCCTTATCT
>JBBSOG010000065.1:0-17749 GCA_038259985.1 Cytophagales bacterium
AACCGAAATTATCAAAATCGTTGGCATGCCGGTCGGTAAGGCCCGGCCCACTTTGATTTACGGTGTTCACGTATTCATATAAAAACCCCTTTACGTAAGTAAATGATGAATTGTTCTTTACATGAATGCCTAATAACCTATCCCGGTTTCGTTTGATGAGTTGGGTTCCGGATTGATCTTCATAAGGCATTTGATGGTAAACTTCAAAATCTAGTATTTTTGTCTTCAGGCTTGCCCCAAAATCATATATTCCCAAATTGTCACCCAGAGCATTGAGCTGTTCGCCAAATATTGGGTTGTTACTAGCTGGTACACCATCAGCATTGCTCCCGGTAATTACCCGTAAATAATCCCTAAAACTGGCCGGTATTTTTCCCGCGGTGGGATGTTCTCCCCCCCAAACGACAAAATGGACTAATCCACCATAAATACTAAACTTATTCTTAGCATGAAAGCGGAGGTACAGGGATTTTTCGTGGAGAAAAGCGTTGTCAATATAGCGCTCATCATTAAGCCAAGCATGGGCAAAAGTACCTTTAAATTGCAAAAACCCCTTCGTAAAAGGAATATTGTTATATTCAGGCACTTCCAGTAATACCTCTGGAATAGGCCGGGCATTTCGGCTTATGGCCAAGGAGCCGCTAGATAATTCCTCAGCGTGGGTACCTACCGTGCGCTCTATTTTGCCTACTGTAAATTTGAGAAAATCGTATTGAAACGCAGCATACCCCTGCTGAAGAAATACTGAGGTAGTAGTAGATGGCTGATAAGAGGCTTTGAACACGGCATCTGCGCCTAACGATAAAACACCTCTCTTAAATAATTGATGTTTTGAAAAGGCATTGGCCCTTAGGAAAGTAGCCCGGCTGTCTTCTAAATCAAAAATACCAAATCTATTGGAGAAGAGATAGTGCGGGGCATATTCTTCTTCTGACAATGTCTGAAAGGCACTAACACTATACAGTAAGCTATCTTGTTTTTGCTGGGCATATACTAATGTGGAGATGCTACATAGCTTTAGTATAAATAAAAAATTAAGTAAGTGAAATTTCATGTTCCTGATGATGTTCCTCCAGCTTAGACAGAATGAAATGCTCAATTTCTGTTTGAAACCTTGGTATAGAAAATTTTTCGGCATGTGCCCTTATTGCCAAAGGGTCAAAGTGTCTGCGTTGATCTTCAAACCTTTCGACAGCTTCCTGTATTGATGCCACGCTTTGCTGGTGAAAAAACAAACCAGTGATGCCATCTATGACTGTTTCTAATGAACCTCCTTTAGCGAAAGCAATCACCGGCGTACCGCAAGCCTGAGCTTCTACAGGAATTATACCAAAATCCTCGTCAGCGGCAAAAACAAACGCCTTAGCCTGCTGCATGTGCGCAATAAGGGTAGGCTGGTCCTGAAACCCCAGAAACTTTATATTATTATAACCAATTGCCTTTTCCCTTATTTTCTTATCATCAGGCCCATTTCCAATGACAATAAGTTGTTCTTCCGGCATTTGAGAAAAGGCTTCTACAATCAGGTCTATTTTTTTATAAGGCACGAAACGGGAAGCTGTCAGGAAGTAATCTTTTTTCTGTGCACAAAGTTCAAAGGCGTCCACATGCACTGGGGGGTAAATTACTTCAGCTTTGCGTTTGTATACCTTATCTATTCTGGCTGCGATATAATGTGAATTAGCGATGAAATAGTCAATTCTATTTACCGTACTCAAATCCCACTGCCGGAGGTAATGCAAAAAGAACTTTGCTAAAAAACCTTTAAATCCCTTGTTCAAGCCAGATTCCCTTAGGTATTGATGGTATAAATCCCAGGCATAGCGCATGGGCGAATGACAATAGCAGATATGCAGTTGGTTATTATGGGTAATCACGCCTTTAGCTACTGCATGGCTATTGGAGATGACTACATCATAAGCAGACACATCCAGTTGCTCAATGGCTAGGGGCATGAGCGGAAGATAGTTTCTGTACTTAGTCCTGGCAAAGGGAAGTTGCTGGATAAACGTTGTCTTAACCGGCTTATGATGGATAAATGATTTGAGCCCTTCGGGCAGAAACTCCACCACACTAAATAGATCAGCCTCTGGAAACACATTTAGTATCTGTTCCAGTACTTTCTCTGAGCCAGCATGGTCTACAAACCATTCGTGAACAATCGCTACCTTAGGTGATGACATATTTTTATGCAATACCTGCTTGCTCAAAGATAGGTTTTACTCTTCTGACAAGCAGGTCTTTTTTCTGTTCAAATTTTACGCAATTTTAATTATGCAAATTAGCCTCTTTTTTGAGATGGGTCAAATTTTTCTAGGCCAGTTGCCTGATCAGGTCAATATGGGCTTGCGTGGATTGTTGCCAGGTAAAAGTTTGTGCCCGGGCAAGGCCGTTCTGGATTTCAGGCTGCTTTTCCGCCTCGGGCTGTGGTAACTTTTCAAGGAGCCCCCCCGCGATGCTCTCAATGTCAGTGGGAGAAAAATAATTCACGTACTCACCACATACCTCTGGCATACTGGCCCTATCAGATACTAGCACAGGGCAGCCGCAGGCCATAGCTTCCAAGGGTGGAAGGCCAAAACCTTCATACAGGGAGGGAAAGACAAAGAGCCGGGCAAGATTGTAGATCACGGGCAAATCCTGATCATCTACGAAGCCAGTAAAAATAATCCTTCCGGTCAATCCCTGGTCTTGGTTGATGAAGGGAAGTACATCCGACTCACTGGTGATGAAACCATCTTTTTTCCCTACGATGACCAGAGAGATATCAGGAATTTTTTCTTTGACTTTAGCAAAAGCTTTGACCAAGTTAATCAGGTTTTTATGGGGCTTCACGTTGCCGACAAAAAGTATGAATTGCTTTGGCAACTGGTACTTCTCCCGTACTGTTTGTAATAAGCGTTTATCTTCCAACTTCTTGAAATGTTGATGGTCCACCCCATTGTGGATTACACTGATCTTATCAGGCAATGCCCCGCAGTATTTGATAATCTCTTTCTTGGAAAATTGGGACACGGTAATGATATGCTGGCTTTTTTTAATGGCAGTCTGCATCATCACTTTAGCATATATTCTTTGCTTCATAGAAAGCGTATCCAGGTATGCCAGGTGATAAACATCATGGATCGTGACCAGCCTTTTTTTGGCTTTAACAGGTAAGAGGGGTATATTATAATGTGGTGACCAGAAAATATCGCACCTGGGAACCAGAGAAGGAAAGCGGATAATTTCCGGGATAGAATAAATAGGAATATCGGTAGGGATCACGGTTGCCGGATAGCCTGACAGTTCCTCCGGATGGCCCAGTAGGGTCAGCTTAAAAGCTGAGGCCAGGGCAGGCAGCAGATTTTGTAGATAAGTGCCTATGCCTGAGGCATGAAGCATACGGGCGTCAAGGCATAGTCTATTCATAGCAAAAAATGTTTATGAATTATTTTCATTTCCCAACGCAGGAGCGCTAATCCTTTTGTTAGGTTTGAAAAGATAAACTACAATAGAATATAATATTGGCAGCCCCGCTGAGACAATGAGTAAAGTAAAAAAAATACCTTTACTGAAAAGGTCTATCCTCCACAATTCAGCAAAAGCATATAAAATCACAGGATAAGCCGTATAAATATAATTTTCTTTATTTTTATAAAACCATCCTCCTAAAAAACCGAACACCAAGGACCATCCTATCAATTTAAAAAGCGCTTTTGGGCCATCTTTAGTGGACAACTCTGCAAAGGCTGAGTTTGCTGTAAGGGTTGTATCAACATCTGTGTAAAAACGATAACCTACTTTACTGAAGGCGGCGAGAATGTTATTTCCTACCCCCAAAGATACTTGAAAGGGGGCAGCTAGATAAGAAATAATATTAGTGATCACTGCTGACAAAGGATTGCTGTATCCCATATTGGCATAAGAACCGTAATTCCTTAGTAAAGTAGCGACTGATAATAAAATAAAACCAAACAATAAAAGTAATATCATACGGCTTAGCTTTACTTTCTTCAACATTCCTCCATATCGATTGGCCAAGCCTAAGAACACCAATAGGCTACATACAAGCTGAAGCCTTCTACCGAAAAAGGCAATGTAAAATATAAAAGTAATTATATTGAGGAAGTCAAAAAGGCTAAACTTTTTGAGGATTAGCAAGCGGTAAAGAGCCCACCCAAAAGCAATAATTGTAACATAGCGCAGTGAGAAAACACCTGCTGAATAATCTTGATAAATAGCTTCAGCAATTCTATTGGTTGTAAAAGTAGCTACTGAATAAATAAAGCCCTTTAGACCAAGTACCTTCAAGGTGACATAAAGTGTATAAAAAAATCCAAAAAGAGCTATTATTGAATACCAAAGATAAATATGGGAATGGTTAATATTGGCAAAGCGATCTATTTCCCTGATTTTAGGGAATTTATTGCCTGTCCTAAAACCTAAATAGGTCAGAAAAATAGCCAAAAAATACCAGGAAAAAATAAATAGCAGACTAAACAAATTTATATCTTCTGTTTCGTCGTACCCTTTGTAAAAACCCAAAAAATCAGGTAAAAGCCAGGCAAAAGCGCTTGCCATCACAGTGAATAAAATAATCCAATGGGGCTTGAGCAGCGTATTGAGGAAGGCTTGTACCAACGCTTCCGGAGATTTTTTTATAATAATTGAACGCATATTAACTTTTTAATCCGCTGTTTCTTTTGTTGCTAAGTACTCATAATATTCACTAGCTGCTAGCAAAAAGCCTCCTGTACCATATTCTTGATGCCCTTCGGCATATACTGGCCCAGGCTCATGCCAGGGTTGTTGTACATAACCGAGGCGCCCCTTTTCGTTCACAGCAGATATCATTCCGAGCCAAGCCCTTTTGATTACAGGAAGATAAATTTGTTCATCCAGATAGCCCTGGTTCACTCCCCAGGCAAACGCATAGGTGAAAAAAGCGGTTCCGCTGGTTTCAGGGTCAGGATAAATATTTGCATCTAAGAGATTACTTGTCCAGAAACCATTGGGCCGTTGAAGCAGCGAAATAGATTGAGCCATTTCCAAGTATACTTGCAAGTACTTCTCATAACTTGGATGAGATTTGGGTAATTGATCAAGTACACGCGCTATACCTGCAATAACCCATCCGTTGCCCCGGGACCAGAAAATTTTTTTCCCACTGACATCAACGGTGTCAATGTACCTGTTATCTCTATAAAATAATTGATATTCTTCATCATATAGCATCTCGTAGGTATCATGCCAGAGTGAATCCATGTATACCAGGTACTGTTGATTTTGAGTGACTTTAGCAAGATGCGAAAGGACAGGGGGAGCCATGAATAGGCCATCACACCAGTTCCATACTTTTTTGCCACTCCAGCTATAGTTCATCATGTTATCAAAAACAATGGCAACATCCTCAATTAGTTTGGGATCATGATAGTTATCATATAATTCAAGGTATAACTGTCCAATTACTTGATCATCGCCATGTGTTCTACGCGGACCAAGTTTGAAATCATTCTCCTTACCCCAATTCAAAGCAGCCTCCTGATATTTTTGTTCTTGCGTGCTATGATATGTCGCCATTACACCTAGATAAAAAACAGCTCTTTCCCACATCTCATTAGACTCATTTATTCTCTCTGAAGGGTTTTGGAGTTGCCAGTCACATACTTTTTGCATCAATTTCAATACAGCTAAGGATTCATTTGCTTTATTTTCATTGGGTAATACATCGTTTTCCGAACAAGCATATAATCCCATGAGCAAAAGGAAAGCAAGCGTAGAAGTTAATTTCATATATGTGTTCAAAAAAACGATTACAAATTTCAAAACAACGCAAAATACTTCCTTAAGATATGTTTTGCATGGACAGAAGTTTTGTATACAAGAGAATGTGTTTTTGTATTTGATCAGGGAAGTTTTTATGATAAAACTGTTCTACCTGCTCTTGAAACCTCAGCATATCCGTTTCGTCCAGCAAAAGCAGGGCTGCCAGTTTATGCTGTAATTCCTGAAGTTTAAATGGATTATATACATAACCGGTTTGTTGCTCCATTATCATTTCAGCAGTCCCTCCCTTAGAAGAAGCCAGCACAGGCCTTCCATAAGCGTAAGCTTCTACCAACACCCGGGGAAAGGGCTCATGCCATAGGGAATTGATAATTACTGCATCTATTTTTGGATAAAAATCTTCTGTTTTTACTTTTCCTAGAAAATGAATTCTAGTATTGCTTCCTGCCATTCTTTTGCATTTTTCCACATATTCATCTGGGCCCTCCCCAGCAACAAAGAGCTGATGGTCTGTATCATTCGCACAGTTTATAAAGGCTTTGATCAACTGATCTACACCTTTGGAAGGATGGATGCGGCCAATATAACCTATGGTTTTATAGCCGTTTTGAATGCAAGGAAGGGAGACGTGTGTTGAAAGGGCGGAAGTATAGATTACATCCCGTATCGCATTAGGAAAATAACCATACTGTGCGTGTTTGTCCAGCATAAATTGACTCACACCTACTACAGCATCTACATAAGAGCTGAGGTACTTTTTGGGCAACGTAATTACCTTACAGTCCAGGCAACGGATATCACAGTTTTTTTTGTTCCTAAACATAGTGGCCTTAGGACAAAGCCACGTATAACTATTTAAAGTAATTACTACCGGGATTCCCATTCGGTGGGCTACCTTTGCACTGTAGGGAGAAAAGTCTTCTACGTTACGGATATGCAGAACATCAGGATTCTCTTTTTTAAGTATTTTTTTTAGAGGTTTTTCTACCTTGATATTATATCCTTCAATGATATGCCAAGCCAGCTTACGAGATGAAGTTTGCTTTTCAGAATCGAATGACCAATAGATATTAGGATGCTTGATACGGTAAACTTTGACACCTTCTACTTGATCTTCCTGGGTTTGGTGGTAGGCAGTAATTATAAAAACTTCCACTCCCTTATTTTTTAAACCTTCAGCAAGAGCTTTAGCTGAATACTCACCGCCCCCTCTGTAATAGGGATGATAAGATGAGGAAATGATCCCAACTTTTAGCTTCATGGTAAGATTCTGTCAATCACATTTTCCCACTGTTTCATCACGTTGTGAGGGGACAATCTCTTACTAATTTTTTTTGCTTCTTCACCGAGTTGTTTTCTTTGTTGCGAAGAGGTCATAAGTTTTATTAAAGCCTGCTGAAGGCCATGCTCATCATCCACGTCAATAAGTAAGCCATTCACTTTATCTTCAATAATTTCTTCCGGCCCAAAGGGGCAACGGGTAGCAATACAGGACAGGCCAATAGCCATAGCTTCACAAAGCGCATTCGGGAATCCTTCAAATCGGGAAGCCAAAACGTATATACTCGCTTTTTTCATGATTTCTTCAGGCGCAGATACCTGGCCTATAAACTGCACCTTTTCTTCAAGTCTTTTTTCTTTGCATAGTTGTTCTAATTTGGCACCCTCTTCTCCTTCTCCAATGATGATTAAAGACCAGTCTGGGTATTTGTTGGATACAGAAGAAAAAGCATTGATGAGCAAATCATATCCCTTAAGCCATTTTAATCTACCCATGCTTACAATTGTCTTACCCAAGTGGGTATATTTATCATCTGATAACTGATAAGCTGACTGTACCACCGGGTTGTGTATTACAGTAATTTTTTCTTTAAGATAATCAGGGAAAGTCTGTGCTATTTGTTGTGTTTGAAGCACTAATTGGTCTGTATAGCGGTACAAAAAATGATTTGCTTTCTTCAGAAAAAAATTAGTTTCACTGAGATACGGATTACTCCTTTCTGATACAATCACTTTAGCTCTGATAAAAGGTTTAATAGCAAGGGCAATAAAAATGGTGATATCAAGAAAAGCAATCAACACTTCAGGTTGTATAAAATTCACAGTCGCCCGAACAGCATGCATCTGTTTGAGAAACAGAAATGGCTTTAGATATTTTTTTTTAACATCCAGCAGGTTAAGGGCTTTGAGCGATACTGCTTTTGGTAAATTGTAGGAAGGTAAGTTTCTTGGATGATCTAATGTAATGATAGTGACGTCGTTTCCCTTCTTTGACCAATAATTAGCCATATGGGTAATCACCCGTTCGGCTCCACCAGTAACCAGACTAGGAATAAGAAAACATATTTTCATTTAGTAATGATAGCCTTATAGCTTGATTTTTTATCCTTAGATGCCAAACTTACAATATACATTCCTGGATTAAGGCCGGTACAATCCCATACAATATGATAATGTCCCTCATATAGAAACCCTTTTACAAGCTCAAGCATTTCTTTTCCATCTTGATTAAAAACTTTTAAGGCTACTTGAGAAGGTTTGTCTATGGTAAATTTCATGTTGGTAGTATCATCATTGATAGGATTAGGGAAGAGGGTATCAATACCAAAAGTCAGATTCGAATACGTAGCGCTGAGATCGACCTCATCAGACCCGAGCGTGGATATACTGGAATTGTTCTGTTGAGTATTGGACGTAGGGTCTGTTCTATTTAAAAATTCTTCAATGTTAGTGTAACCATCCCCATCAGTATCCAAAGAGCTATCGTCCTCGTTGTTGTTCAAACCATAAATCTCTTCCCAATGATCAGGTATGCCATCCCCATCGGTATCCAATACTGGGATTCCCGAACTCAGCATTGGCCATTCCAGTAAATGATGTTTAGAATTTACCAGACTACCTTTACGAGTCTGCAAATCATGAATAAGTTTTCTGTCCATGGCGTCCCTTTCAGGAAGGATAGCGCCTACATTTTTAAGCATATAGTTATAAGCTTCTTTAGCAGATAATGTATTTACTTCCGGATGAGGAAATGGTTTATCCTTCTGCATTTTTTTACTAGGGACTTTATTTTGCAAATCTCTTATAAGCAACCAATTATCATCAAGCGGTTGCTTCTGACTAATTCCGATATTTCCCTCTATGTATAGTTTTGGCACTTGAGCCGTATCCCGAAGGTATACGTTTGCTTTCGCATTAGTATATGGGCCTTTAATAATATAGTTGTTGACAAGATTTACTTGCTGCCCGGAGTTCCCTCCCAGGTCTATAGCCATGCCTCCCGGATCGTAAATGATATTATTGCGAAAATCCACTTTAGATCTTCCATTAATATGAGGGTTACGGTCGTTGTTATGAATAAGTAAATTATGATGAATGGATATATTAGTAGCCTTACTTCCTATAAGCATCCCCATACCGTGATCTCCTTTAGGATGCTTACTCCTGTGCAAAGCTTCGCTGATAATGCTATTTTGTATCGTGATGTCATGTGTATCATACCAAAAATCAATAACCTCATCAACAGACCAGCTTAACGAACAATGATCTATTACTACATTGTATGCTGGTTTGGATTTCCCCCCAACAGATATAGCATCTAATCCCCCCCAGTTTATTGAGGGATTATCACTGACGTCGCCTGGCCGTATTCTAAGATACCTTATCACTACATCATGGCTTTCTATTTTAATCCCTTCTCCCCTGAGGCAAATACCTCCACCAGGGGCGGATTGCCCGGCGATGGTTAAATACGGATTTTTAATGTGTAGTTCGCTTTCTAAATCTATGATGCCTGCTACATCAAACACAACGATTCTAGGCGTATCTTCATTGATCGCTGCCCGTAAACTGCCCGGGCCACTATCTTTGAGTGTAGTAACTTTAATGACCTTACCTCCTCTCCCACCTACTGTGTTTGCACCGAAACCTTCGGCAGAAGGAAAAGCTGGCAAAGTTTCCTGGGCAAACGAAATTCTTATTAGAAAAAGGAGAGAGATTATAAGCTTGAAACTTTTCATTGTTGGTGAATTGTCAATTTTACATTTCTAAGGTACACAATATTTATTCATCCAGAGTTGAAATATGATGAGATGCCATATAGTAGTCGCGTATTTGCCTCGTCCTTTTTCTTTATAGAACTGTTGCTTTATAAAATTTAAGACATGATAATCAAAAATTCCTTGGTCATTTATATATTCTTTTGACAAATACTGTTCGACTAATGAATTTAGGTCTTTTTTTAGCCAATTGTGAATAGGTAAGCTAAATCCTTTTTTGGGTCTATTTAAGAGCTTTTCAGGGATATACTGGTGGGCGAGTTTTTTTAACAAATATTTTTTTTCTCCATTTTTATACTTTAGACTGTGAGAAAGCTGAAAGCTAAACTCAAATAAACGATGGTCTAGCAAAGGCTCCCTACCTTCTAAGCTTACTGACATAGTAGCTCGGTCTACTTTTACCATGATATCATCAGGAAGATAGGTGAGCATATCCTGCAACATAAATGCCTCCTGAGGATTTCGACTCAAAGACAACATGTGGCTGAATGTATCGCTGATAGTAAAAGGGCTGTTTTTTATCAAGCCATTTAGATAATACTTTGACAATATATACCGATGGTTTACAATGCCCTGTAGGTTATTGAGATGCAAAAGTTTCTTGTACTTCAGATCTACATAATCTAACACGCTCTCCAGGGGTAGGAATTTGTTCGCATAAGCTACAGGTTTTAGCAATTTGTGATACTTCCAGTAAAACTGGGCTTCATCGTACCGATCATAGCCACAAAAAAGTTCGTCGCCCCCGTCTCCTGAAAGGATGACAGTTACTTTTTCTTTAGCGATTTTACTTACCATCATGGTTGGAAGTTGCGAACTGTCGGCGAAAGGTTCATCAAAATAAGTTGGTATTTTATCTATTAAGTGCAGTGCATCATCCACATGTAAGTATTGCTCGTAGTGATCCGTCTTTAAATACTCTGCTACATCTCTGGCGTAATTGGCTTCATTATATGAAGCCTCATTGAATCCAATAGTAAATGTCTTCACAGGCTCATTCGTGTTTCTTTGCATCACTGCTGTGACCAGGGAAGAATCGTACCCACCGCTTAGAAATGCCCCTATCGGAACATCGGCAACCATTCTGTACTTTACACAATCATTAACAAGTTCATCTAACTTTTTTAATGCTGTAGGTTCATCTGTAATCCTTTGCTGACTGTATTCACTAAATTTTTCTTTTAAATCCCAGTAAGAATGATGCGTTAGGTCTTTTTTGTGGTATCGTATATAGGTTCCGGGAGTTACCTTATGAATATGCCTGAAGATAGAAAGAGGGGAAGGAATGTACCCATGGTGAAGAAAGATGTTCAACGACTCATAATCAAACTCTTTTGTTACTTTGGGGTATGACAGAATAGCCTTCAACTCAGAAGCGAAAATCAATTGATGGCTGTCTACATAATAATAAAGAGGTTTTACCCCTATGCGGTCCCTCACTAAAAAAAGCTCTGAGGTGTTATGGTTATATAAACCTATCGCGAACATGCCGATAAAGTTTGTTAAAGCATCCATTCCCCAAGCATGGAAACTTTTGAGCACTACCTCGGTGTCTGATGTAGAATGAAATGCATATCCCTTTTCAATAAGCTTCAGTTTAATTTCTTGGTAGTTATAAATTTCACCATTGAATACAAGACTTAAATGCTCAAAATGCATTGGTTGATGTCCACAGGAAGAAACATCTATAATGGAAAGTCTTTTATGGGCCAAGCCGATATGGAAATTATTACAAACGTCAAAATAATCACCTGAATCATTAGGGCCTCTGTGATTCATTAAATTATTTGCTTCTATTAGCTGCTGCTGTCGGAGGTTTTTACTGTAATCAATGAAGCCAGAAATTCCGCACATAAGTTATTAAGACACATTTATAATGAGAAGAGACGCAAATTGGAGTTTAATTCATCTTTACGTATATATCGCCAAAACCTTTGATGGTTTCCCTTTTGATAGCATCAATCATCTGATCCCCCGAAAACCACTCTTTGCCAGCCCATTCCATGCTCTCGCTCAGAGAGTAATTGCAACTAATACTCTCCTTCAATTGCTGAAGGCGTTCTATACATTTGATGGATTGTTCTCTTTGCTCAGGCATGGCATATTCAAACGAAATAACTGGTACTGACTGAGATAGTCCCTTCAGCACTTCAAGCTCGTATCCTTCAACGTCTATCTTGATAAAAGCTGGAAGGCCATATAACTTAATAAGTTGGTCTAAAGTGGTCATTCGTATGGTCTTCCCTTTATTCCAGGTGCGGTCTGCAAACCTACCGCTATTTTTTACAGATGCGATCCATTCCGTTGAAAAAGAAGAAATCATATGACTTTCTGACTGGTAAATCTCTTTTTTGTCTTCTTTCTCGCCTACTCCTTTGGGCACTATTTGTATCCTAGTACCATATTTTCGCTTTAGGAATGTACAACATTCTTCCTGTGGCTCCACCGCGACTACCTTGGCCTCCAAACTCAAAGCAGGGGCAATGCGATTCCCTAGATTTGCTCCTATATCAAAATAAAGGTCGCCAGGTTCTAAAAATTGCGCATAAAAAGCTTTACGTCTCTTAAATGCTTCTTTTTCCTGCTTGGTTGGTACTAAACTCTTCAGATAATAGATATTACTTTTACCAATGACTTTTTTTAGAAACTGCTTTATCATTTTTCATTTTTATAAATAAGCCTTGCCTGTAAATATTTTAACCTTTTTTCCAAGTTCTCTTATACTTTTTTGGTTGTATAGTTTATTTGCTAATAAATAGCTATATAACTCAAACTTAAATTTAGACTTTCCAAACTCATTAATTTGCCGATCAAAGCGCTTCTCTATTTCATCGTAAAGAAGATAATCTTCTTTATTAAGGTCTATTATTAGTTCAATAGTTCTTTTATCAATATTCCTAGTTGACTCTTTATTTTTTGTTTTGTTCTGAACTTGATAGAACGCGGTTTTTAATCTAAAATATTTTTTAAATAAAATAATGGATTCATCGTATCTTTCCATAATACCTACGCAAGGGAAATGGGTTTTTATATTTTCTAACGCCTTCTCTAACATGATCTGTGGTTTATCATTTATTCCACTTATTTTTTTTATTTGTGCATTATTAAAATCTCCCCGTTTCACAAGTTTATCACTCTGTGCAAAGTCATAAAGTGTTAAATTATTTTTTGTTACAAACTTATGTAACTCATGATTAGGTCTACTTAAAACATAGTAGTAATAGGATATGATTCTATCTAAAGGTTTTCTTAAAAACGTAATGTATTCACTATTGCCATGTAAATACTTATGTAAACCAAAAATCATGTGTCCTTTCAATATTTGAATACCTTTTTTTTCACTTTCAGGAAGCTCGATAAATTCTTTGGTATTTAAGCCGCTTTTATTGATGGCTCTTATGGTAAAAACTTTTTCTTTCTCATAGACTCTTTCTAAAATAGTATGAAAGGTACTCCCTCCATTTTTGGCGATATGAAGGAAAATCAAGTTTTTTTTCATCTAACTGATAATTGTAGTTTTATAATATGCTCCTGTAATAGGAGTAGAGGACTAGGTTTAAGATCAGTCTGTGTATATAGAAGGGAGCATCTCTTTTTTCACTATAATCTCTTCAATATCCGAAATATGGCTGGCAGTATGGGAAAAAGAACTCCAATAAGAACCTAAAATTTTCTTTGTCCTAGAAAGTGCATACAAGTCAACCACTGCATTTACCATTCCTTCTTTGGTGTTTCTATTTGCTTCCTTCAATGAAGATAAAATTATTCTCTCTCCGAAACAGGTAACTAACTCGGACTTGACAGCCTGGTCATCTGAAGCAACGAAAAAACGAGTACGATTATTAAGAGCTATTTCTTTATGCATAACTTGGATGAACAGTTCCAAAGGGCTGTTCTCAATAGATTTTTTATTATCTGCTCTTCTTATATGAACCCCAATAGTATCTGTAGAAAAATGCTTGACAAGCTCTTCAATTTGACTTCTTATTTCAGGTTTTGGTTTAAAATCATTATACAAAGACCTTTTTTCAATATCAAAAAAACGAGACTGGGATTCAATTAATATTTTGTCGTACTTTTTCAGTTGTTTAAAGTCAAAGTTCTGTTTGAATAAACTCGAGCATTCTTCTATAAATATTACTTTACCGAATAAAATACGCTGAAAATGACTTAGTATATAGCTGATGAATTTACTTTTACTACTGAAGTCTTTGAGATAAAACGGCTTTCGTTCAAAATTTTTTATGGTAGCTACAGAAGGGGGGAATGGCTCAAAGAGATCATGAAAGCCACAATTAATTCCTGTGTTTTTTATCCAATAAATATGAAGTTTCTTTCCCATCGCCTGGCTTAACGCTATTGCAGAATCTATAGCCCTCATTCGATTACATAAGCCAGCATCTGGTAACAATACAATCATATTTTCATCAAGGTTTTAGCATAAATCTGGGTAAGAAAATTTGATAGGTTCGCTTAGCAATACCAGCCCCTATGCGTGAATTTCTAATGAGTGAGTTGCTCCTTAATCGTATAAAAGACTTCCCAATAAAATAAGATTTTTTATCAACCATTCCTTTTTCGTAGGCCAGCTGCCATGTGTCAAATGCCTTCTCCGAATGACCCAACAAATTATAATTCCAGCTGATATTTAAAAACTGTGCTGCCAGCATTCTGATGCGCAGAGGCGTAAGTTGTTCCTTTTGATCTAATAAATTATATAGTTTCAAATTAGCTTGTACTTTGCCTTCCAATTTTACATCAGACACATTATTACTGATCCTCTCATAGCTATTTGAGGCCCGCAAATAGCTGTCAATATATTTTTTATCGCCAAAGACCTGGAACTTCAGTTTTTCAAGCAAAGCACGGATGTGTAATTCCCCATCCTGCATGCATATTAGGGTTTCGTCAAATCCCTTTAAAAAGTTTAACGCATCTTTTTTCCATATAGGGCTTAGGGTAATCCAATGCGACTGAAGCAAGAAACTTGTCAGATAATCCTGATAGAAAAACCGCAAAAAAATCTCTTGACGATCCCCTATCTTATTCTCAAAATATTGTACCGGAAATACAAGAAAATCATGACCAGCATGTTGAGAAAAAAGCTGGGTGCGTTGTTGCAGGCAATGCGGTGCGAGCAGGTCGTCAGAGTCCAGAAAAATAATAAATTCTCCATTGGTTTTTTCCAGGCCAATGTTACGACAGGTAGGTGCTCCTTTAGGTTCGCGGTTCCGCTTGAATACTTTGATGCGTGGATCTTGTTTAGCCCTCCCCTGAATATATTCATAAGAGCCATCTGTAGAGCCATCATCTACTATAATCATCTCCCACCGGGAATAAGTTTGATTGATCACTGAGTCAATGGCCTCTCCTACCAGATTAATTCTGTTAAATACAGGCGTAATTATAGAGACTAAGGGAGAGTCTTTCATATTATGAAAAATAACTAATGTTTGCTGTCAAAATAAGCATAAAAGTATCCTTTTATACGTCCTACTCCTGCAACAAAATCAGCAAACTTGCCTGCTATTTTCTCTTTAGAGAATGAAAACAATATTACAAATAACAGCAAACTATGTTTTAAAAAATACTTCACTAATTCCTCCGGAAACTTTCTGGTACCATGTTCTTCTATGTAAGATATACCACGGCCAAACCCTCCCTGGAATCGTCTCCGAAGAAACCAGGCAAATGATGAATGTGTTTTGGGTACGTTATGCCATACTTGGGCTTTTGGAACATATACTGCCTTGTAACTAAACCGGAGGAGTTTTTCCTGCATATCCCATTCCTGCCCGGTCCGCTTGGGCTTAGTGCCAGGACCAAGATTCTCATTAAACCCTCCAACTTGTTTAATATCTCCCACAAAAGCTGCCCAGTTGATTCCTAAAAAACGAGGTGTGTAGTGGTAGTCGTCATTAGTGCCTGGTTCCCAGCCTCTGGCCGATGAAGGAAGTAAATTTTTTAACCATTCAGGAGGAGTTTCTTCATACTTCACTTTCATCCCACCCCCAAAAAAGAAGCCTTGGTTTTTATCCTGACTGGCATCATCATAAGCCAAGAGCGTGTCTGGCTCTACCTTTCCATCATCGTCAGTAAAGAATACTAACGTTTTTGGATCTGAAATAGTGCTGAGTCCATAATTGAGCGCAGCGCTTTTGTTACCACGGGGAAAGTATAAATAGCGGGCATGTAGTAGGGCATGAAAGCGAGCGACAATTTGTTCAGCATTGTGTTTTATACCATTTTCAATCACGACAGTTGCCTGATAACTTGCAGGTTTGTGACAGGCAACTAATGATTGTAGCATTTTTTCAAGCCCTGTATGCTCTCCAGCAACGGCTATCATGATCGAAAATGAATCAGCCATATCAATTTAGGTAAGCTGTTTTGGAATTGATACAGTACTTTCTGCTTTTTCTAATCTTGCCAGCGCGAGAAGTAAGCGCAGCTACTAACCTGATTTTGACAAAAAACATGGAAAAATCAAGTTGTGCCAGTGCTATGAACGCGTAAAAAACCTCATCTTTTAAGATAAACAAAAATGACCTACGGAAAGACAGACGCACATTTTTTAGGGTACGCAAGTGATCTGTGTATTGGTGAGCAAAAGTGCGTGGCATATCGGGCTGCTTCACATAACCTTTACGATCATGAACAATCCACGTATCTGGCGTAAATCCTGTTTTGAAACCAAAGTATGCAGCACGGTTGATATAGTCATTATCCTCCCCATAGTGGGGGAAAATGGGGTCAAACCCTCCAACTTTTTCAAGGCAGGCACGGGAGATAAGCCAGGCAGCAGCATTAACAAAAGAAACTGGGTAAAGCGATTGCGCCTTTTGTTTTAGCAGTAGGTCTGACATTAAATCAACATCATTGTCACGACAGATATATTGGGTGAATTTATCGTCAAGCCTCGTCTTTTCTCGGCTCAGGTGCATTGGGCTGATAATTCCGTAGGTTGAATGATGCCTATGCAGTTTAATTAAAATTTCAAAAGTGTCAGGCGCTACCCAGGCATCCTGATTAAGTAAGAATGCATAATCATAATTTTCTTTCAGTGCCTTCTTAAGCCCTATGTTGTTGGCCTTGCCAAATCCAAGGTTTTTGTCGCTTCTGATAAGTTCAAATTGTGGAAATCGTTTTTCTATGTAATCCGGTGTTCCATCGGAAGATAGATTGTCAATAACAATCACATCTGGTTTTACAGTGCTGGCTAACAAACTTCCTAAGCAGCTATCCATCCAGTGCTTTCCGTTGTAGGTAATGATAATGATGAGTATTTTCATTTTACTTAACTACTCAAATTGACATCAGTAAATCATAAATCCGGTTAACATACTGTTCTCTGTTAAAATGTTCTTTGGCATAAAGCCAGGCCTGCTCGCCTAATTTTTCTCCTTTTGCCGGATTTGATACCAGTTCTTTCATTTTTTCGGCCAGGGCCTTTTCATCTCCTTCATACAAGAGGCCAGTGTTGCCATCCTGAATGAGTTCTACGGTTCCGGAGTAGTTAGTTTTTTTTCCAATAACGGGCAATGAGCATGCCATAGCCTCGATAGTTACTCTTCCAAACGCTTCGTGTTGAGAGCACATAAGGCAAGCATTTGCATTAGCATAAACTTCTCTGAACGGGTCGGCAATATGCCCAAGCAGCGTCACCTGCTCTGATACATCTAATTTGCGGATTAATAAACTAATGGATTCAATATCTCCTTTACCAGCTATCATAAGTTGTGCATATATGCCTTGTTCTTTTAGTATTGCTAATGCTTTAATAGCTTCGTGTTGACCTTTCCCCGAAGTAATCAGTCCAACCATACAAAAAGTAAAGGGCTGATTAATAGCTTTATTATTTCTTTTCCAAAAATCAAAGCTATTCTTATTCATAACCCCATTGTATACAACCCATTTTTGAG
>JBBSOG010000066.1:0-17713 GCA_038259985.1 Cytophagales bacterium
ATCATAGCAGTCGCAGATGTGATAGTACAGGGCAATTAGTTGTAGAGTTTCCATACTCAACTAAGGCATTGGCTAGCACATCTGTTTCTTCTAGTTTCCTACCCTTGATTCGCATAACTCAATATTTTTTCAGAGACGGGAAAGCAGAATATTCGGATGAGTTTACAAAATTAATTAATAAAGCTTCTGAAATGACAGGTAGATTTATTCCAAAAGAAGCAATAGTTTTATTTGACAAAGCTATTGAACTAAACCCTACAGTTGCTTATGTTTATTTTGCAAGAGGGACTGCATATAGCAACACTTTTGATTACATTAAAGCAATTGAGGACTACGATAAAGCATTGACATTAAATCCAAATTATATTGAAGTGTATGTTAACAGAGCAAGTGCAAAAATTAATCAGTTCACTTCTAAGGGAAATTTAGACCCTACACCTGAACAAACACAATCTGCTTGTGAAGATTTATATAAAGCGAAAGAATTAGGAGATAAATCAATTGCTACTGAAGATATGATTTATTTGTATTGCAAAAAAAACAAACCTAATAAGAGGAGAAAGAAATAACGAAATGCCAACAATATGTATAGTGCATAGCTATCCTGCGGGATAGCTTCGACACCATACACTAACCGTTACATGCCATTGAAATAACCAACCAATAAATATGAAAGAAGCAGCTACTATTGAAATCACAAACGCTGAGATGCAATATCCTTCTTTGTTGAGGAGAGTCCAGGCTTTGTTTATTGATTTTCTGCTGATCTTACTAACATTTGCAACTAGCAGTGTGGTTATCGGAATGATAGGTGATACTGCTACCGGAGTAAAAGTAAGTGTTTTTGTATTCTGTGTGATTATTTACGAACCTATGCTAGTTTCATTGATGGGAGGAACCCTGGGACAAAAAGCTTTAGGTATGCAAGTAAAGCGTTATGAAGCGCCAGATCGTAACATTTCAATTTTCTCAGCCATTATACGTGTGATCATGAAGGGATTATTAGGCTGGATATCATTTCTAACCATAAGTTTTAATAGCGAAAAGCGGGCTATACACGATATGATCAGCGGATCAGTCGTAATGATGAAATGAAAAAAGGCAATAATATAGCAGACGCCAGCCTGTTTAAAGCGAGCTTGACTACTTGATGAGCCAGGAAACATCACTGTAAGATGTGTTTCTGATATGGTTTAGCTGTCTTAGTAAAAAAACAAATGCATTAAAAAGATAAAAAGGGAGAGAAAATGCAATTCAGCTTAAAATGCTTCCCGCATATCCACATAAAAAGCGTTCTGGCCTCCGCTTGCAAAGCCAATATCAAGGCGAAAATTGAGTTTCTGACCTTTGATGGCAGCAAAACGCAAACCTATTCCCCCCACATATTTAAATTCTGAGAAACGATAATCTTCAAAACTATTCGCCACATCACCTATCCCAGCAAATGCAACCATTCCAAATCTCCAGAAAAGATGTCTGCGGTATTCAAGCTGGGTAAATACTGCCTGACGGTCACGATAAAGACTGGCATTGGAAATGCCTCTTAGACGAGTGCCGCCTCCAAGGCGGGGGAGTTTATAGAAAGGGATGCTCTTGCCGGAAGAAAAATTAAGATTAAAGTGAAAGGCAAGGATGTTTTTCTCACTTTTGATGGCGAGATACTTTCTGAAATCAAACATGAAGTTGGTATAGGCATAATCCCCAAAGATAACCGGCCTTATCTGAGTATTGATCAGGTAACCCCGGGAGGGGTAAAGGGCATTATCACGGGAGTCATATTTGAAAGAGGGGCCAAGGCTAAAGATACTTCCGCCTTCTACACCATTGACATCCTCAGTGATCAGCCTTCCGTCCGGCTGCAAATCTTTCAGCTTATTGTTTTGAAGGTCAAACGCAATACCGATGAAAGTCCTTGGGTTTAGGGGTTTAAACAATTGTCCTTCCAATTGCACATACCTATTGGTATAGTTTTCAAATTCATCGGGGTCATTGCTGTTACCAATGCCATAGTAGACATCAGGAAAGTTATAAAATCTTGGTGAAATGTTAAGGTTAAGGCCACTGCTAAAGTAAATGTCAGCAATAATTTCGGTAAGCACCTGCTTTTTTAGGGTATACAAAAAATAGGGGGTCACCGATGACTGTCTGTGATACTCATTTTGGGAGAGGTCAGTACTTTTTAGTACCCAAACGGCTACTGCCCCCAATTGAAGACTGGTCTCTGGTTGGTATCCCAATGCAGGATAAATGGCAAACGAACCTTTTTCTTCTACCGAATCCTGTGCTTGTCCAAATCCTGAGCAGGGTAAACAGAGGATACTAATGATGATAATCCTGAAAATGGACAAGTTTGGTGGTTTTTTGATCCAAAGTACTGCATAAAAATAGTTTATACAAGCTCACTGTAATGCATACTTTATTTTACCAACGGACTTTACCCCCTGAAATAATGTTAAAAATGAAATGGAAGCTATTTTTTCAACTCTGAGCACATGCCGCACTGCCTGAATCAATCAATCAATGACATTTACCCGTGGGCTTAGCAGGGTTTTGATTTTGATTAAATCACCCCTAACTCTGGTAAATTGCCTTCATATACTTTACTTTAGGCATTGACTTCTTTGAAAGGAGTTTGTATGATAAATCATACACCTACGGTTGACTGAATACACTACTTAAATTATCCATACTCATGAAGAAAAGTAAAAATACAGAAGCAGAATCCTCCCGCCGGACGTTTATCAAGAACGGGGCGATTGCTTCCTCCTTCTTTTTGGTGCCCCGGCATGTATTGGGAGGCGTGGGCTTTACGGCTCCCAGTGATCAATTAAATTTGGCAGCCATTGGGGCAGGGGGTAAAGGAGCAAGTGATATTAAAAATGCTTCGGTAAAAGGCCGTGAAAATATTGTCGCCCTCTGCGATGTGGATTTTTCCGGGTCAGCGTCTACTTCTGTCAAGCTATTTCCCAAAGCAAAGCAGTACGCTGATTATCGGGAGATGCTGGAAAAAGAGAAAGATATAGATGCCGTAACTATTTCCACACCCGATCATGTACATGGGCCTGCCGCTTCCTTTGCCATGGAAAGGGGCAAACATGTCTATGTGCAAAAACCCATGACCCATAATATCCGCGAAGCACGGATGCTGACCGAGATGGCCAGGGAAAATAAGATTGTCAGCCAGATGGGAAACCAAGGTGGTTCCAATCCACTGCTGGATATGGTGCAAAAATGGGTGGACTCAGGCGTGCTGGGCAATATCTCCAAAGTTCAAATATGGACCAATCGCCCGGTTTGGCCACAGGGTGGTGAAATGCCCAAGCCTGATCCCAGCCAAAAACCTAAAGCCCTGGACTGGGACTTATGGTTAGGGCCTGCTGAATACAAGCCATATACGCCTAATTTACATCCGTTCAACTGGAGAGGATGGTGGGATTATGGCACCGGGGCGCTGGGTGATGTGGGTTGCCATCTGATAGATATTCCTTTCAGGACGTTGGGCCTCAAATACCCGACTGATGCGGAATGTAGTGTAAGCTCCGTATACTCCCAGATGTGGACGGCTGACTATCATCCGGAGGGATGTCCGCCTTCATCCTTCATTACTTTGCACTTTGGCGCTACGGGCAAAAGCAAATCACCTATTGAAATGACCTGGAGTGATGGTGGCATCAGGCCATCCCACCCTGAAATCATTCCTGCCAACCAGGATATAGGTGGCGCCAACAGCGCAAATGGCGTGTTGATCATAGGAGATAAAGGACTTATCTCTACCAATATCAATGACAGTTCACCACTGATGCCTAAGCTTTACCTCAATGATGGTACGACAGATTTTGGCCCGGAGACAGAAGAGATGCCAGAGCCTGAATATGGCCACCAACGCAAGTGGGTAGATGCCTGCAAAGCAGGATTTGACAGCCCTGAACATAAGGCTTTGACTTCTTCTTTTGATTATGCCGGCCCTATGACGGAAACCGTACTGATGGGTAACCTGGCGATCCGCAGTTATATGCTGGGAAGAGAAAACTCCAAAGGCCAAATGGATTTCTTTGCCCGCAAAAAATTGCTGTGGGATGGAGAAAATATGAGAATTACCAACCAGGAAGAGGCCAATCAATTTGTAGGAAGGAATTACAGAAAAGGCTGGGAGATATAATCTGGTGAATTATGTTGCTTTGAAGATGATGCTTATGAAAATCTAAGTTTAAAAACTTCATCTAAATTGCGAAAACTGCTCAGTATTGCCATCCTGTTGCTGCCGTGGAACGGGTATCTTTACCATAATAAAGTCAAACCTCATCGTATATGGTAAAGATGCCTACGGCATGACGAACTTTTTCATGCATGGTATTATTATGTGCCAGTTCGTGCTACTGCATTATCTTCACTTCTGTTGTTTTCGATTAGGTCTTGGTATATCTGATATCTTTTTAAGATGTCTGTGACATAATTATAAGGCTCTTCGCCCCGACAATACCCATATTTGACAACTGGATCGGAGTAGTATTTCTTTTGTGCTTTGAGTAGGATGTACTGATCAACATTGTCCGTCCAAATATTGGGGTTTTTTCCGTATTCTTTGGCTAGGGCACGAGCATCATTGATATGTCCGGGACCGGCATTATAAGTGGCTAACACAAACTTGATATGTTCTAAAGAGTCAGGTACATCATCATAATAGGTAGAAAGCTTTTCTAAATATTTGACACCAGCGTCAATGGATTGTTCAGGATTAAAGAGATCATAATTGCCTAGTTCCTTGGCGGTAGCCGGCATGAGTTGCATCAGCCCTTTGGCCCCTGCCCAGGAGGTTGTGGTGGGATCAAAATTAGATTCCTGGTAAATCTGTGAGGCCAATAGCTTCCAGTCCCAACCTAGCTTAGCTGCTTCTCGCTGAATGCTTTCATCATACTCAGAAATCTTGCCTCCGTTCAGGGAAAAGTATTCGCTTTTGACCTGGGTGATAAAGCGTTTTTCGTTTTTGTAGTATTTATTATAGATCATATTAAAGTCAGGGCCTTTTTTTTCTTCCGCCAGCCAGGCATTAACGGCCTTTTTCAACTCAGGGGAAGTCTTACGGACCATCCATGCCTGTCTTTGAGGAAAGCTGACAGCGGTTTCCACATCCAAATCCTGGTAATAGGTTTGGTTGATTTTAGCGATATCTTCATCGGCTACTGTATAAGCAATTTCTCCTTCGGCTACCTTCCGAATAATTTCGCTGGTTTCTTCCTCTCCATCCAGAGGGTTAATATCAATATCACCCCCCATTTCCTGTGATAGATTGATTAATCTGCGGTAGTAAGAAGAGTTTTTACGAACATATACGGCTTTGCCAATCAGCTCAAGCGGATCTCTGATCAACTGTTGATCTATTTCATGTAATTTCATTTTGCGCCAATTCTCTGGTTTACGTTGCACCAATACCTGTCGGGTGACGGCATAGTAATCCGTAAAGTCTACATACTTCTTGCGGGGCTTGGTAATGCTGAGGCTATGTGCCACAATATCGCCTTCATCGGTGTTCAGCATTTCTATAAAATTATCCAGATTGTAAGCGATTTTGATTTCCAGGTCCAGATTAAGACATGTGGCTAATCTTTCCAACAGCTCATATTCATACCCCATCGGTTGTCCGCGGTACAGAAAATAGCTGGTGGGGCTATAACTGGTAATGGCTACCAGTTTCCCCCGCTTTTTGATGTCTTCCAAGTCTATGACTACTGGCTCACTATAAAAAACCTGATCCAGGGTTTCGTCCTCGTCCATAACTTCTTTATCGGAAGAAGCCTGGCAGGAGAGAAGTAGGGAAATCAACAGCAAACAAGTATAGGAAAACAGTTGAGGTAAGTTCATAAGCTTGGTAGCGTTAAAAAAATAATAAAGCAGATAGACATCTGGCTTAGCAAAGCCCATGAATATAGCTAAAGATGGGCTAAAACGCTAATCAAGACCCGGGAGAGAGGCATACTGCAACCAAGCAACCCTTAAGTAGCCTGGATAAAAAGCCTCGTTTGGCAGTACCAATTTGTGTTTTTACGCCAGGGGGGAGGGCTTTTTACTTTTGATGAAGATCAGATGTTGACCACCCCATAAATATAAAACCCATACAAGATGAGTAATATAAACCCTTCTATCCGGGTAATCTTCCGGTTGATCAGCATCATAGGGAAAACAAGAAGGGTGACGCCCAGCATCCAAAGCATATCATTCCAAATGATTACCTCATTCACCGCTATGTTCTGTATTAGACTGGTGATCCCCAGAATAGATAGGATATTAAAAATATTGGAACCCATCAGGTTACCTATAGCGATATCAGTGGCTTTTCTGAAAGCCGCCACTACTGCGGTTACTAATTCCGGCAGGCTGGTGCCTAAGGCCAAAACTGTGACGCCGATTACCCTTTCGCTGATACCAAAGGAGCTTGCAAGGGCTTTTGCCCCATCCACAAACCAGTCAGAACCGAAAGCAAGTGCTAACGTGCCTAATACGATGTATAGCAAATCTAGCCAGGCACTTTTAGAAGGTTCCTCTACCAAATCCGCTTCATTAAGGATGTCCTCTCCTTTTTTCAACTCTCTTCTGGACCGAATGATGATAAAGCAAGTGTAAATGGTAAGCAACAAGACAAAAACAGCACCCTCTACGGGAGAGATATTAAGGTCCTGTACCAGGATAAAAAGTAATACCGAACTTCCTATAGCCACCGGCCAGTCAATCTTGAGGCTGTCCTGATGCACAGGCACCGGAAATATAATGGCGGTCAGGCCAAGGACCAGGGCAAGATTGCAAATATTGGAGCCAACTACATTGCCCATCGCGAGGTCCGGGCTTCCCTGCAAGGCTGATTGTACGCTGATAAACAGTTCGGGTGCAGAAGTTCCAAAGGCAACAATGGTCAAACCCACCACCAAAGGGGATAGACGTGCCCTTAAAGCCACACTGGAAGCCCCTCTAACCAGTAATTCACCGCCGAAAACCAATACAATCAGGCCAATAGCCAATAAAAAAAGTGGAAACAACATGGACAGTGGATTAAAGTTTGGGGCCGAATGAAAGGTCTCCGGCATCGCCAAGGCCAGGAACGATATACGCCTTACTGTTAAGCTTCTGATCAATGGCACCAGTCCAGATTGAAAAGGGAATGGATAAGTGGTGGCGAAGGTAGTCAATGCCTTCCGGGCTGGCAATAGCTGAAACGATATGCAGATGGTTAGGCCGTTGTGTTCCTTCGAACTCCCCGCAGACTGCTGCAATCGTTCTTCCGCTGGCCAGCATGGGATCTATCAATAGCACCTCTTTCTGGTAAATATCAGGCATCGTAAAATATTTCAGCGCAATGTCAAAAGTTTCCTCATCCTGATGGTCACGAAATGCACCAACAAAACCGCTATCCGCTTGGTCAAAGTAATTTAAAACTCCCTGATAAAGAGGCAATCCTGCCCTTAGAATGGTGATAAGTACTGGCTGTTCCACCAAAGCACTGACTTCAGCCTCTGCCAGAGGCGTCTGTATACGATGATTTTGATAAGGGAGGGACTTTGATAATTCATACGCCAACAGTTCTCCTATTCTTTCCAGGTTTCTGCGAAAACGAAGGCGATCCTCCTGGACAGCAGTCTGTCTTATTTCTGTCAAAAAATGATGGGCAATACTATTTTGTGAATTCAGCTGAAAGAGGGAAGTTTCCTGCATAGTTTGATGGCTTATAGCAAAGGGCAAATATAGCTTTTTTTGAAAAGCTTTAAAATAAGCACTACCTCTTGAAGGTATTATCAGACAGAAAGATGAGATTCATATATACTGCTAAACTATTGCAATTCATACAAAAGTTTTGCAATTAGTAGTTTCCGAAAAATAAGCTGTTTCAATGATGACAGCTTATTTTTTTGCTGACTATTTTACAATAATAGTTACTATGCTTCCCTATTCATTGAAACAGTGCAAAATTATGCTGACTTTTGGATAGACAATAGACTAAGTATTGAATGAGTTATATACAATTTGACAAGAAACAGCTAGTAAACCTGGCTTACTCGCTGAGTAAGGAGGTTGTACGTTCTAATAAATCAGGGGCATATGCCTCTACTAGCATCAGCGGATGTAACACCCGCCGATATCATGGCTTGCTGGTGGCACCACAGCAGAATAAAGCCGGGGTGCACGTCATTATCTCCACTTTAGATGAAACTGTTGTAAGCGGCAACGCTACCTTTGATCTTGGGGTGCACAAATACCCTGATGTTTACAGTCCTAAAGGCTACAAATATCTTCGTGATTTTGTAGCGGAGCCTGTTCCCAAGTCAACTTTTCGTCTGGGGGATGTGGTGATTACCAAAGAAAAACAATTAGTAGAGCATGAGAACCGGACTTTAGTACGATACGTTCTGGAAGAGGCCAAAGAGCCAGTAAAACTGCGCTTGAGGCCTTTTCTGGCTTTTAGGAATGTACATAAGTTGGCTCAAGCCAGTGATAAAATACAAGAAGCCTACGAGCCTATCAGCCAAGGTATCAAGATGTGCCTTTATGATGGTTATGATAAGCTGTTTATGCAGATGTCCAAAGAGCCGGAATTTGTCGCCAAGCCTCACTGGTACTATTCGGTAGAATATACGGAAGACATGGAGATGGGCATGGATTATCAGGAAGACCTATATGTGCCTGGTTACTTTGAGGTGACGATGCAAAAAGGGGAAACAGTGATCTTTACCGGTGGACCGGATGAGGTCAAGACGGCTAACCTTTTGCGTATGTTCAACACCCAGACACGTAAAAGAACAGCGCGAAACTCTTTTGAAAACTGTTTGAAGGTAGCGGCTGCTCAATTTATCTTAACCTCCAAAGGGGAGGGTAAATCCCGTAAAAATGATCGTACTGACGTCATTGCCAGCTATCAGCTTTATCGCCGTGGCGGCAGGGATGCTTTTATCGCTATTCCCGGCCTTACCTTATCTGACCCCGATGAGAAAGCCTTTAAAGCTTTACTGGATACCATGCTCAAGGAGCGAAAAGGGTCATTTTTTCCCTTTTGGGAAGATACAGATTCAGAGGCTACCTACGATGCTATGGATGCGCCATTATGGTTTTTCTGGGCTTTGCAGCAATACACTCAACGTAACGGTGACCGGGCAGCCGTATGGAAGGCCTATGGAAAAGATATGCGGGAAATCTTGGAAGCATATCGCGATGGAACGGATTTCAATATTAAGATGCAGCCCAATGGACTAATCAGTGGGGGCGTTAAGGGGAAAGCACTAACCTGGATGAATGCTTTTGCCGATGGCAAAGCAGTCACCCCGCGCACAGGCATGCCGGTAGAGATCAATGCCTTGTGGTACAATGCTGTCTCCTTTACACTGGATATCGCTGGCCCCCGATCTACCGAAGGGAAAAAAGTAATCGCCGAATGGACAGGGATACCTCAGAAAATCCAACAAGCTTTTGTGGATACTTTTTGGGATGAGAAAAAGGGTTATCTGGCAGATGTGGTAGACGGCAAAGCAAAAGACTGGTCGGTGCGTCCTAATCAAGTGTTGGCACTTTCTTTACCTTATTCCCCGCTAACAGATAAAATGAAAGCGGCTGTCTTGAAAAAAATCCAGGCAGAGTTACTAACGCCCCGTGGATTACGGAGCCTCTCCCCAAACGACAATAACTATCAGGGAAAATTCTTTGGCAACCTTGAGCAACGTAACAAAGCATACCATCAGGGGGTGGTTTGGCCCTGGTTTGCCGGTCATTATGTAGAAGCGTTACTACAACTGAAAGGAAGGGAATCGCTAACGGAAGCCTACAGTCTGTACGAGGGATTTGAAAAAGTAATGTGGGAACATGGCCTAGGCACTATTTCGGAGATTTACGAAGGCGAAGCACCACATAAAGCTTGTGGAGCAATATCTCAAGCCTGGAATGTGGCTGAACTGATACGCATGCGTAGGTTGACTAAAGACTTTGATGAAGAAACCCAGCCATTGACTTTATAATAAGTACCTGATTCCCGTCTAATTGGCGGGTTTCCTTTTTTAAGAATCCTGCTAACATATTTGGGGTTTGGTTGTTTGGTACTAATAATAACAAAATAATTGTTGTGCGCTTTCAAATGACAACATTGAAATGACATCTTCCTTCAGCACATCTACCATGAAACACAAATCACCCTCTCTTTAATTAAATTAAGCTTTTCATAAAAAAAACAGACGCTTTCCAACGTTAGTTTTAATTCATTTTAGTGTAAACATCCAAATTTAATAAACAATGATTGAGAATAATGCCCCCCAGTGGAAACGCCTATATATCCAATCTAAAGTTCCTGCCGAACTGGAAAGCCTGGAAAAGTTAGCCAACAACTTATGGTGGTCCTGGAACTACGAAGCTATTGAACTTTTTGCTTCTATTGATCAGAAGAAATGGAATGAGGTAAACCACAATCCAATCGCTTTGCTGGACATTCTGGATTACGAGGAGTATCAAAAATTACTTTCCGACATTTCGTTTATGAAGAAGTTAGGGGAAATCAATGCCAGCTTTGAAAGCTATATGCAAGCCCCTGCTAAAAAGCACCCTTCTATTGCCTATTTCTGCATGGAGTATGGTTTACATGCCTCTTTCAAGCTTTATTCGGGTGGACTAGGCGTGTTGGCTGGTGATTTTTTGAAGGAAGCCAGTGACGAGAATATTAATTTCACTGCCATTGGCCTGCTCTACCGTTATGGTTATTTTAATCAGCGGCTTTCTTCTCACGGTGAGCAAGAAGCCCACTACGATCCCCAGAGATTTACCTATTTGCCTATTGAACCGGTAAGGGACGAAGCAGGGGAGTGGGAGAAAGTACAAGTCCAATTGCCCGGAAGAATGCTGACGGCTAAAGTATGGAAAGCCAACGTGGGCCGCATTGCCCTTTATCTGTTGGATACAGACATAGAAGAAAATAGTGAGGAAGATAAATTCATTACCCACCAACTATACGGTGGAAACCAGGAAAACCGACTTAAGCAGGAAATACTTCTTGGAATCGGGGGGATCAGGTTGCTTAACAATTTAGCGATCAAACCGGAGGTATTTCATCTTAATGAAGGGCACGCAGCTTTCATCGGGCTGGAAAGGTTGCGTGAATATGTCAAAGAGGGCTTTTCGATTAGCGAGGCTTCGGAAATCATTCGCTCGTCTTCCCTTTTCACTACCCACACACCAGTGCCTGCCGGACATGATGGCTTTCCTGAGAGTATGATGTGGCATTACTTTAATGAGTTTTCCAGCGAGATGAGCTATTCCTGGGAAAAATTCATTGCCCTGGGACGTATTGACCCTGATAACAAAGATGAGGTTTTCTCCATGAGTCATCTGGCTTCCAAGCTTTCCCAGGAAATTAATGGGGTAAGCAGAATTCATGGAAATGTATCACGCCAAATGTTTCAGCCACTTTACCCGGGATTTGAACCGGAAGAACTGCACATAGACTATGTGACCAATAGTGTGCATTACTACACCTGGACATCCAAAGCCTGGCAACAATTGTATGCAAAAACTTTCGGAAAAGGTTTAGAAAAAGATCAATCAGACGGGAAGCTCTGGGAAAAGATAAAGAAAGTGCCGGACCAGGATATAATCAATATAAAGAAGCAGCAGAAGGCTGTCTTGATCAAGATGGTGAAGCAACGTTTGGAGAAAAGCATGCGCACCCGCTCCGAAAGCCCCAAGAAGATCGTAGAGACGATGGATGCTTTTAACGAAAACACACTGATATTGGGTTTTGCCCGTCGCTTCGCTACCTACAAACGCGCCGCTTTGCTATTTCGCAACCCTGAGCGCTTGGCTAAGATTGTCAACAACCCTAAGCGTCCGGTGCAATTCATCTTCGCAGGAAAAGCACACCCCGCTGACAAAGGTGGCCAAGACCTGATCCGGCAGATCTTTGAGATTTCCGGACGGCCAGAATTCATTGGCAAAGTCATTTTTCTGGAAGACTATGATATGGATATTGCCCGGGTGTTGGTGCAGGGTGTGGATGTATGGCTCAATACGCCTACCCGTCCGCTGGAAGCTTCCGGTACCAGTGGAATGAAAGCTACGATGAACGGGGTACTAAACTTTAGCGTCCTGGATGGCTGGTGGGCAGAAGGCTATCGCCCAGATGCCGGGTGGGCATTACCTGAGCACCGTACCTACGACAACCAGGATATCCAGAATGAACTGGATGCGGAAACCATGTACAGTACTCTGGAACATGAGATTATCCCTGAATATTACGATCAGGATGATAAGGGTGTCTCTCACCGCTGGGTTGAAAGGATGAAGAACGCCATCGCTTATATCGCCCCTGTGTTCACGATGAAAAGGATGATGGATGATTATCATCGTAAATTTTATCTGAAGCTGGCAGAGAAGCATCAACTGATGCGCAAAGACAAATACAAAGCTGCCAAAGAACTGGCGGCCTGGAAAGCAAAATTACTGGGAAGCTGGAAAGATATTAATGTCGTGGAGAGAGATATTTACAATTTCGCTAATGCCCCTCTGCCACTGGGAGAAGACATCAAAGCGAGCATTTTGTTGGATATTGGTACCTTATCCCCAGAAGATATTTCGGTAGAACTGCTGATTGCCCGCAGAGAGGACAATCAATTGAACATCATCAGCCGTTATGAGATGAAAAAGGAAAAGGTGAAAGCAAGCTTGCTGGCCGGGGATGATGATAGCATCAACGGAAATCAGTGGGTAAAATATGTGTGTGATCAAAAAGTCACTTTCTCCGGAGTGTATGAATATGGTTTTAGGGTGTATCCTTCCCATAAGCTACTGGCCCATCGTCAGGATTTTAGTTTAATCAGCTGGATATAGCTAAAAGTTAGATATAGAAAAGGAAAGCCCTCAGCCTTGAAATAATTTCAAGAACTGAGGGCTTTTTTATGATTTAAAAACAATTTTTCTAAAATTCAAATGCTACCCCGGCAGTGAAAAAGCTTAAGGGGCCATAGCCCAGTTCACCAAAGAAACCTATTTTTGGGGAAGGCATATAACGTATGCCTGGTACGAAGCCAAAATTGAAACCAAGGTCAGAGTTATTATAATTTGTACCTCCAAAATCGTAATGATCATTTCTTATTTGCAGGCCGGTGTAAAGCGCCACATATAAATCCAGCTTATCCGGGGTCCAGTTGGCATCAAATACTTCTGTAATGAAAGGGATGATGTGCAATGAGCTTTTTGCCCCGAAAGCAAGATAAGTTAAAGAGGAATTACTATAGATTGAATAATCATAGTCGTATCCAGCAAATCCTAAATAAGGCCCTATGCTGATGAAATCATGAATGCCAAATTCCAGGGAACCAAGTACGGAAACACCAAAGCCTAAGGAACCATAGCCCCACGATCCTGATGATGCCCCGACTCCTATCCCTATCTGCGCGATTTTGTCACCTTTGTTGTACGTAAAGTCGCTGGTTTCCACCCTTACCGTGTTTTGAGCAAATACAGCGCTGCTGAATGCTATGCAGAGCACTGCTGAAACGAATAATTTCTTCATAGTTTTATTTGGTTAAGTTCTGTGCCGAAAGTTAAGCACTTTCTAATGAAATATCATCATTTAAGTACCCAGCAGTAAATTTTTACTACTGGGCACTGAGATATTTACAGATTGGTTTCACCTGATGCGTTTCCGACAAAAGTGTTTCCAGCATCAATCACTTGCTGATTAGTGGTTAGATCGGTGCCAGCACCGTCGGTTAGCTCACCGTTGTTCTCTACAAAAATACCGTGGCCAAGACTATTGCTGATAGTACTATTGGCAACAGCGGCTTTTCCAGCAGCTTCTATTCCTACATTGGCTGCATCTACTCCATAGCTAAAGCTGCCTCTTCCACCGTAGGAAATATCAGTGTAGATTAGTTTGTTGGCCGTAGTTTTGGAAAAGAAAACAATGCCTAACCACCCGTCTGATTGGTCTCGGGCGGTAAATGTGATGATACTATCAGCAGTACCAACAGCATCTAGCGAACCATCTGAGCCACTTACCTCTACTCTAACATCCTTATTGAACTCAAGCGTAGCTCCCGGCTTAATAGTCAGTTCATTATCGATGTCTAGTCTGCCACTGATGTAGTAAGGGGTGCCATCCGCAAAAGCCGGAAGCGTTTGAGGATCGTGAATAGTGCTAGCAAGTGTAGAAGTAAAGATTTCTACGCTATTGTCACCATTGCCTGAGAAAGTGGTGGCCGCATCCAGCACGCCAGCGGTATGAATGGGCAAGCCTATTGGAAAACCATCGTTGTTAGAGAAAGCATTCTGACTGAAATTAGCAATTGCTCCGTTCACTTCTATATAGATACCATAATCACCTAAACTATTGGTAATACGAGAGTTTGTGATTTTGATCTCACCTGCGGATTCTACGCCAATATTAGCCGGGCGTACACCGTAGCTGAAATCGCGGTTTCCTCCGTAGGATAAACGGGCATAACTGAATGAATTACGACTATTGGTATTGAAAAACAAGATCCCGCCCCATCCGTCATCCTGGTTTCGTCCGGTGAGGATAATACTATCGGCCGCGGTGCCTTCGGCGGTAAAGTAGCCATCACTCGAAACATCTATAGTGCCATCGGTATCAAATTCTATAGAAGTACCAGGAGATACTACAAATCCTGACCTGATACTCAGTTTTCCTGAAACAAAGTAAGATACTCCGTTCGCTAGTGCAGGAATTACTACTTCTTCATCTTCTAATAGGGTCGTACCTAAAACTTCAACAGTGTTATCTGTATTGTCTGCGTAGGTAGTGTTGGCATCCAACTTACCTGTCTGGTTGAGGGGCAAAGCGATCGGGTTGTTCTTATTTGTGGAGATGGTATTGTCGCCAAACGCACGAAGCAATGCGCCATTCTCCATAAAGATACCATAGTTAAAACTATTGGTGACTGTAGAATTACTAATTTTGAAACCTCCTGCTGTTTCCAATCCTATATTGGCTGCTTCTACGCCATAACTGAAATCATTTTGTCCGCCGTAGGAGATATCAGCATAGTTAAACTCGTTCTGGGCATTATCATTGAAGAAGATGATACCATCCCAACCATTAAGCGAGTCTTCCGCAGTGAGAACAATCAGGCTATCTGCCGTTCCAATGGACACCAGCGCTCCGCTATTTCCAGAGACTGTGAATCCACGGTTAGGCTCAAACATAACTTTTACACCGGGGGCTATAGTTAACTCTTGAGTGATTGAAATATCCGCTACCACGTAATAATCCGGCAAAGCAGGGTTTTCAAACACATTAGGCCAGGTAGTGGCTACGGAAATGCTTTCGTCAATGATCACCGGGTCGGCGGTAGCGATCAGTGCTACCGTCACCGAATTGGCATTGCCTTCGGGATCTGTTACGGTAAGTTGTACGGTATATTCACCGATGTCATCAGGCATAAAGTTCGCCATATCGCCGTCTTCGTTGGGTATAATGGTAGCCTCACTGCCGTCTGGTTTCTCAGTAATTTCCCAGCTAAAGGTCAGGTCTTCACTGTCAGGGTCACTGCTCAGGCTACCATCCAGGACATAGGCGATATTGATGGTCGCTACATTGTTTTCGTTTGTTTCGCTAATCGGATCATTCTCATCATCACGGATTACCGCTACTGGTGGCTCGCCTACCGCTTCTTCAGCGGTGATGATCAACTCATCAAAGACCGGGTCGTACACATTGTCATCAGCGGTCAGGCGAAGGGTGTAATTTCCCACTACATCGGGGGTGAAACTTGCAGTCAGGCTGCCGGCATTGTTTACCGAGGATGAACTTCCCTGGGGGGCAGAGGTAACACTCCATGCGGTAGTAATAGCATCACCGTCGGGGTCGGAGGCAGTACCGCTGAGTTGTACCGAACTATTGATGGTTGCGGTAACATCCGGCCCGGCATTGGCGTTAGGTGGAGCACCAGGTTTTTCATCTTCTTTTTTCTCGCATGCTGAGAAGATCAGCAAAAGAGAGAATACTAAGTAGCTAAGGTATTTGGGTTTCATCATGGGTGGATTATTTAATAGAAATAGTTTTTAGAATACAATTCACCCCTTTATACCGTAAGTAGCGTGGATGTAAACAGGAAAAAAAACTTTTTTTGCGTTTACTACTTGTCAAAAAAAAATATAAACCAGAAATACCAATTTGGTATATTTCCAAATTGATTAATGGAGCATTATATGAATTCGGATGATATAGATTTGATAGAGCGCTACTGCCGGGGGGAGCTAAATCCTACGGAACATAGAAGTATTGAGGAAAGAATGGCGCAGGAACCGGAACTTAACCAAGAGGTTTTACTGCATCAAGATGTATTGGAAGGAATGAACCACCATTTTAGCGCTGCACTGAAATCAAAATTACAACAAGCTGAGTTATCTAGTGACGGTAAAAAGCCTACTAACCGCTTTTTAATGTATTGGCTGGCTGCTGCAGCCACCATTAGCCTTTTTTTTGGGCTAGGCTATTGGTTAATCCCCCAGTCATCACCTGAATCATTATACCAGGCTTACTATCAACCTTATCCGAACATTGTCAGTCCTAGCGAACGGTCCGGGAACCAAGCAGAAGACGAGATGAGCCGGGCGATGCGGGCCTATGAGCAGCAGGATTACCCGTCAGCCATTGCCCTGTTCCAGGCAAAGCAAGATGAACTTGGTAGTGCTTATCAGTTTTACCTCGCCATTTGCTATCTGGAAACCTCCGAGTACAAAAAGTCCATTGCTATTCTGGAAGAAGTGCGTCAGTCAGGTGATCAGGCCTATGCGCTACCTACTCTTTGGTACCAGTGCATGGCTTACCTCGCCGATGACAAACCTGAAGAAGCCAAGGGAATATTGCAAAAGCTCGCTCAGGAAGAAGATGGCTTCTACAGTAAGAAAGCCAGGGAACTGCTGGATGAAATGTAACAGAAAATTGTTAGCTTCTGCTGGTGGGCGTTTAGCAAAGCGTAACGCCTGCCGTCATACAGAGGCTCGGGCGCATACGTTATGCGTACGCATCTTATCACGCCATGCTGGTCGCACCACGCTGGTCGCACCACGCTGGTCGCACCACGCTGGTCGCACCACGCTGGCTAGGCATTTGCAATGCCTTTAAGGTTACCCCTTTGTCTAAGGCGCATTGCAGATACGTAAGTGAATCGGCACGTGTAAAATACGCGCGCCAGTAGGGTCTTCAGCAAGAGTTACTTTTGGACACATCTTAGTCTTAGCCGGGCCACCCTGGCGGGTTTTCTCGTAGAGAACCCCGCGTCATCACCATCTGGACGCGGAGCATTCCACGCAGGGTTCTAAAGAAACCCTGCTGAGAAACATGTCGGTGTGGAGGTAAATTATATACTTTAAGAGAAAAAATCATTACATCACCAGAGAAGAGGGGTTGTGTACAAAAATTACAGACCTGATCATTGGCTCCCAACGCCAAATTCAACTGGTTTAGGGGCTGGTAACCGCTCCTCTAGGGCTAAAACAAAAAAATTAGTCTCAGGGAGCTGCTCCCCAAGACCAAAACAAAAATTTTAGGGGCTGGGAACCACGTTCCGAGGACAATAATAAAAAATTTGGTAGTGCTAAAGATGTAATGCTAGGTGTTGGTTGTAATGGCAGATAAAATGTTTAATAGCACCTATATGGTTGCTTTGTTTTTTAGAGAAAGAGAGTGCTTTTCGGACTAGTCGGCTACATCGTTGCCGAAGTGTTCCAT
>JBBSOG010000067.1:0-17664 GCA_038259985.1 Cytophagales bacterium
ATTGTCTTACGAAACTGCCCTGCTGGACGGCACTGACTTTGGTGGTAGGCGTTTCTCCATTACCGCGCCCGGCGCTACCCCTGATTACAATTTTAGTGTTTCGCAGGCGGGACAATGTGCTAATAACCCGGTACAGCTCACACCCCAGTTTCCTACCGGAACGCCTCAGCCGGACAGCATTGTTTGGGATATTGACGGCCAGGCATTCAGCGGGTTCTCCCCTAATTTTACGCCCGAACAGACCGCTTCCTATACCGCTACCGCTTATTGGGCGGACACTTCAGTAGTCATTTCCGGTGGGGCTACAGTAAGCCCTTTTGACCTGCAAGTTCCCCTTGTACAGGATACGACGATCTGCCCCGGCGAAACTGCCTTACTGAAAGCTGAGCCCGAAAGTGGAGGTGGACAGGGTGGTGGCGGCGGTGGAGGAGGCGGCCAGGGTGGTGGTGGCGGCAGCTATCAATACTATTGGAGCACCGGCGAAACTACTTCAGAAATTGAAGTCAACGAAGCCGGGGTATACTGGGTACTGGTGTCTGATGGTTCGGGCTGTACGGCTTACGCAGAATCTAATGTCAAAGAATACCAAGTAGAAAACCAGACCTACAATGTGTGGTACTTTGGCAACGGCGCTGGTATTGACTTCAACACCCTTTATGATGATCCCGACAATCCTGACGACAATGGCGACGGACAAGATAATGATGGACAGATTACGCCTCTTCCTGACGGTGCACAAACTGCCCCCGAGGGTGTAGCGGCAGTATCTGATGGCAACGGTGATATCCTTTTCTATACCGATGGCCAAAGCGTTTATTTTAAAGACCGCGCTACCGGCAACCACGAAATCCTGACTGACTTAAATAGCCAGCCGGTACAGATCGGTAGCAATGAATCTACGATGGTGGGCATGGTGCAGGTGCCCGGTGCGGATGGGGTATTCTATATTTTCACTACAACGCCGGTAGAAAGCGGGGCTTACGAACTTCGCTATTCCATTGTGGATTTAAAGCAACGGGCGGTGGTGTCAGCCGAAAATTACCTCTTTGCCAAAAGTACCGAGCGGGTGACCATCTACGGCGGAAACGGAAGCAGTGCGGTACTGGTCGCCCACGAATATGGCAACAATACTTTCCGCACTTATCCCATTACCGAGCAGGGCATTGGCAATCCGGTACTTTCTTCAGTAGGCTCGGTGCATGATTTGGGCGATCCCGAAGAGGCCAGGGGCTATATGAAAATAGGAGGTGATTCTAGCGGAACAGTGCTGGCAGTAGCCCTACCCGACCGCGTAGAGCTTTTCAATTTTGATACCCAAAGCCTGGAACTTACTGATCCGGTAACAGTAGACTTTAGTGGTCAGAATGCCCAGCCTTACGGAATAGAATTTTTTACAGATACGCTCAACAATACGGTTCTGCTGGTTTCTACCGACAATGGGCTTTTTACTACCAAAATTGAACGTCCCGTGACGGAAGGTTCAGTCACGATCAGCCGGGATACTGATTTCTCAGGAAATTATGGCGCTATCCAGCGTGGCCCGGACGGGCAGCTATATCTGGCAGAAGAAGGTTCATCATCACTGATTGCTGTGAGCGTTGACCCTAACACTGGTGATGTAAGCCCCGGAAATACTGTAGAATTGCCAGGTGGGGCAACCAGCGCTTTAGGTTTGCCCGACAATATTCAATTTGGGGGTAATTCTTTTCCCGAACCTAACATTTCGGTGGATAATGCCTGCGTGGGCAACGAGATCAGTTTCTCCGCGCAAGGCAGGGATGATGTCATTGAAACTTATGCCTGGGAAATATTACTAAGCAACGGTACCCGTCTGGGACTACCGGATTCATTGCGTACCGCCCAAAACTTTACCTTTACGATTGACAGTGTAGGCGCCTACACTGCCCGTGTCACCCTTTCCAATCCTTGTGATATAGATACTGTGCTGACGCAAGCTTTTGATGTAGGCATGGCTGCTGAAATTACCATGCCTGAAAGTGTGAACCTATGTAACGGAGATGTAGAGGTGACCGCCATTGACCCCAGTACGCCTGACATTGCCAACTATACTTTTACTTGGGTACAGATTGGGGCTACCGGAGGCGGCAACCTGCCTGACCAGAATACCGTCAGCATCACCGAAGGAGGTGACTATACCGTGACCGTCACTAATGCCGACGGTTGTGAGAGTGAGGGGATGATTGTGGTGGTGGATAACCGGCCACCGGTCAATCTGCCCGAAGACTTTACCCTTTGCCAGAACGAAAGCCGTGAACTGGATGTAGAAATCCCTAGCCCGGGCAATCCCGGTTATGAGTGGGTAATCCTGAATGCTAATGACCAGACAGTAGCCACCAGCGAGGAGCCGGTGATTGATGTAAGCGAGTTGACCCCCGATCCCGGTGTGTACCGCTATACCGTGACGGTGACCGATGACTCTCCTGAAGGCTGCTTTGTGCAGGACACGGTTGTCGTGACCATTGAACAAGCGCCAGTTTTGGGAACTCCTACAACCGTTGACCCTACTTGTGGTAATGCAGATGGTTCCATAACATTAGACCTGAACGGTGCTGACCCGTCAACGCTTACTTTTAGTTGGACAGATCCCAATGGAAGTCCGTTTATCGCTGCCGAAAATGCTACAGCGCTTGTTTCGGGAAATTATCAGGTAACAGTAACAAATACGGTGGGATGTAGCTTCACCCAAAATATTGGATTAGATGATTCTAATGCTCCCTTTACTATCACGTCTACTGGTGTTCCCGGCTGTGATAATGAAGGTTATATAGATTTGGGTATTGATGTTTCCGGTCTCGCCGGAACAGGAAATTTTGACGTTACCGTTACTGGTGTTTCAGGAACCTTTTCTTTCTCTTACAATACAGCCAATGGCACCACCGAAAGTTATGTAGTACCTGCTGTACCTTCATTATCTGCTGGTGATTATAACATTCAGGTGACTGAAAGGGCAAGTGGCTGTAGAAGAACCGGAGAAGTTGAAATTTTAGAACCCGACTCTGTGGAGTTTGAAGTAGACCCGGTAACTGTTTGCGAGCCAACGGCTACGATTTCAGTAAATGACTACAATCCAACTTCAGCGGCTGTACCTTTATATTTTGAATGGACTGGCCCCAACGGTCCCATCGTGAATGACCCAGTTTTGTCCAGCTTAAATATCAATTTAGCTAATCATGGCTCAGGTATTTACACAGTTAGAGCCTATCCTCAAAATACAAACAGCCCACTCTGCCCCGGAACACAGGAAGTGCGGGTGACTTTTGGTGATCCTTATAATATTAATGTCGGTGAGATAAAACCGGATAATAGTTGCCAAACCGGCGAGAAACAATTGACGGTGAATTTCGATCCACCAGAAGCGGCTGACCGCGACCTCATTTATAACTGGACACTCAATGGACAAAGTGTGGGTGCACTACGTACTATTACAGTTTCAGAAAGTGGTAATTATAGTGTAGTTGTACGCGAACGGAATAACTCCCAATGTTTCGCAAATGGTAATGAGCTTCCGGTCATTGTAAGCCAGCCCATTTCCGTCAATATACTGTTTGGCAGTGCCTGCGCCGATGGGTCTGCTATTCCGCTTTTCGCTTCGGTACGTACCCAGGGCACGGATAGCCTCACTTATCGCTGGTTCCGTCCCGATGGCACCCGCATTCAGGCCAGCAATCCTGCTCCCGGCGGTGTGGGTGATTCACTGCTGGTATCCTCCGAGATGCCGATTGGGGAATACCGGGTGGAGGTAGAAACGGCTGCCGGAGGTTGTTTTGCCAGCGCTTCGGCCAGCATCACCCGCAATCCACTACCCACCGCTGATCTGGGTGCTACCCGCACCATCTGTACACAAGACCCTGATTCCGATGTGAATAGTGTCTTGCTGGAAGTACCCTTTGCCCCAGTCATCAACTGGTTTACACCGAAAGGAGATTTTGTCAATACCACCAATGTGGTCGCCGATGTGGGAGGTACCTATGTGGTAGAAATCACCAATGCGTTTGGCTGTACGGTTACCGATTCGGTAGAAGTGGTAGATGACTGCCGACCCAGGATTGTCGCCCCCAATGCTTTCCGTCCCAACGGACGAAACAACACTTTCTTCGTCTACCCTAAATATGTGGCGGCAGATGGTTTTGAGGTCAAAATTTACAATCGTTGGGGAGAACTGGTGTACTACTCTGCCGACCCAAATTTCCGTTGGGATGGAACTTACAATGGAAAAGATGCGCCCCTGGGTACTTATCCTTTCGTGATCAAGTATAAATCCAGCACGAACGAATCAGGCCAACTCCTGGAAGAACGAGGCGGCGTCACGATCATCAGATAAAGCAATTTTAACCCAAATTGCAAGCCGCTTCAGGAAGATTACACATCCCGAAGCGGCTTTTTCTTTTTAAAGCGAACAATAAGGATAAGTGAAAGATAATAAAGCACACCGCCCAGGACAATAGACACCAATGCCCAAGCACCTAAGGCCCCCAACACCGAACGCCATATCTGGGTGACATAGCCGAGAGGATCAAGTTGGAGATTGTCTACAATTTTTTCGGGGGCGAGCGGGAGTTTTTCAATACTAAATAGCAGTTCGCCCAAGCGGATGAAGGGTACAAAAAGCAAAATCTGCAAAGGCATGACTAGGTAAAGCACGGCTAAAGTCAAAGGCACATTGAGCCTCCACCAAGCAGCGATCGCCGCGCAGACAGCCGTGACAAAACCAAAGATGGGAATAATCCCCAGCGCTGCGCCCAGACTGATGGTCAGGGCAAGCTTTTCGGGTGACATGCCTTGTCGGAACAGACCCAGGGTCATTTTTCCTATACGGCTATCTTTAAATGCCAAAAGTCAAAGTTGGTTTTGCTGGGCTTTGATGAAGGCGCGCAGTACGCTGTTGATCCTGCCCTGATAGCCTTTACCTTTTTCCCTAAAAAAATCCAGCACTTCTTTATCCAGACGAATCGTAATGCGCTCCTTATCTTCGTCGGCCTGATGGGTGTACCCCTGCCATACCGCTTCCTTAAACCACTGGGCATCTAGCCGAGGGGCGGCATCAGGATCTTCGTCAATCGCTTTTTCAATTTCTTCATCGGTTAAAGCATCTACCTTTTCCCAATCGGTTCTGCTTTTCATACGTTTAAGTTCTTCCGAGGTGTAGCTAACGATTTTTTCCTTTTGCATTTTCATACTCTTTTATTTCGTTTTTACGGGCAGCACGTGCGGAAATAATCCGGTATTTACTGCCTCGCATAGTGTAAACAATGGCAATAAATCTTCCTTCATAAAGGCCAATGGCAATAAACCTTTCTTCACTTTCATGAGATGATACTTTTATGAACACATTACCTTGTTCCAGAATACTTGAGGCATCTAAAAAATCAATCTTGTGCTTCGCAATATTGAATTTGTTTTTGGTCTCATCCCATTCAAATTCCGTACGCTATAATATGCACAACGTATGTACAAATCAAGAGTTTAGCTGGTTTAGTATCACTATCGGTAATTTTCTTGATTTTGCGGATAGATTTGGTATTGTTGTACCAACAAACATTTTCATTTCATAAAAGTATATCAGTTGCTGAAAAAGCTTAATTTCCCAATTCTACTTCCATCTTCAATCATTCAACATTCTTCATGATAAGTATTCTTTCCCCTTCCAAAACCCAGGACTTTGCTGATGACCGTCTGAAACTCGCCAACATTGATTATACCGAACCGACACTGATTCATGAATCAGACAAGCTGATGAAGGAACTGCGCAAAAAATCAGTCAAGCAGCTTGAAAAACTAATGTCGGTCAGTGAGAACATCGCTAGGCTAAACCATGAACGTTTCCAGCATTTTTCCATGCCTTTCTCTCCGGAGAATGCCCGGCAGGCTTTGCTGGCTTTCAAAGGGGATGTATATACTGATATTGCTATTGAAGAATACAAAAAAGCCGACTTCAATTTTGCACAACAGCATTTATGTATACTCTCCGGCCTCTACGGCCTGCTGAAGCCACTGGACCTTATGCAGCCTTATCGCTTGGAAATGAAAACTAAGCTGAAAAACCCTAAAGGCAAGGACCTTTACCAGTTTTGGGGAAGCCAGATCACCGAGCAACTCAACGAAAGGCTGAAAGACCAGAAGAGCAAAGTGTTGGTCAATCTGGCTTCCAACGAATACTTCAAAGCTATCAAAACTGCTGAACTAGAGGCAGATGTGATTACATCGGTATTTAAAGAACATAAAGAAGGGCAGTATAAAACGATCGCCCTCTACGCCAAGCGTGCCCGGGGCATGATGGCTAATTTTATCATCCGCCAGCGCATTGATAACCCGGAAAAGCTCAAGGCTTTTGCTGAAGCTGGTTATGAATACAGCGAAAACTTATCCTCTGAAAAAGAATGGGTATTTGTCCGGTAGAGTAATCACTATTGGATTAATTTCGTTACAAAAAAAATGCTAGTATAATGCATCCGGCTAAAGTTATTACATCGTCTTCGTTTTCAACGAAGATGCAGGGGAATCGCGATTGCATCGCGAAAGATACATAGAAAATCATGATCATCTTGGCGATACAATCGCCTTCTTCGTAAGCTCTCGCATTTCATCCTGCGTTGAAACGAAGGACTATGCTGAGTGCTGTTTCCAAGTAAAATATCATCAAATTTTCCGTCCATGACCTATTTTGACAAACTTTTCGGTAAGCTTTTTCCTGATAAAGATTCGGATAAGGCCCGGGCCATTCATGAGGTGCTAAAGCGCAGTCCGCAAGTACAAAAGGAATTTGACGATTGGAAAGACAGCGGAGAACGGGAAGAACTCATCAAGGAACTGGCCATGGCTTATTACTACAAAAAGACCAATATCCGCTCAGAAATTGATATCCATCTGTTTAATACTGCCTATGCTAACGGCTTTGCGCTTAGTTATCATGAAAGGATAGGCAGCAAAAATTTTCAGCACCTGGCGGATTATTTTCGGGATAAAGTGATTAAGATGGGCTATCGGCTGGTTAATGCGGACCGTCGCATCCTGGACCGGGGAAACTACGTGGAAAGTATTGAAAAATATTATCTCAAACCACCGCTTAGTGCGGAAGATCTGGCACAGCATTCAGTGCAGAACAACCAGATGTTTGGCAATATTTCTATTGAGCATGTGCTGATAGACAATCAACCCAGCTATTTGAAAGTATTAGCCAGTATCTACTCCGACCGGCAATTCCTGGAAGCGGAAAGCTACGATGATTTTGTCACCGCGCTTTTTCATCAGTGAATGAGCAGCTTGCGTTTTTCCTCAAAACCTTCCCCATTTACTTCTAAAATATACATGCCTGCTGCCAGTCCGGCGGTTTCTACAACCCAACTTTTTTCTTCCTTATCTTGATAAGCATGGACGCTGAATTTCTTCCCGGTCGCGTCGGTCAGCCAGATCGCCTCTGGTATTTGTTCAGAAGGCAAGCTGATATTCATTCTTCCCGCTGTCGGTACCGGGTAGACATTAAATACCTGAAGCTCTTCTTCTTCCCCACAGCCTGACGCAATGTACGCTTCTACTTCAAGGCGAATGTCACCTAGCATAACGTATAGATTTTCTCCCGGGCATTCGGTAGCACAACCATTGCGGTGCCCGGCAATTACCCCCAGATTACTATTGGCCGGATGGCTGCTGCTCGCCAGGGGATCAAGTGATTCTTTGTCCAGTTTCCAACTGGTAAGTTTGATCAGCGAAGCTACGGAAGTATCGGTAGGCACAGCAGTGTTATAATTCCCAAGTATACATATACCCATCGTTTCCGAGTTTTTGCCACAAAAATGAGCGCCCTGTACTTCGTCATTGTCTAGCTGGTCATTGCTGAAACTTCTGCCCTGAAAGATAGTACCATCCTGGGCAATCAGGTAATTGTAGCCGATATCCGACCAGCCATTGACCTGGGTATGAAAAAGATAAATATTACGCACCACATTCACATAATCTGTATCAGTATTGGAGCCTGCTGAGTGATGCACAATGACGTGTCTTACATTAGTTTCAGTGCGGGAGTAGGATGGCTGCGGCAGTCCCGTCCGCCACACAGAAGTATGCAAAATCTCGGGCAATTGGCAACTGGTACTTTGGTCAGGCGCTGCTTTTTTCTGTAATTGCTGCATGCGTTGGTTGGCTTTTTCTCTTCCACTTTCCGCATTGATCAGCGAGAAGGACACCTCTCCATGGATAGTAGCCGGGTAGAAAGTAAAGGATGCTTGAGGCTGATCAAAAATGAGCAAAACAGATTGTTGATGGCGTTGTTCTTCAGCTTGGTGCTCATCCGCTCGCAGCAAAAATGTATCTTGCCCGATGACCACATAAACGCCTTCGAAGCTTGCTGAGCGATCAATTTCCACGGACAAAGCGGTGAAGTTAAAAGCTGGCTTCACCGTATAAAAGCTGGCTGAAACTATGTTAACTTGCTCCTTGCTATAATAAGGCTTATTTCCTGATATTTGTCTGGAAAAAAGAGGCTCAGTATTTTGTGCGCTTAGCGGAAGAGCACCTGTACATAAGCATAATATTTGTAATATTGCGCAGCAAAGTTTTTTGTAAGAAACAAATGATAACATGTTGAGAAAGCTTGTGTTATAAAATTTAAATGCTAATCTAAGCTAACGTTATGTTTAAAATATTATTCCAACATAAATTTAATTAAACACTTTTAAGATGATGATTCCTAAAGCTTACTTCCTTATTGTTTTCTTTCTCATGAGCTGCCAAACTGTGCCTTCTGCTGGTGTGCCTGAAGCCGATGGCAAACCGCTTCAGCTTTTTAAAACCTCTCTGGAACTTACCGTAAGGGATAACCTGGGTAATGTGGTGGAGGGTGCTCAGGTGCAACTTTTTCACAACAAAGAAGATTACCAGAAGGAAACTAACCCAATCCAAGGGGTTAAGTATACCGACAGTAAAGGCCGGGCAAAATTTAATGAACTGGCTGCCCAGGAGTTTTATGTCAATGTAGAAAAAGGTGACATGAACAATTATGGGGCAGGCATAAAGACCGACCAACTGGAAGAAAAAAGAAATAACAAGGTCACTATCATTATTGAGTAATGATTTCGTTATCAGATTTAGACAAATACCGGTTCCGCTTTGAGATTCAGGCACGATACTCCGATATGGATATGCTGGGACACGCTAACAATGCCGTGTACCTGACATATCTGGAGTTGGCTAGGTTAGGCTATTTCAGGGAAGTGATCCGACAGGAATGGAAAGCAGTGGCCTTGGTATTGGCCCATGCCAGCATGGATTACAAAATTCCGGTAACGCCGGATATAAGCCCGGTGGCCCATATCAGAACGACTAAATTGGGTAATACCAGTTTGCATATGGAAAATATGATTACTGATAAGCATGACAGTACACTCTTCTTCACCTGTGCCATGGTGCTGGTCGCTATTGATACCAAAACGGGAAAGTCAATACCAATTCCTGAACCGGAGAAACAAAAAGTAATTACTTATGAACCAGCTTTGGAAGCAGTATAACGGAAAGTTTTTTGTGTGGATGTTGATATTGGCAGTGGCGGCTTCTGCCTGTTCCACCCCTGAAGCACCTAATTTTGAAGGCATTCAAAACTTTAAAATAGATGTCCAAGGACTGAACAACGCCAAAATCAACGGAGACGCTGTTTTTTTCAATCCCAACAAACAAAAAATCAAACTTAGGCAAGTAGATGTGACCTTATTTGTAGAAGGAAATAAGGTGAAAGATATCAGCCAGCAGTTTGATATTACGGCCATGCCCAACAGCAAATTTGTGGTGCCCATTGATGTTTCCCTCTCATTGGCTGACCTTAATATGAACCTACTGAGCACCGCTCTGAGTATGCTCAATGGGGCCAAGAAGAAAGTACGCTTTGAGGGCAAAGCACGGGTTACCGTCAACGGCTTGCCTTTTCGGGTACCCTTTGAACATGAAGATGAGGTGAAGTTTGATCTTTAGCTGTTCCAATAAGCATCCATATAGCTTTCCTTGAGTTCCAGTTTTTGTCCGTCCCAGGTTTCTTGCTTGAGCAGAATGTTAGGATAACTTCCACTGAACCAGTAGGTATTGGTCTTTTCATCATCCAGTTGTACAGATACCTTCCAAACTTCAGGCATTTCGCTCATGTCATAATTGGTGTTGAGGGGAAGCTTGTTGACCAGATTCACACTAAAATTAGCGTTGTAAATCTTGGGTTCAGTGGCTTTGCTATTGATCTGTGATTCTGCTACTCGCTGCTGAAATTTGAGGTCGTCAATGAAATCCAGCGCCCGCAGCGCATGTGAAAGCTGGTCTTCAAACATGATGTCCCCTTCCACCGTCATTTCGCCTATGCCTTGTCCGTCCCAGTAGCTATTGTAGCTAAAGTTATACTTTCGGCCTTTGCTCAAAAATGACTTGGAAGTATTACCACACCATTCCTGGGAGGTATTGGTCAGCTTATAAACGGTAGACGGCTGTTCTCTTTTATAAAAAATGCTGGTGAGATAATGGTAAGGATAATTATCGGTGGGAATCCGGCAAAACTTATTGATCTTCATTACGTCAAACAGATCCCTGCGCTCATAATCATCGGTTTTAACCTTAAATTCTTCATTGAAAGTCTCTTTGACCAGCACGTAGACATACTCAAAATTGCGATTTTTGCCATAAACTACTCTTTGTGCATCATATTTAGCCACTTCAGCCACCCCTTTATCCCACATAGCATCCGTAGCCCACTCTTGTTGGAAATGCTCCGCTGCTTTTGGTGTACTCCCTGCATTGCTACCGGTACAGGCACTAAGGCCAGCCATCGCTGCCAAAAAAAGCAGCATTCCTATATTTTTGTCTACTATTTTTTTCATGATTGCATTTGTTCAAGGCCTCTTTCTACTACTTTTTGGTCATTTTGACTATACAAAACTATACGGATATGCCGTACTGAGGATAGTTTTTCTGCCGTTTTTTGTATGCTTTGTAACATGACCCGGGCAGCTTCCGCTAAAGGATAGCCAAATATTCCTGTGGATATAGCCGGGAAAGCGATAGACTTTAGCTGATGTTTTTCTGCCAGCAAGAGTGCGTTTGCATCACAGTTAGCCAGCAACTGTGCTTCCGGTTTGTCCCTTCCATATACCGGGCCGAGGCAGTGGATCACCCATTGGTTAGGCAATTGAAAAGCTTGGGTAATGACTGCTTCACCGGGGGCAATAGGTGCCAGCGGACGGCCTGCTTTTTCTAATTCCGGCCCGGCTGCACGATGGATAGCCCCGGCTACCCCTCCGCCATCACGAAGCTCAGCATTGGCCGCATTAACGATAGCGTCCATGTCCGCTTGCCGACTGATATCTCCTTGTACAATCTCTATTTTTACTCCTGAAAATTGTGTTTCCATCATCCGACATTTTGCAGTACCATTAACGCATTGTCTCTAAGTCCTTCTCTTCGTCTACATCGGTCAGCTCAGGCAAAAGAAAACAGCTTAAACCTTCTTTTTTGATTACTTCAACAGTCTCCTCTGTTACGCTGGATGTGCTCCATGACTTATTCTGAAACAACGCAACATGCAGTTTTTTCATTCCCAGCAAATAATACCCGCCATCGGTGGAAGGGCCGATCACCACGTCATGTTGTATCAACGCGGCAAAAGCTTTTTCTATAATTTCGCTGGTCAATTGGTAACAATCGCTACCAATGATGCATACCTTTTGATGGCCTGCTTCAAATCTTTCTTCAAAACCTTGGAGCATTCGTTTTCCCAGATCCCCATCTGATTGCAAGGCTTTCAGATAGCCGCTTTCATTCCACAAATCATGATGTACAATATCTGGGGTATAATACACGACTTTATCCTGCTTAAGCACCTGCGTAATCGTATGGGTACGTTGCAAAAGTTGGTGATAAACTTCCAAGGCTTTTTCGTCACCAATTGTATTTGCCAGCCGGGTTTTGACCTTACCGATTTCCGGTTTTTTTACAAAAATGATGAGTGCTTCTTTATTCATAAACTACAGCATATCCTTTTTCTTTCCAGTGACGCATGCCACCTTCCAGATTATGCACATTTTTATACCCCGCTTCCAGCAATTGTATACCCACACGATTACTGCGTCCACCGGAGAGACAGTAGACGATAATGGGCTGGTCTTTGGGAATGTCTTCTACCTCTTTTAACTGAAAAGTCTCAAAATTGATAAAGCGTGCGCCGTTGATATAGCCACTTTGGTGTTCCTCCACCGAGCGGGTATCCAGCAAAATGAATTTCTTTTCCTTGTCTTGTAAACGGGCTTTCAAATCCTCCGCTTTGATGACCGGTACCTGGTCAACCTGCTGATCTGGACGCTGGTCTTTAGGCGTGGCCAATACTAAAAGCAAGGCGAAGCTAAGGCCAAGCGCAGTGTATAAGCTTACAAAAAACTTTCTTTGGTTCATCATGATTTCTATTATTCTAAAGATTTAACAAGCATTACCCAGTCTTCTTGTGGCGCTGAGGGCGGTGATCCTAAAGCTACCTGTCCCGGCCCGCTGACTTCAGTGATTGCGCCATCTACCAACTCACCACCGGTTTTGGGATTGTACCACTGCACCGAATAAGTTGTTTCCGAATTCTCTAGGTCAAGCTGCACCGCTGCTCCATCGCGGGTGTAAATGGCATATATCTCTCCAGGTTTAGCAAAACAATAGGCCCCTTCGGCATCTACCAAAGCATCAGCTGACGCCATCTCCCAGAAAGGCAGGTACTTATGAAAAAAGTCCAGTGCGTAGCGGGTTTGTTCCCAGATATTATTCCGGGTACGAAAGGTTTCGGCATTCAAATCGTCATTGGGAAAACGATAGCCGAAGTACCACTCTGCGCCTCCACCTCCGGCCATCAGGTTGCCCCACAGCACCTCATAGCGGACAGTGTCATGGGCCGGGTCAATATCATCGGGCAGCACACCGTGGTAATGAGGGCCAATCTCATCCTGGTTGACTACCCACGGCTTACCGGCTTCTGCCGAGGCTGCTATCCAATGTCTGGTTTCTGCATGCACATCGCTGGTGGGATTGATCTGCATGGAAGGCCCGTCCAGGTGCTCAAAACCTAATAAAGAATCCAAAATATCATAGCGGGGCTTGGGAGATGAATGGGTATGCAATACCACAAAATTCTTATAAGGATCTGTGTTCTTGACATAGGTCATCATTGCTTTTCGCTGAGCATCATTTTGGGCATTAGGCGTAAACTTAGCGTAGCCATTTTCCTCTCCCATATTCCAGGTAACGGCCAGATGGTGGGCAAAGCGAGCGATCAATTCGCGAAAATAAAGCTTTCGCTGGATGCCGGTATCCCCGCCATCCAGCATAAGTTCGTTTTCAGTTTCCTGCACCACGAAGTGCAGCATGATACCCAGGCTGTCGGCATGGGAAAATACTTTTTCCCACTGGGCCAGCTTACTGCAATCAAAGCGGTAGCGCTCATCGTAGCCAGTATAGGGCCACACATCCTTGCCATCACCACCGATATTAAGGGTGAGGAAATAAGATGCGTTCATGCCTTTCTCTGCCAAATAATTATATGCTCCGATAATACCTTTGCCTTTTCCACCCTGCCAACTGGGATCACCCTCATGCCAGTCTTGTACATGAGGCGCGTAGCGGTGGAGGTCTTTATCAGCCGCAGCCTCGCCTTCCTGTTGCCCTTCCTGTCCACCAAAATAAGTACCGTCAAAATCTTCGTATCCCAGTAAGTTCTCCGGGCTGTCTGTTCCGCCTTTGAGGTAGTATCCGCCGGTTTCAGCAAACTGAAGGTAGCGCTCTCCGATGTATCTCAGCTTACCCCGGGCACGAAAATCTCTTCCTTCTTTATCTGAAGGACCCACTTCAAAAGAACCACTACTACCGTCAAAAGCCACCGCTTCCCCTGCCTGGGGATCATCACTGACCGCAATGCTATCGCCTTTCCGAAAAGAAGCTTCATATTCCCACCTGCCTTCGGCATCGGGGGTGAAATTAACCTGCCAGATATTACCTTCCTCTGCACTGCTTTCGGCAGCATTGCCATCAGCAGCATAGAAGCCGGGAACTACATAAGTTTTATTTTCGTGGCTGAAAGTAACCATCAGCCGGTAATTGAGAAAAGGATTGGCTTCTGCCTGTTCGCTGGTCTGGGGGCCTTCAAAGTTAAGACTTATTTTATGCCATTTTTGGTAAGTAACCGTGGCTTCCTCCGTATCTGCCGGTTCTTGGCAGGAAAGTAGCCATAATGAACAAGCAAATAAGCGTAGAATAGGGTAGATGTTTAGTTTGTGCATCATCAATGTAAAATTTCAGGTAGTGGGCAAAAAATAAGCATTTTTATCTGTTCCAACGTCTCTTTTCTACAAAAATACCTTTTCTACTCATGCAGGACAGCCGGAATTCTCTATATTGCCACCCTTTGAAATAAATACTATAGCGATGAAAGAAACTTTTAAACCAGGTGTTTTATACGGCGATGATCTGAAGCGTTTTTATACTTACGCGAATCAGAAGGGCTTTGCCCTGCCCGCCGTGAATGTAACCGGAACCAATACCATTAATGCTGTACTGGAGACTGCCCGTGAGGTAAACTCTGCCGTCATCATCCAGTTTTCTAACTCAGGCGCTGCTTTCTATGCTGGCAAGGGCTTAAGTAACGAAGCGCAGCAGGCTTCCATTGCCGGGGCTGTCTCCGGGGCGATGCACGTGCATACGCTGGCCGAAAAGTACGGCGTAACGGTTATCCTGCACACCGACCATGCTGCCAAGAAGCTGCTTCCCTGGATTGATGGGCTACTGGACGCGGGTGAAAAATATCACCAAGAGCACGGAAAACCGCTTTTCAGCTCACACATGCTAGATCTTTCGGAAGAGCCTTTGGAAGAAAATATTGCGACCAGCAAGGAATACTATCAGCGCATGTACAAGATAGGCATGTCTATAGAAATAGAGCTGGGCGTAACCGGCGGGGAGGAAGATGGCGTGGACAATAGCGATGTAGATGCTTCCAAGCTGTATACCCAACCCGAAGAGGTGTCTTATGCTTACAAAGAACTTTCTAAAGTAGGCGACAACTTCACCATTGCTGCCGCCTTCGGTAATGTACATGGTGTATACAAGCCTGGTAATGTAAAGCTGACGCCTAAGATTCTTCTCAACTCTCAGAAGTATATTAAAGAAGAATTGTCTACCACTGAAGATCAACCGGTAAACTTTGTGTTCCACGGAGGCTCAGGTTCTACCCAGGCAGAAATCCGCGAAGCGGTGACTTACGGAGTAATCAAGATGAACATTGACACCGACGTACAGTGGGCATTCTGGGAGGGTATTAAAGATTATTACCAGGCGAAGGAAGCGTATCTGCAAGCCCAGATCGGTAATCCTGAAGGTGATGATTCGCCTAACAAAAAGTCTTATGACCCCCGCGTATGGCTACGCAAAGGCGAAGAGGCTATTACCAAGAGACTTAAGCAAGCTTTTGATGATTTGAACGCGGTTGATTCTATGAAATAAGCTGAATTAGATTTTTATGAGAAAGCGCACATCATTCATTGGTGTGCGCTTTTTTTATCCACAACTTTACTCATTTTTCGTAGGCATAAAGTTTTAGTTTAAGCTCGTTTGTATTCATTCTGCTGTTAATCAGCGGGTTAGCAGTGTATTAAAACCAAAAGGCTATTTCTTTATACAAAAAAAATGGCTACATTATTCTGAAGAAAAAGCTTGTCATACCTTAATTTTTTGCACGATGAACCTTCAAGATGAGTTGACCTACGCTGACCGCCGCCGTCAGCAGCGCTTTATTAATCATGCCCCCCTCGCCGACATTCAGGAAATATTACGTCAGGAAAGTGAAAAGGAACAAAAAGCCCTGCAAAGTTTAGGACTTTCGGCCAATGCCATCAACAATGAAAAAGAGCATTGGGTACGGCAACTTCAACTGAAAGATAAATATCAGGGCGAGGTATTCCACATAGATGATGTGCACCAGGTGTGCATGGATTACAGCATGCGTATGCTGCCCAGCCATTTTTACCGCGGGCCGGTAGACACCCAGTTTGCTTCCAAAGTCAAACATTTTCAGCATGACCATCAACTCAGTGATGATGAAGTGGCGCAAAACTTTTTTATCGTGGCCCCGCCCGAAGCTTTTGAACTGGAGAAACGCCAACGCCCACTGGTTGACCTGGACCCTGTACTGCTGTACCGGGTAGATGAACATTTCTTCAAACTGGTACATCAGTGGGGAAGCGAACTGAATGTGTTGCGCTATGTTTCTTCCTGGAAAAGGCGCGACTTATGGACGATGAGTTGCCACTGGTTCCTGATGAGCTTTATGGTCACCACGATCCTGATGGGCTTTTTGGTAGATAGCCTGGGCAATGCGGTTGGACTTTCCTTACTGATTTCCGGACTTATCGCCTGGATGTATTACGCTTCTTTCAGGGATAGCCCGGATGAGTTGCACCATCGTTTCTCCCGCTACAACTGGAACCAGCGATGGACTTACTGAAAAAGATCTTATTAATCGCTTTTTATGTGGGGGTGATTGCCGTAGGGGTTATGGGGTTTCTGGTTCTGAGGTCTATGCGTCAACTCCCTTCATCCCCAGAACAGGAACAACCGGATAAGGTAATTCCTAAAGCAGATAGTGCTGTTAGTTTTCTTTATGTGCCTGATAGTTCAGTTTTGCCTGAATAATTTCTCCAAAGCTCATACGCCATCACCAGCACCACAGCAGTATATTCTATCACAGTAATACTCAGTATTTCCTCAAATCCATTCGCTGTATATCCGGCATAGGAGAAAAAGATCAGCCAGGACCAGACGATCATAAATCGATAATGGGTGAAGATACTGAAAGCTATCAGTGGCGCGATATACCAGGGGTGTACGGTAGTCGCTAACGCCAGGTAAATCATCCAAACCCATAACCAGGCCACAGGAAGCTTAGCCTTACACTCAAACATACTGAAAAGTATAATCCCCAAAAAAGTACTGATAGCCAGCCACTTCCCAACGGTTTCAATAATATTATAGCCTCTATTAATGTAGCCAATCTCCCGCACGATGTAGTAAATACTGGCATTGAACTCAAACTTTTGGAAGTACAAACCCACACTTTCGCTGATGCCCCGGATGAGTTCTATATTGAGAAGAGGCAAAAACAAAAGCAGTGAAATGACGGCCGTAGTGGCATAAAATAAAAAGGCTTTCTTCTTTCCCAGACGGCGCAGATAAAGCGGCAAAAGAATTAGCGGAAGCAATTTGGTGCACACCGCCAGGGCGAAGAAAAAGCTACTGATCAGCAAGCGGTTTTTTTCTAAGAAAAAATAACTCAGCAACAGAAAAAAGATCATCAAAGCCTCAAAATGCAGGTTGCCACTTAGCTCAAGAATAATCAAGGGGTTAAGGCCATACAGCAAAACCCTTTTGGTAGGAATAGCATATTGTTTGGCAAACCGAAACAACAAATACAAACTACCCGCCTCGGCAATTAGCATACAAAGCCTAATAAATAAGGTGCTTCCCATGACAGAATCAGGAAAAGACCAAGCCGCTACGGCAAATATCGCCTGGTTGACCGGGGGGTAAATGCTAAAGTAGTCAGGAGAGTTGAGTTTTTGGAAAAGCGTTATATCCACATCAACGAGTGAAGTGTGC
>JBBSOG010000068.1:0-17605 GCA_038259985.1 Cytophagales bacterium
CCACACCAACTTTACGCGCATGGAGATAAAATGAGGCCGGCTCGGGGACGATAAACTCAAACATGAGGCGTTTGCCATAGTTGTATATCTGCCCCAGGTAATATTTATCTACCCAGCGGTAGACGCCGCAAATATGACCCGTTCCGTCCGTGTTATCAAAGCCGTGAGTATTGGTTTCTTCTATCTCATTAACTATGGTGGTGGTCAGGCTTTCTTTGATGCGTTCGGTGAGTGATTCAACAGAACGATCGACTATTTCCTGGGCAAAGTTGCTGGCTGAACTGGCACTATCGGTCTGAGAGGTACTGGTAGCGTATTCGGCAGAAGCGGTTACCTTCACCGGCCCATAGCCTCCGGAAACTTCTAAGCCAAGGCCTATCTCCGTATCTTTTTGCAGGGTACTCTGTACTTCCGTTTGCAACTCAAAACGTTCGGTAGTCTGGAGATCGTGCTCAGATTGCGTAGTGGTTTCCGTTTCGCTGAAAATAGTTTGTTCAGTACGGTCCAAACTCCGATGAACGCGTTCTTTGCTTTCGGATTGCAATACATTCTCAATGTGAGCGACCTCACCCATTTCGTATTTCCATAGCGTTTCCTTAACGACCAGCAGGTCACCGATCCCAACAGGCCTCACTGAGCCGACGGAGCCTTCTATCGTTTCATCAAAACGCTTTTCTATCTGCGGGTATAACCAGGGCATATTGTACGAATGTGTCAATTCGTCCAGCAGTTCACGCGGAATACTTTCCATCGGTGTACTGGTGCGCATGAGCCCGGCGGTCTTTACTGCTTGTAGCCCGCCAATCTGATATATAGATGCATAATATTGACGCTGCGCCTTTTCCAGCCCATTAAGCAAGTCGATAGTACTGTCTTCTTCCAGGGATAACTGGTGGTCGTTCACTATACGCTTTGTCTTGTCGCTAAGTGCTTTCACTGCATGAGGGGTCAAACGCCACAGATCATTTCCTGGACTGCCGACACTGATTGCCTTTTTATCGTCGCCTGTTGATGAACGCTTGGGTGGGGTATTTTTAGGCTTATTGTCCAGTCGGTGAAGGCTGCGCCGCTCTACGGTCTCTATTTCAAGAATCGCGTCTTGCAAGGCATGGGCCTGGTCGCGCAAATATTCAAATAACTTGAGTTTCTGCTTTTGCCAGGTAGGGGCAGCAGGCCCATCATCTGGGGTGGTTGGAGTAGGCTGGGCGATAAATAGTTCTTCGGGAATGAGTGGCTTGGCTATCAGAAGTTCCGCCACCTTTTTCCGATTATCCAAGGTATCCCGATTTTCTACGAAAAAGAGTGCACGAATGAGGTTGATTAATTCTCGGCGGTCATGAGGTAGCGTTCGGGGACTGAGCACGGTGGCATAGAGGCTGCTCCAGAGCTGGTTTTTGATCTCGGTCAACTTTTCCGAATGCTGGTCGGACCACTTTTGCGCTTCCTGTCGGGCGGAATCCGGTTCATTTCCTTTTTTGATGAAGTTGTTCAGCAAATTCATGATTTGTCGTAGAGGGGCCACCCAGTCGGCGTTGTAACTATAACTATTGACATAGTTGGACGACAAAATGAACTCAGCGGCCAACTGTTTGCGCTTAGCCAAGCTGTCCTGGGCCATCAGTTGTTCGTAGATTTTCGGCTGATCGCCGTCGGGTGCATAAGGGATAAAATGCTGGCGTAGATCTTCTTCGGAAACCTTCTGGACTGGCCGCAGGGCCATGAATTTGAAGAGGTTGTTGGTTAGTGGCATGAGTGTATCTTTTTGGGTGTAATGGATAATTTTCTATCCGGCGTGAATAAGCAAATACCTGTTTCAGAGATTGAATCAATCAAGAGTTTATCTTCAAAATCCCCATCTATCCAATGGATCAGTCCGGATTTTTGATCTCACAATTCACCCCGCTATAGCCTGCCGGACAGATACACCTGCATCCACCCAATTCAACTTCTTTGATCGCATTACCACCATTAAGGCATTCCAGTTGTTCGCAAACTTCGTTCTTCATATCATCTTCCTCATCATCTTTGTCACAAGCGGAGAAGGTGAGCAGGCCAGCGCAGAGGCTGAAAGTGAGTACTGCGGACAGTACATGGGTTTTGAAAGTTTTCATCGTATTTGTGTTAGTTTAAAATTTACTAGAGGATCATAATCTGATATTTATAGGCAGGTATTTCCATTGCTCGCTGGATAAGTGTATTTCCCTTAATCATAAAATTCCGGGTACATGTTAGACTCCATTCCCAGACCACTTCGGAAATTACGCTTGTATACATCCGACCATTTTTCTCCCTGAAATATATAGCTGATGATCAACGTATGGCAGGTATAGAAGATCTCACCATCATTCGCCGCCCATAAAAGATAGGTACCGTCCTCATTATTGGTTGAATGGTAATCCAGCCGGGTGAAGTTGATCGTTTTCTTTCCGGAGGCAAAATTATGAGTGCCATGTTCTTCCGTATAGTGATCCCTGGTACTATAGCCTGCTTCGCCAAGGCAATAGTTGGAGGAGTCGGTATTATAATTAGAGGTCTCGGTTCTTAAGCTTCGTTCGTAGGTATTGTCATCAAACAAATCCAACCGCTCAAAGTACCTGACGAAGTAGGCATTGTCCACTGTTACCTCATGGTATTCCGGGTTACCCGGTACGCAGTAGGGATCGTATTTGGAGGGTTCGCTGAAGCCGTTCCAGCAGCAGCCTCCGTGTTTGAAGGGTGGAATGTTAAGAAACATAAAGGGGGCATAGGCCGTGTAGATATCACCACTGGCATCTTCTGCCACCGTAAACTCCCATATCCAGGAATATGCACCCCCCACGTAGTCACATACTCTGTTACCATAAATATCAGAATAACACTCCGGGGGAGCAACAAGCGGGCTGCAAGGGTCTTTTGCTTTCGGTTTTTCTACCTTTAGCTTTCTGATAAATTTCTTAAACGGTAGATTACCGGGGCCATGCGGTAGTATTTCTATGGTAAATGGTTCCCAGTCCAGTCCATCCCAGTCTAGGCCACCCGCATCTTTCATATTAATGTAAAGTACTTCGGTGGAGTCACCGGATTCCGCAACAACCACGGGCACATCATAATAAAAGGAACTGTTCGGGATACCCACATAAAAACCGCTGATTTCTTGTTGTCCGTCATATCTGACCACCAGCCTGGTACCAAAGGACCTGCCACTTATCAAATAAATGGTGTCTTCCACGCTGATTTGTAGCGGCCCTTCGGGTGCAGCAGGCAAATCTCCCGTTATTTTAATGGCATCGGTCAGCAGCAGAAGCTCCGAAGCCTCATCAGGGGCAAGGGTCACCGGGTTGTTCGGGTTCGTAGGATTATAGGGCTGGTTTTGGTCCGGCTCCAGGTCCGGTTCGCAGGAAGTAGCCCAAAGGAGTGCGCTCAGCCCTAGCAGGCTCAGCAGGCTCAGCAGGCTAATAAAATGATGGTTCTTTTTCATCGTGATAGCGTTAGTGGTTGGGTATTAGTCAGGTAGCAAGTGCTGTTTGGCCTACTAAATATTGATAGGAAAAATAGGGAATTTGACCCAACTGAATAGCCCGAATGGATAAGTGGTTCACCATTAATTGTAGCATCAACTCGGTCTTCCCTCTAACAACGAAGACGAGAGCATCCACTCTACTTTTTTTTGAGGTGCCTGGCTTGGGTCGTAGCGTCCGCTACGACCAGTTACCAGTTCTTCTTCTACAGTGTTGAATAAATGAAATACGGAGGACTAGAAGGATGCTTGTACCTCTGCGATGTTGCCATCAGGATCACTCATTTCAAAACCGCCTCGGCAATCTCCGCATGCCCCACCCGTACACTCTCCAAGGTTTCCCCGTTCATCTCGTTCAAACTTACAATCATCATCACCCTCTTCACACTGGCACACAGCATATAGTACTGCATTTCCAATAATATCTATAGGAACTCTTTCATAGCCGCTGGTCACAGTTAACGGCGTTTCTTCAGGAGCTTCTTCCACATCTTTGGCCGAAATTATCACAGTCAAGTGACCTCCTTCGTATAGGGTGTAGCTTTTACTCGCTCGAAGTTTATTACCTTCTACAAGTAGTTTTTTGTATAACGCAGGTCGATGTTCTTTTAGAGTAGCTAAAGATTGTTTGTTGATGATACTACTCGAAACTTTCTTTAGCGATAGAGTTAACGGTTTTGCTTGAGTTGATGCCGATTTCATTTCTACTTCTGTAGAACTACTTTCGGAAAGAACCCCGGTTTCTTGTTCGCAAGAAATGATTGGGATGGCTAGTACCAGTAAAATAGATACTGCCAACGAGATTTTTCGAATCTTTTTCATAGCTTTTGTTGATTTGTGGTTAGTGAATAAAGTTGAATTACTCAAAAGTATTTCGTTTCAGTATGACATTGAATTGGCATTATATAACTGGTTGCTTAGCGTTTACAAGCGGTAGACTATGCTGGTAAGTGGTGAGCATTTGGGATTCAGAAAGGTAAAGGGATGACGATCAGCTACTGAGATTGCCAGCCCACTACATTGGAGATTGAATTTATAGTCGGCTAAGCATCTTTAAAAACCCTTCTTTCTTACGCCGCGAAATATCCACGTGATACCCGTCGGTCAGAATCACGTAGCCGCCTTCGCCTTTCACGTATTTCTGTACGTGTTTGATATTGATCAGGGATGAATGATGCACCCGACAAAAACCTGATTCTGCCAAAAGGTTTTCAAAGTCTTTCAGGTTTTTGGAGATAAGTCTACCCGTTTGGCTCTTCAAATATAAGCGGGTATAGTTGCCATCGGCCTGGCAGTAGATGATGTCATCGGTGTCAAAAAATTCAATGCCTTCCAAGGTGGGCACAGCCAGTTTTTCTATCTTTCTGGCTCGGTACTGTATATTGTTGAGCACCGACTGGTACTGGGGCGCACTGTTTTTCTGCTGCAAACGCGCCTGCACTTTGCTTACGGCGTGTACCAGGTCTTCTATGTCTACCGGCTTGAGCAGGTAGTCCAGGGCAGAGAAGCGGATCGCCTTAATGGCGTATTGATCATGGGCCGTGACAAAGATTACTTCAAAGCGGAGGGGTGAGAGTTGTTGGAGCAAATCAAAGCCTGAGAGGTGGGGCATCTGCACATCCAGGAACACCAGATCAGGTTGCAACGCCTGAATAGCTGTCAGCCCTTGTTCAGGATTTTCGTAAACACCGATGAGGGATACTTCCGGGCAATACTTTTCTATTGCCATTCGGAGTACTTCCCGGGCGTCGGTTTCATCATCAATGAGAATGGCAGTAATCATATTTAGGATATAGGAATATTGATCTCTACCCGCGTGCCCAGGGCAAAATTCATGGCATCTTTTAGGTCGGTAATGCGGATGAGCTGTTCCAGGCGTTCTTTGCTAAGCAAGCGCAGACGTTCTTCGGTGATTTTCATCCCCATAGATTTGCTTTTCAGCACCGATTTTTCCTGTAGTACCTGTGCTTTTTCCCGGCCTACCCCATCATCTTCTATGGTACACAATAGCCGGTCATCTTCTTCTTTGACCACAATAGTAATCATTCCTGCATGCTCCTTATGCATCAGCCCATGCCAGATGGCATTTTCTACGAAGGGCTGCAATACCATGGCCGGGAGGTAGGTGCTTTCCGGTTCAATGGATTCGTCTACTGATATGGTGTAGCGGATTTTTCCTTTAAAACGCAACGCTTCTAGTTGGATATACGATTCCAGCATTGCCAGTTCGTTTTCTAGGGATACCCGAGCAGTCTCGGAGTTTTCCAGGATGAGGCGTACCAGTTTGGCAAACTTGGTCAGGTAGAGGGAAGCACTATCGGTTTCCCCTTCCAGGATCATGCGGTTGATGGAGTTCATGCAGTTGAACAGAAAGTGCGGGTTGATCTGCGCCCGTAGGGCTTTCATTTCCAGTTCACTGACTTGCTGTTTGAAAGTGGCTTCGTTGAGTTCTTCGCTCTTAGTGGCCAGCAGCTTTTGGTTGCGTAAGCGCTGCCGAAAGATATAGACCAGCAAGCCTGTTAATATGCTCAATAACAGTAAGCCCAGCAGCGAAGCTTTTTTTAAGGTAGCCTGTCGCTCGGCTTCTTTCTGCTGCAATTCCTTTTCCCCCGCCAGCAATGCTATCCGCTTATCTTTTTCGGCAGTTTCGTATTTGGTCTGTAGTTCATTGAGTTGTTTGGTACTCTCCTCATTCAGCACACTATCTTTCAGGCTGGCATACAGTTGGTGATAGGTATACGCCTGGGCATAGTTTTTTTCTTCGGCATAAAGCCTGGCGAGTACATCATACAAATCACGCATCAGGGGCTTAGCCTCTATTGCTGCGGCAATAGTCATCCCCTTAGTCAGGTATTGCCTGGACAACGAGTAGTTTTTCAAAAAGAGGTAAGTGTCGCCTAGTTGTTTGTAACTCATGGCAATCTCATGCTGCTGAGGCAAACGTTCCCGGATAGCCAATGCCTGAAGTTGATAGGCCAGGGCACTGTCATACTGCTGCATACTGTTGTGCATGGTGCCAATATTCTCCAGGTCATAAGCTATGGACCATTCAAATCCTGAAGCTTTGTCAATGCTCAATGCCTGGGCATAGTACTTCCTGGCTTCTTCAAATTGATGGGTATCGGCATAGACGTTAGCCAGGTTATTTAAAACATCCGACTGGTCGGCGGGTGCATCCAGGGTATCAAAAATTGACAGGGCTTTTTGATAAGTGTCAATAGCTTTTTCATACTTCTTGCCCACCTTATATATTTCGCCGATGCCGTTCAGCGTAAAGCCAACGCCATACCAGAACCCATCTTTTTCGTGTATATTGAGGGTGCGCTGAAAAGCCGAGAGCCCTTCATTGTAATTGCCCATTTCCGTATGCACACACCCTAACTGAAATAAGCCGGAGGCTGCCTTGGTAGAATCGCTATGGCCCGCATGGTAGTCAACATACTGCTGCAAATGGCCTAAAGCTTGAGAAAAATTTCCCTCATGCCGGGCAATTATACCATAGTAAAATTGTGCATAGGCCAGTCCTCTTTCATCCTTTAGTTCTTCGGCGAGCCATCGCATACTGTCAGCGTACTGATGCGCCGGGGCTAGTTGATCGCGGGTGCTGGCGTATTCCCAAATGATTTGCCCTAGCAAGCCAAAACGCTCAGGGCCTTTAGGGGCACGGTGAAGCTGTGCTTGCAAGCTATCAAGGCTTGACTGGGCATGCAGGGAAAAGGCACAAAGGAGTACCAGAATAAAAGCAAAAGTAAAGCGTGCCATGATCATACTGTTATGCCTAATTTAATCATTTTGTCCGTGCATACTGACAACTGTTTAATAAATATAAATAGGGGGCGCATCGATAGTCAATCACAAGCTGTTGGGTGTAACCTTTTGACCAAAAAGTGTAGGTAGGATAAATATAGTCTGTGAGCAGGATGCCGATGGCTTCACACAAAAAAAATGTTAGAACAAATGCCCACCATGAATATTGAGGGCATCAAGTTCTTATTAAAATTGGCGTTTTACTTACGTTTGCCCGTATATTTCACCCTCTATGTTAAGTACAAAAAAAGACATTTTAGTGGTGATAATCCATTACTTTGGCCCGAGGGAAACATATAACACTACGTTTACCTCATTACTTTACAGCAAACAATAGGTTAATGATGGTTAGACCTTACAACTTCAGACCAAAATACTGACTTTTGACCCTTTTTACAGGCTACTTTACTAAGAATAATGCTATAAAACCTTGCTGCATTCACTCCTATGTAGTTTGGATGTAGGTTCTGACTGTTTGCGCTAATTTATTTTTACCAAACAGTCAACCAAACACGCTGTCACCTCTTTCCTATCATATAAACTTTCTTCTAAGACTTTCCCGTACTCGCTTTCCCTTAATTATGGGTCAGCTTTTACAAAGAAAGCCCGCAATTTTCATCGCGGGCTTTGGGATATTGACAAATTGAAGCTATCAGGCAATAGCGTCCCGGCAGAATTCTATGCATTTAGCTACTTCTTTTACCGCGTCAGAGCCTTCGGGAATTGGGTATTCCAGTTCTATGGTCGCCATAAAGGGGTACTTTTCCTTTTGCATCAGCTGTAAAACCTCTTTTAAAGGCGTATCCCCCTGACCCCAGGGCACATTATCACCATTGTCCTTCTTCCTGTCTTTCATGTGAAGGCTCAAAATACGGTCATGGTACTTCTTAATGAGCGGAATAGGGGATTCGTTGGTTCCGGCTACATAGTGACCTATATCCAGGTTAAGCGCATTGTATTTGGAATATTGCAGCGCGGCATCCCAACTGTTGAAATCTACCTTGGCGTGGTTATGGTAGCCAATCGTTTTTTTATGTTTATCCGCAAAAGGCGCTAATTTTTTGACGGCCTCATCAGAGCGCTCCAGGGTAATGCCCTTAGCACCCATCGCATCGGCTACCCTGAAGCTATAGTCAATCTCCTCATCCGACATCCGGTCTAGCGGAAACTTGACAATTTCTACGGCTACACCTTCCTTATTGTATTTCTTGCTTAGTTCTTTGAACTTGTCCATTGAAACTGAGGTGCGCCACTTTTTCAATGCTTCCGTATACTTATCCCGCTCGGCTTTTTCTTCTGCGGTCAGTTCTCCCCTCTTCCAGCCTGGCCCAGCAGGAGCGCCAGCGTATTCTTCAATGGGATTGCCCATTAGTTCTACGGTACTCAGCCCCAGTTGCGATAGATAGCCCAGCAGTTCTTCTGCACTACTGGGCATGCTGCGAAAACTATAGGTGATGACGCCCAGATTTACGCCCTTAACTTTAAGGGAGGACATGAAACGTTGCGGGGCAGACTTGCCAATGAGATAAGACGGCAATAAGACTGCGCCAGCAGCCAGGCCGGCTTGAGCCATAAAGTCGCGCCGATGGATGGCCTTTCCTGAATGTATTTTGTTTTTCATCATTAGGTTGTTATGGGTAAATATATCTTTGAACAGGGAATCCCCGTAAGTGCTTAAGGTAATAAAAAGTAAACATATACCTTTTGGGCTAAGGTTTTTTTAGACGAGTATCCTATTTTAACGGACTAAACCTAGCAAACCTATTCCGGCTTAAATGATGAGTTCTGTAAATATTGACAGGGAAAAATTGAAATTGATTTCCCTTAACACGCAACACTTAGAAGAATTACAATACATTGGTAAACAGACTTTTATAGATGCTTTTGGCAATGCCAATACGGAAGCAGATATACAGGAATACCTGGAGGAAGCATTTAGTGAGGCTCAACTTTTACAGGAACTTCAAGACCCTCATGTAAGCTATTTTTTCATACAATGGAAACAAAAGATGCTTGCATATTTTAAAGTGAAGCACGGTTTACCTACAGCCGTTTCCGAAGAAGGAACTGCCTTGGAGATATGCCGACTTTATGTATTTCAGGAATATCAGGGGCAGCAGTTAGGGCAATGGATGCTGGACAAAATTATACAAATGGCGCAGGATCAGCAGTTTGATTTTGTGTGGCTAGGAGTTTGGAGCCAGAATCCCGGAGCCATACGCCTATATGAAAGGAAGGGCTTCAGCAAAATAGGTTCCTATACTTTTATGCTAGGCCAAGATCCCCAGACCGATTATATTATGAAGCGAGAGCTGTGATACTATTTTGTTAGGGATTTTCAGAAATTCTTATGATTTTTGACACAAATTCATCGTAAGAATTACCCTTCGGAATATCCAAATTTATGGTCAATCGTCTTCTTAGGGTAGATTCTTCTTTTTCTTTTATTGGATTCCATCCCAACTTCTGATAGCCCTCCCAGTAAACTCCAATGCCTCTTTTCTGCCAGCTTGGCAAATCATTAAAATTGATTCCATGCTGAAAAAGAAGCTCATTTTTATAGGCCACTGATTTACCTTCTAATTTATTGTTAGCTGCTTTAGCGGTCTTTCCTTGCTGCTCTCTCAATATCCAGTAGCAATGAGCATTTAGTGCATTTCTATGCGCATCCTCATTTCTCCACCTAAAATAATCTGTCACATCTTGTTCTCTGGGAAGCTGGGATATCCGGCAATCAAACGTTGCCAAATCACCCAACATCAACGAGAATTTAGCGCTAGCTTCTCCCGCTAATATTGAGTTATACTTTCTAATTTTTCTTGAGAAAGTATCCTCATTTATATCAAAGAGGAGAGAAATTTCATCACTTTCAGTAAAACCATAGATTACATTAAATCCGCAAGACATTAGATGCTTTACAGTTTCAATCATATAATCCCGAAAAGTTTCATCAAATGGCCTTTGAAAATCATGTTTTTCTTTTGTCAACTTCGTAAAACCTCGTACATCAATCCTGGCAACCATATACGTGTTAGGCAATACACAGAAATCGTGTCCAGTTTCATAAACCCTCATTCTCTTGTCCAGATCATCAAATTTCATCTTCCCAGTCTTCAATGATAAATTTATTATCTACTATTTTGACCTTATATAAAATATCAAACCCTTCTGCAAACTGAGGAAGCTCTAATTTTTTGTAGCAACCTAATATGCCAGGCAACGGGATTTTATCCTTACCGGTTCTTACTTCGTTTCTTGCAAGGGCATCTCTAACAGGCGTATCAAAGAAATATCCAACTATTTGGTAGTGTCTCTCTTTGGCCATTGTTATGATTACCTCACGCTCAGCTTTGCTAGGGTTTGTATTGTCCACTACAAATTTAGATTGTGTAGCATAACAAGCCTCCAAAAATATATGCTGTTTATTTCTGGTATTCAGTAAATCAAGACTTATCCTAATGTGCGAATTAAAAAAACGCTGTTTGTAAAAGGTTGATTTTCCTGACGCTTGTATTCCTATTAAGATAACTGCTTCCACCTATAATACTTAAATTAAGGTATCCACTTAATATCTTTGAAATCAGGCTTTCTCTTTTCGAGAAAAGCATTTCTACCTTCTTTGGCTTCGTCGGTCATATAGGCGAGACGGGTGGCTTCCCCGGCAAAAACCTGTTGGCCTACCATCCCGTCATCGGTCAAATTAAAGGCAAATTTGAGCATCTTGATAGAAGTAGGTGACTTCTGTAATATTTCCTGTGCCCACTGGTAAGCGGTATCTTCCAGTTCCGCGTGGGGAACCACCGCATTGACCATACCCATATCATAAGCTTCCTGTGCGGAGTAGTTTCTTCCCAAAAAGAAGATCTCCCTGGCGCGCTTCTGCCCTACCATTTTTGCCAGGTAAGCCGAGCCATATCCTCCATCAAAGCTGGTGACATCAGCATCGGTTTGCTTGAAGATCGCATGTTCTTTACTAGCCAGTGTCAGGTCGCAGACCACGTGGAGGCTGTGTCCACCTCCAACTGCCCAGCCGGGTACTACAGCAATGACCACCTTGGGCATGAAACGCATAAGACGCTGCACTTCCAGGATATTAAGGCGGGGCATACCTTCATCGTCTACATAGCCCTGATGGCCACGGGCATTCTGGTCGCCGCCGCTGCAAAAAGAATATACGCCATCTTTAGTAGAAGGCCCCTCGGCAGAAAGCAGCACTACACCGATAGAGGTATCTTCACGGGCATCCAGGAAAGCTTCAAATAACTCACCTACCGTTTTGGGGCGAAAAGCATTGCGTACATTAGGCCGGTTAAATGCAATCCGGGCTACCCCTTTGGACTTGCGATAAGTAATATCTTCGTATTCCTTGACAGTTTCCCATTTTACTTCGCGCATAGCTATTTTTTTGTGGTCAAAATAGGACTTTTATAACTTCTCTTCAAAAGTAGAGGTGGGAATTTTATGTTAAAAAATCTAAACAAATCTTATCCATTAAATGATAAGTTATCAAAGTCCCGCTAAGAAATATTGCTTAAGATCAGCATTATACATTCGGGCGCATGTTTTGCCGTTAACCTATTTCTATGAAAAATAATCCTCAATCAAGACAAAAAAGTAAATCCAGGTGGCTGATCCCGGCGGGCATTGCCTTCATTCTCGTCTTTGTAGTTGTGCAATTATTTTTGCTGGATGAAACCCGCCACCAATCAATAGCACAAGAAAAAGTGTCTGAAGAAGTAAATATTGTTGCCAGTCCTATTGATGAATATATCGTCTTTGTGCGCGAAAATAAGCCTCAGGAAAATAGCCTTTTTGTAGGTGGATACCTTTCAGGGGCACTTGAACACCTTACAATCGCTTTGAAAGAACTTTCCAGGCAGGAAGCAGTATCCTTAGATAAGGAAGCTTTTTCAAAATTAAAAGAACAGTCTGAACGGATCGCTAATGCGCCCAGGAATGAAAAAGCAGCATTGGTCAATGATTTTTTTGTACTTGTTGCACAAAACTTAGAATCCTTAAACCTGAAAGGTTCAGAACAAATAAATAAGGAGATCAATATGTTACAAGAAAAGCTTCATGCCCTTAACGATAAACACACCGTTGAAAATCAGGAAGAAGCGATAAGCCAATTCTTAAAACAGACCGGCATTGTGTTGGAATTGATTGAAAATGAGGCATAAAAAAAGCTTCTGAACCCAATATAATATCAGGAAGCGGAAGCTTTAATTAAGTGTAATAGAGTGTTGCAGTAGAGTGAAAAAGTGCGTGTAAAAATTAAGATTTCAATAAATAATCTCAATTCTTAATGCTAATATATGAAAAACTACTTCAATCTGACAATTTAAATTAAAAAGTTTTCAAAATTCTGACTTCTATTTAAAAATTAAAAAATAATATGTATTTAATACAACGCCATTGGTGTTGTTTACAGATTTGAAATATGGAAAAATTACAGAAAGCTGTCATTAACACCCCTAAAACCTGTTATAGCGTTTTGACAATATCTAAAAAGACGGTTCCCAAATAGCGAGGTGTTGAATGCTAATCTGGCAGTTGGTTAAGAAAAGACTGGTCAGTGAGACTTTGCAGAAAAGCAATAATTGCTTCCTTTTCATCATCACTCATAGGAATGCCCAGCTGTTGATTGTTAAGTTGGAAAACAGTATCCACATAGGAAGAAGCTTGCATAGTAGAGCGATAATGTTCCAGCACTTCACCCAAGGTTTGAAAGCGGCCGTCGTGCATGTATGGTGCTGTCCGGGCAACATTGCGTAAGCTGGGCGTTTTGTAGGCGCCGATCTGGGTGGAATCAAAACTGATACGGAACCTGCCCATCATGATCCGTTCTTCTTGTTCAGTAAATACAGCATCCAAACCATTATTATGATAAGAGAAATCGGTAAAAAAATCAGCCTTTCCGGAATCAAAAGTATGGCATTGACTGCATTTTTCTTTCACTAACCTCATTCCCTTTAGTTCTTGGGTACTCAACGCACCACCTATTTCTTGACGAACAAAACGGTCAAAACGACTATCAGCACTGATCAGCGTACGCATATACTGCGCCAGTGCTTGTGCTACCAGCGCTGACTGTACGGAGTCTGTACCGAAAGCTTGTTTAAATAATGGCGGATAGCTATCATTTTCCTGAAGCTCTTGTGTCAGATTATTCAGGTTCTCCCCCATTTCGTCAGGATGCCCTAAAGGCCCGAATACCATAGATTCCAGATTTTTGGCGCCCCCGTCCCAGAACAAACTTTCGTTCCAAGCAACATTGGCAAGTTGTGGCACATGCCTGGATAGCATTCTGCCGCTTACCCCTGCGGTACTCAATGCCTTTCCATCAGAGAAAGAAAGCACCGGAATGTGGCAACTTGCGCAGGAAATTTGATTTTTGGCAGACAATACAGGATCGTAAAACAGCCTTTTGCCCAGGTTTATACCTTCTTCTGTTAAAGGGTTATGTTCAGGAATGAACAAAGGTTTTTGAAGGTTAGCAGGAATCTTGAGTTCATATGGCGTGGGTTGGAAATTGTCTTCCCGATAATTTCCCTGACAGGCCAGAAGAAGACAGAAAGAAATGAAGCAGAGATATTTACTGCTTTTCATGGAGCAAATGGATTAGAAAAACGCTCGTCCCTGATAAAAGTGCTGTCGGTGAGCATGTGTAAGAACGCTAGGATGGCGTCCTTCTCTTCTGGCAAAAGATGTAATTTGATAGGCTGCTCATTAATGATTGGCTCATTGCTGGCCTCCTGCACCAAGGGGTCCAACGTTTTGCTCATTTGGACATGCTCATCATAATGTTCAAGTACTTCTTCCAGGGTATTAAAACGCCCGTCATGCATATAGGGGGCAGTCAGCGCAATATTTCTTAATGATGGGGCGCGAAACTTTCCTTTATCAAATTTATTTCCGGTGTAGGCTGCCAGTCCATCGTCCAGTTCCACATCCTGGTCCAGTCCATTGTTATGAAATCCATTGAAAGCATCATTAGTACCGCCAGTAAAAGGCACCAGATGGCAATCCCCGCAATTTCCTCCGCGTATACCCTGCGATGGGTCGGGATGGGTTTCAAACAGGGCGATGCCTTTTAGCTCCAAATCCGTGGGTTCGTATTCCTTTCGCCAGTAGCGGTCTAGTTTGGACTGATCACTAATAAGCGTGCGCTCAAACTGCGCCAGGGCTTTAAGCAGGTTTTCGGCAGTAATGCTATCGGTACCAAAAGCTTCAAAAAATTTGGGAGGATACCTATCAGTGGACTGCAGCCTTAAAGCGGCTTCATCCACATCTTCTAGTCCCATTTCCAGCGGATTGGTCAAGGGCCCTATCGCCTGTGTTTCCAGGCTATCTGACCTACCATCCCAGTTTAAATGGCTCACCCACAGCAAATTATGTAAGGACATGGTATTTTTGTTAATTTGTCCACTATGGATTCCCTGCGGAAATTGTAAGCCATCGGTAAAGGCTTTTTCCTGCTGATGACAGGAAGCACAGGAAATGCTGTTATCTACCGAAAGCTGTTTTTCGTAGAACAGCATCCTACCTAATGCTACCCCTTCTTCCGTAAGTGGGTTATTGGTAGGTAATTTAGCATCGTCGGGAAAGTAATACGGTAAAGTCAATGGATAAGGCGTAGGGTCGTACACCGACTCCTTGCCTATGTCTTTTTCTTCGCCACAAGCCTGACAAAAAACCATCAGGCAAACCAGCAAAACTACTCGGTATAACAGATTAGCGGGTTTCAAAATTTTGCTATGCTTCTTCAGCTTATTGAATGCTATTTAGCATTTTATCTTTACAACGATGATATTTACTTTTTCTGATGGTGACTCTTGTTTTTGTAAGCCAATTATGGTCGCTTTTAGTTTCTTTTGGTAGAAATGAAAAAAGGCCTCATTACTGAAACCTTTTTTCTGTGAAAATACAAATGATAAGTTTAAGACATCTTATCCAATACCTGCATCACTTCTTTGACGTGGCCTTCTGAAGTTTTGAGCAATTGCATTTCATCATCGGTCAGTTCCAGTTCAATGACTTTCTCAATACCATTTTTACCCAGGATCACCGGAGCGCCCAGGTAGCAATTGTCAATGCCGTATTCTCCTTCCAGCTTTAAACAAACCGGGAATACCCGGCGCTGATCTTTGACGATGGCCTCCACCATTTGCGCAGCGGCAGCGCCGGGCGCATACCAGGCTGAGGTACCCATCAGCTTGACCAATTCGCCCCCACCGGATTTGGTACGCTCTACAATAGCGTCCAGTTTGTCCTTGCCAATCAACTCGGTAACCGGGATGCCTCCCACCGTGGTATAGCGGGGCAGGGGAACCATCGTATCACCATGACCGCCCATCAGTACGGCCTGAATATCTTTGGGTGACACATTAATCGCCTCTGCCAGAAATGAACGATAGCGAGCGGTATCCAGGATACCGGCCATCCCCATGACTTTGGTGCGAGGAAATTTTGAGATCATGTGTGCCTGATAAGTCATGACATCTAGAGGATTGGACACAATGATCAAAACCGCTTCGGGAGAGTGTTTCACCACATTCTCGGTTACCGTCTTGACGATACCAGCGTTAGTTTCAATAAGGTCATCCCGGGACATACCGGGCTTGCGGGGCAGACCGGAAGTAATGACTACCACATCTGATCCTGCTGTTTTTGAATAATCGTTGGTAGAGCCTATGGTGCGGGTATCATACAGGTTGATCGGAGATTTTTCCCAGATGTCCAAGGCTTTTCCTTCAGCCAGGCCTTCTTTGATATCTACCAATACGACTTCATTAGCTACTTCACGATAGGCCAAAACGTCAGCGCAGGTTGCCCCCACGTTTCCGGCTCCTACTACAGTTACTTTCATAGTATATAGGTATTTTTATAGTTTGGTAAAAAATTACAATGTACAGGCCACAAATTTAGCAAAGAAGCGCAAAGAAGATAGAAAATACTACTCCAATTACAGAACAGCACTTGTATTTTACTTCGCATGCTGTTGGCCGGTGATTAGAAAGTAGTATAAAGCAAATCCAGGCTAAAGAAGCCTTTAGAAGAACGGTAAGAAGCAAAGAGTTGTTTAGTGTACTCATCATACATTTCTGTCAGGGAAGCTAGCATTTTGGCTTTAATCTTGGGTTGGTCCGAAAAAATATCCATGATGTTGACGTGCGGTACCACGTACAAATCTGCACCCGGGGAAGTGACTATCGCGTTATAAAAGCGGTTAGTTTCTGTTATGCAGGCATTGTTTCCAAAAGAATGCCCGGCACCTATCTGATTAAGTACCTCCAGGTTATCACCTATGTCAAAGGAGATGGATACTTTACCCCTCTTAACAATGTACAAAGCGTGGCTAGGATCTTTTCTGAAAAACACCACTTCATCCTGGTTATATTTTCGCAGGTACAAATAAGGGAGAAAAACCGCTTTTTGATCATCATTGAGGGCTTCAAAAATTTTGACACCGGACAGAAAGTTAAAAATGCTGGTTTCTTCAGCGGAATAGGAACGTTGAAAAGGGTTTTTCATGGTATAAAAATAATTTTCCTAACGCTACAAAATGCAAAAATTACGGCAAAACAAGCCAAGGTTCATTACGGTTTCTATTTGACATGCCGCGTAATCTCATACACCTGCTGCGTAGCCCTCGTCACTCGGTAACGGTGATCTATTCTGTGCCCAACTACCCAGACAATATCTTCGCCGGAGGTGAGTACCATTACGCTGTCTTTCAAGTTTAGCGGAATTTTGAGGTCTATCATAAAATCACTTAGCTTTTTTTTGCGGTTCATGCCCAGGGGATAAAAAAAGTCTCCTACCTTCCATTTGCGCAGCAGAAGTGGGAATTTCAATAGCGCATAATCTAGCGCGGCGACATTCGCTAGAGAAAGAATCTTGTACTTAGAAGCATCCGATATAAAGATAGTGAACTCAAAATCATTCGTTTGTAGTGCATTTTCCTTTTCTGTAATCGTATATGAGTCCGCAGGGGGTTCAGAAAGTGAGCTTATAATCAGTTCCTCCCGGTCAATATTGAGGCGGTGCGTGGCAGAATCAAATACTTTTCCTATTTGTCTAGCCTGATCTTCTTGGCGCAAAAGCTCAGCGATTTCACGGGTCTGGTGATACTGAAAACCAAAAGGCTTGATCAATTCATGGAGTACCACGTTCATTCCTACTTGTTTTTTTAAACCTTTAATATTGATAAAAGTATCTTTTCCAAGTGATCGGACGTCTACTTTTCTAAAGTCACTGACCACTGCCATGAATACTTCTTCGGTAGCAGAAATTCTTTCC
>JBBSOG010000069.1:0-17592 GCA_038259985.1 Cytophagales bacterium
AGGCAGTATTATCTGGGAGTAGGATTCAAACATTTGATTGACAGTCAATTTGAGTTCGTGGGAATAGACACTTTGAATAATCCCCTGGAAAGTCACGTTACGGTGACTGGTGGATTCGACTACGAACCAACTTATAAAGTAAGGCTCACACCCTCCTTTTTGGTTCAATCTGATTTAAATTCGTATTCTTTTGACATCGGGATACTAGCAACATATGATGATACCATGTGGGGGGGGCTTTCATTTAGGCAGCAGGAAGCTATTGTTGGGATGATAGGTTATAGTTTTTTTAAAGAAAAATCGTTAAAACTGGGATATGCCTTTGATTATACTGTTGTAGCGCAAGAAGCTAAAGCAGCAACTTCACATGAAATTATGGTAACGTATAGTTTACCAATGACTTCTGCGAGTGACAAAAAGATTATCAGAACGCCTAGATTCAGGCAATAAAATGCATAAAATTATAATTTTTATTATTAAAAATATAATTTATTCAAAACTGATAAAATCTTACAAAGGCAAAAAATGACAGAATTTGAATAGTTCATTTGGAACTGGATTGCAATATTTGTGTTGATATTTCGTGTATGTATAAAACAATTTGTGTTATGAGCAAAACTCTTCTAAGAAGCGGGAGTGCTATCTTTTCCTTTGCGCTGCTTTTTGCGCTACAGGGCTGCGGTCTCTTCGGTGACAATGGCGAAGATTATGGCCAACTGGTAGGAGTACAAGGCAGAGAATATGATGGAATGCCTACTCCTTATGGTATGGTTCAAATCCCCGCCGGAACATTCCACACCGGACAGTCAGATGAAGATCCCATTGCCTCCCAGATTAACTTCAACAAGCAGATAACGATTGGTGGGTTTTACATGGATGATACTGAAATCACCAATAATGAGTACCGTCAGTTTATCTATGAAGTACAAGAAGGCCAGGGTGAATATGACTTTCTGGTAGGCTTGGGTGCAAATTACGTCGAAGACGAACTTTACCCCGATACTACAGTATGGTCAAGAAACTATACCCACCATATGGGTGACCCTCTTGTACAGTACTATTGGTCACACCCTGCGTTTGACAACTATCCTGTGGTCGGCGTTGACTGGGAAGCTGCTCAGATATTCTGCAAATGGAGAACTGCGTATCTTAACAATTATCGTGAGAGCAATGGGATGTTTGTGATGCCTAACTTTCGTCTACCTTCTGAGGCAGAATGGGAATATGCTGCTAGGGGCGGACGCGATATGGCCAAATATCCCTGGGGGGGGCCTTATATCAGAAATTCTAAAGGCTGTATGTTAGCCAACTTTAAACCTGGTCGTGGTAACTATTTTGACGATGGCTTCGCTTATACAGCGCCAGTCGCGGCTTATTTTGCCAACGATTTTGGTCTGTACGATATGTCAGGTAATGTGGCTGAGTGGTGTGAAGATGCCTATAATCCTGCTGCTACCGCTATCGTATGGGATTTAAACCCTACCTATAATGACGTCAATGAGCCTCAGAAAGTAGTGAGGGGCGGTTCATGGAAAGATGTATCTTATTTCCTTCAGACAGGAACCAGGACTTTCTCTCACAAGGATTCTACAACGGCTTATACCGGCTTCAGATGTGCCATGACTTATATTGGCAGATCGTCTGGAAACGAATTCTAATCAATAATTAACAATCTAAATCAGTAAATCACTCGAAAATTTTAGAACAATGAGCAAGAAAAAAGGTGGATTCTCAGAACTACTTTATGGTTCAATTATGCCCAAAATCTATGGTATTGGTGCTGCAGTTGTAATCGTAGGTGCGATGTTTAAAATCCTACACTTACCAGGTGCTGGTATCATGTTAGGTGTAGGTCTTACCGTAGAAGCTATTATTTTCCTATTCAGCGCTTTTGAGCCCAAACACAATGAATATGATTGGTCTTTGGTATACCCTGAATTAATGGGCGATATCGAAGCTTCCGATAGAAGAAGGATTTCTAATGGTAAAAGTAATGGTGACTCTGTCACTAAGAAATTGGATGCCATGCTGGAAAGCTCAAAAGTTGGCCCTGAATTAATTGATAACTTAGGAAGGGGTATGAAAAACCTTTCTGACTCAGTATCCAAAATGGGAACGCTTTCTAATGCAGCTTTAGCGACTGATGAATATGCTAAAAATGTAAAAGTAGCGTCTTCTTCGCTGTCAGATATGAACAAGTCTTACTCTACCGCCATACAGGCGATGTCTTCTATGGCCGACGCCAGCAAGGATACAAAAGAGTATCATGTTCAGGTGCAGCATGTGACTAAGAACCTAGCTTCTTTGAATGCTGTATATGAAATGGAGCTTCAGGATGCTAACAGCCACCTGAAAGCAATGAACAAGTTTTATTCTAACTTGAGTAGCGCGATGGAAAATGTGTCTGAGGCCAGCAAAGATGCTGAAAGCTTTAAGAATAACTTCTCTTCATTGAATAACAACATCTCTTCATTGAACAGGGTTTACGGAAACATGCTTAGCGCCATGAAGGCCTAATTATTTCTATTAATTGAATCATTACGCTAATTAATTAAAAATAATATGGCCGGAGGAAAAGAAACCCCTAGGCAGAAGATGATCGGTATGATGTACCTCGTACTCACCGCACTTCTGGCCTTACAAGTAAGTAATACGATCTTGGAGAAGTTTATCTTCATAGATAATAGCTTGGAGCAGTCTGCGGATGGCGCCAAGATGCAAAACGGTGGTACAGTAGATCGCATTCAGGCAGCAGTGACCGAGGCAGGAAACCGTAAAGAAGACGCAGCAGTACTAGAAAAAGCCAGGGAAGTAAGAGCGAAAACAGCTCAAGTGTTAAATGCTCTTGATTCGCTTAAAAACCAGTTTGTTGTGTTGACTGGTGGCACTGATGAAGATGGAACTTACAAAGGTGGCAAAAGTGAAGACGAAATTGCTGACCTGATGATCAGACAAGGCAAAGGAGAAGAATTGAAGAAAGCACTCAATGGTTACGCTAGTTATCTTGGCGGTACTACCGGAACAGATGTTAGGCCAATTGCGCTTGATGCGGTTGAGAACCCAGTGTTTAAGGATGATCCTGAGCAAAACATGAAGACTTTCTCGGAGATCACTTTTCAGAATACGCCCATGGTAGCAGGTTTAGCGTCATTGAGCCAGTTGAAAAACGAAGTGCTCTCTCGTGAGACTGTTGCTTTGGATAATTTAGCCCGTAAGGTAGGTGCCGCCGATATGAAGTTTGATAACATCGTAGCGATGATTACGCCGGAATCAAATGTAGTTGCAGCAGGTACTAAGTATAAGGCTAATCTGTTCATTGCGGCTTCATCCAGTGCGGTAAGCCCGATGATGACGGTAGACGGTAAATCTATTCCTGTCAATGGTGGGATGGGCCAGATTGAATTTACGGCAACTGCTGACAAATTTGACGCGGACAACCGTGCTGAAAGGAAATACAAAGCGGCAATTACTGTGGAGCAGGGTAGCAACAAAGAAACTTATGAAAATACGTTTACCTACTTTGTGACTAAGCCAGTGATCCAAATTCAGTCTGAGTCTGTTCAAGCGCTTTACCTTAACTGTGGAAATGAACTGCAGGTAAATGTACCTGCTTTGGGTACTACTTACGATCCCTCATTTTCTGCCCAGGGTGGCTCTGCTATCAAAGGTCAGAAAACAGGTTCGGTAACAGTAATCCCTAAAGCACCTAAGCTTACTTTAGGTGTGAGCAGTGGTGGTTACAATATCGGTAGTGAAACTTTTACTGTAAAAAGAGTGCCTAAGCCTACAATTGCCATCAAAGGTCCTGGTGGAGGGTTGGTAAACATGCAGAAAGGTGAAACCGCCAGCAGATTGAGGTCTATCAAAATTGAAGCTATTGCTGATGAAGATTTTAAAAACTTCTTACCTAAAGATGCCCGTTATAGAGTAGCTGAAGGAGAAGTAATTCTTGCCAGAGGTAGCCGTCCTATTGGTAAAGAGACTTTATCTAATGAAACTGCTAATCTTGGGCGTTTAATGTCACAAGCTAAAGCCGGTGATAGATTGGTCATAGAGATTAAAAAAGTGCAGCGTATGAATTTCAAGAACGAAGTGGAAGAAGTGCCGATGGGTGCTAGCGAATCTTTCATCAACGTTCCGCTGAACTAAAACTGACAGAAATAAACAAGGTGTTATGAAGCATTTAAAGAAAATTATCACACACGGATTGGGCGCCACGATGGTGGCCCTCTGTGTCACAGGTTCGCTCTTTGCGCAAGAGTCAGATGGTTACAATCCTAATTCTATCAGGCCTATTCATGAGTCCGATCAACTTTACAAGACAAGGATCTGGAGACGGATGGATTTGAAAGAAAAACAGAATAAACCATTTTTCTCTACCAACAGAGAAATCACTCAAGTGCTGATCAATGCTGTCATGAACGGTACTTTGTATCCCTACACCAGTGACTCATTGAACGAGCGTATGTCTAAGGAGCAGTTCATTGAACATCTGACTATTCCTACTGATGGACCGGCGCTGTCTGAGGACGAAATTGCCATGGGATTTGGTCAGCAGGAAGAGACTAAAGAAGACGATGGCTGGGGTGGCGGCTGGGGAGATGATAATGCTTCCAATGGTCAGGGCGCTGAAGGTACTTCTACTACTTCTACCGCTACGGCTTCTTCAGAATCATCATCAATGAACAATCTGTTCTTTGCGACTGACGTAACAGTGTTGGAAATTATGGAAGATGTCATATTTGACAAAGAGCGTGGCCGTCAGTACTATGATATCCAGTCAGTTACTATGGTTTTGCCTCCAGAAATGTTTCCTACTACTGGTTTACAGAAACCGGTGGCTACATTTAAGTACATTGATTTAATGCGTGTATTTGAAGAGAACCCTGAGATTGCTGTATGGGTAAATCCATACAACGATGCGAAACATCTTAATTTAAAACATGCTTTTGACCTGAGGTTATTTAATGCGCATGTGGTTAAGTATTCTAATCCTGACGATGAGTATATCATTGACAAAACCGGAGGGGATAGGAGAAAAGCGTTGATGGAATCTTTGAATTACGAATACGACATGCTTGAGAGAGAGCATGAGCTTTGGGAATATTAATGCTATCATAACACAGTTGTTTATACACCGAATGAAGGGAGGCACTAGCCTCCCTTTTTTTATGTGTGCAGTGCTTCCTTAACCGCTTTTGCTCGGGCTTCTCCAATAAGATCTCTAAGCGATTGATCATCCGCTTCCCGGATATTCTTGACTGACTTAAAGTTTTTGAGTAAAGCCATAGCGGTTTTTTTTCCAATACCGGGGATTTCCTCTAATTCCGTTTTTAGTGCAGCAATAGATCTTTTTTGCCGATGAAAAGTAATCGCGAACCTATGGGCTTCATCGCGTATGCGCTGAAGTAGCTTTAGAGATTCAGATTTTTTGTCAATGTGCAAAGGATAAGGATCTTCCGGCGTGTATATTTCTTCCAAACGTTTGGCAATACCCACGATAGGAATAGAGCCGTACAGATTCAAATCTTTTAGTGCCTTGCAAGCGGCGCTTAACTGGCCCTTGCCCCCATCAATCACAATCAAGTCGGGCATGGGTAGTTCCTCAGTTTGCAGGCGGTGGTACCTCCGGTAAACAATTTCGTTCATAGAACCAAAGTCATCCGGGCCTACGACGGTTTTAATATTGAACTTCCGATAGTCCTTTTTGGAAGCTTTGCCATTCTTGAAGCAAACCATAGAAGCCACCGGGTTGGTACCCTGAATATTTGAGTTGTCAAAACATTCAATATGCATGGGCAGATCTTTCATTCGAAGATCATCTTTTAGCGTAATTAGCACCCTATTTTCCTTGGGTTTAGTGCTTAAGATTTGATTGTAGCGTTCTTTCTTATAGAATAGCACATTTTTGATGGACATATCTATCAGCTTACGCTTATCTCCAATCTTAGGAATAGTAATATTTACCGCGTCGATTTGAATGGGAACTTCAATATTGGTCAAAAGGTCGGTAGCGGAGCTTAAATATTTGTTACGCAGCTCTACAATCATCAGAGCCAGGATTTCTTCATCCGGTTCATCTAGCTTTTTCTTTACCTCTATGGTTTTGGTGAGTACAATGGAGCCATTGTTTGCTTTGAGATAATTGATAAAAGCGACTTTGTCATCAGAAACAATGGTAAAGACATCGGTATCACCGATCTGTGGGTTGACAACCAGCGACTTAGCGTAGTATTTAGAAAGCAGCTCTGTTTTATCTTTGTAAAGTTGCGCGGTTTCAAATTCCAGGGTTTTAGCTGCCTCTTGCATTTTTTCTTTAAAATAACTGCGGGCAATTCCTAAATTCCCCTTTAAAATATTGGCTGCTTGCTCAATGTCACGGTTGTAATCTTCTTCGCTTTGCAAGTTTTCACAAGGGCCTTTGCAGTTGCCAATATGATATTCCAAGCAAACTTTAAACTTCCCTGACTTAATATTTTCATCAGACAAGTCGTATCTACATGTACGAATAGTATAAAGATTTTTAATGAGATCCAGAATGTTGTTCATGGCTTTTACGCTGGCAAAAGGACCAAAATACTGACCAGCCCCCGGCACCATACGGCGGGTAGGAATGATACGGGGAAACCGTTCCCGGGTCAGCAAAATGTAAGGATAGCTCTTATCATCTTTGAGCAGAATATTATACTTAGGCTGGTTCTCTTTGATCAGGCTATTCTCCAGCAAAAGGGCATCAAACTCCGAATTGACAATGGTAAACTCAATAGAAGTGATTTCACTCACCATTTTCCTGGTTTTCCGGCTGCTCCCAGCAGAGCGGTTAAAATAACTACTGACCCTTTTTTTTAGGTTTTTGGCTTTGCCCACATAGATCAGATCGTGCTGCTGATTATAAAATTTATACACGCCCGGCTGATCAGGCAGCTTATTAATATCTTCTACTGTATAATAAGTTACTCCCATATTTGATGAACATCAAAATCTAAATCGTAAACCGATTCCGTCGGCTGAAGCATTAAGTAATGGCAACAAATCGCTGGCACGGGCATCCAAAACAAAATATAATATGCTGTCAAAAGCTAACAAAAAAGCTCCCTGGAGGATAAGGCTTCGGCCATAGCCGGTAAATCTGCCACTATTTTTTTCTGAGTTTTTTGCCTTTTCCAGCAAATAAAATCCTCCCGTGATGTAGGCCAAATCTAAGCCTGCGTTAAATAGCAATGTTTTTTGTAAGCCATAAAATTCATCAGCAGACTTGGCAAGCGACATGGTTTCGGGATCAAATTGGAGGTTATTGTAGTATCCAAAACCAGCTATGGCAAGGTTAACCACATTCCAGAAAGTGTTCATCTGGTAAAAATAGTAGCGTGTGCCGGATGCGTGGCCCATAAGCAGGCCATTGACGGCAATATTGCCGATAGCCCATCCCCCTAATGTCAACATACCAATGTTGGTAATTTGTTGGTGGGTTTCATTGAAACTGAGTAGGGTTTCATTGGATTGTGCGTAAGTTTGAAAGACAAACCAACAAAAGGCAAAAGTAAATATCCATTTTTTCATGTGAGGCGTAATTTTATCAGTAAGCTGTTTTGTATAAATTACCGTAATTGATAACACGTGCAGTAAAGCATTGTTAAGGAACAGGTACATGCACTAAAATGATCAATAAATATGAGTGTAGCGAAAAATTTAGAAGAACTGCAGACAAAGATTTCAGCAAATTCTTGTACGTTGGTGGCAGTAAGTAAAACCAAGCCCAATGAGCTATTGATGGAAGCTTATGAAGCCGGGGTAAGGGATATGGGTGAAAATAAAGTGCAGGAAATGGTGGAAAAACATGAGCAATTACCCAAAGACATCAGGTGGCATATGATTGGTCATCTACAAAGAAACAAGGTAAAATACATTGTCCCCTTTGTACATTTGATCCATTCAATAGATAGCGAACGCTTGCTTAAGGAAGTTAACAAACAGGCAGAGAAAGAAAATAAAATAGTGGACTGCCTGTTGCAAATGCATATCGCTGAAGAGGAAAGTAAATTTGGCTTGTCGGAAGAGGAATTGATGGAAATTATCCACGGAGAAATGCTGGCTAAAGCAAAACATATTAGGATCAGAGGGCTGATGGGAATGGCTACTTTCACCGAAGAAGAGCAACAGGTTAGAAAAGAATTCAAAAAGCTAAAACATATATTTGAGAAAGCCAAAGCAAATACTCAACTGCTCGAAAATGTGGAAATGAAAGAACTATCAATGGGAATGAGCGGAGATTATCAAATTGCCTTGGAAGAAGGCAGCACGATGCTAAGGATCGGTACCACTATATTTGGGAAAAGGAATTATCATTAAAAATATGCAAAAAATTATTTTACTCAGCGCATCTGCCCTGGGGGCGATCTCCGTGATGATTGGTGCATTTGGTACCCATGCTTTGAAAGCTAGCCTGGAAGCCAGTGGACGCTTGGAAACTTTTGAAACAGCCGTGAAGTACCAATTTTATCATACTTTGGCTTTGCTGGCCATTGGCCTGCTCATGTATAAACTTAACGACAAACTGCTGGATTACGCTGGCCTGTCCATGATTGGAGGGGTTTTGATTTTCTCCGGCTCTCTCTATATTTTATGCATGAGTGGCATACGCTGGCTAGGCGCCATCACGCCTATCGGAGGTTTGCTGATGATTGTAGGTTGGATACTGCTATTTTGGGCAGTAGCCAGGGCGAGCTAAAAATAGGGGAATTAGCCCTGTTCATAAGCTTTACGACCCAGGATACTTCTGCCCAAAGTAATCTCGTCGGTATACTCAAGCTCACTACCAATAGGCACGCCCCGGGCGAGGCTGGTAATTTTGACGGCATGTTCTTTTAACTTTCTGGTGATGAAGAACGCAGTAGTATCACCCTCCATAGTAGAACTGAGCGCCAGTATAATTTCTTGCACTTCAGTATCCGGTGCGGTTATCCGATCAAGCAAAGATTGCAAGTGCAAATCACCGGGACCGACACCTTCAATAGGAGAAATGATGCCTCCCAACACATGATACAGCCCTCGGTATTGTGAAGTATTCTCTATAGCAATAAGATCAGTCACCGTTTCTACTACACAGATGATACTTCTGTCTCGTCTTGGATTGGCACAAATACCGCACAATTCTGCGTCAGAAATGTTATGGCAGACTTTACAATATTGGGTTTTGGTGCGTAAATCAACCAGGGCTTCTGATAGGGATTTGGTAAAATCTTCTTCTTCCCGAAGCATATATAAAGCTAACCTAAGCGCGGTTTTCTTTCCAATTCCCGGAAGTTTAGCGATTTCGTTGACAGCGTCTTCTATCAACTTTGAGGGGTATTCCATAAAAAGTCAGGCAATGTGGTATGATAGAAATATGATTGAAAAATTAACTAATTACCGCACCGATTCCGGCATCACAAATCGCATCGCGCTGAGGTTTCAGTTCTTCATAACTACCCTTTTTCACTGAACATTTTCCTTTGTAATGAATAATCAGGGTACACTGTTCAGCTTGCTCAGGACTATGTTTGCAAACCTTAATCAAAGTATTGATCACATGTTCAAAAGTGTTATAATCGTCATTCAAAACGACAAGGGCTTTGTGCTCAACGACTTCTTCTTTTACGTCCTGTAAAACCTCTTCTAAAACTTCCACTTCTACTTCAGTAGCTGCGCACTTCATAGTTTTGAGCGTATTCATTTAGCAAATTTAAAAAAAAAGACCCAACTTGATGCCTCATTACCTAAATATAACACATGTCGCCGGTATTAGTTCTTAGCGTAATCACAGGATATTTTGCTGTCCTGCTATTGATATCTTACTTCACTTCCCGTGGTGCAACTACCCAAACTTTTTTCACGGCTAATCGCTCCTCTCCTTGGTACTTGGTGGCTTTCGGGATGATCGGTGCCTCCCTGTCAGGCGTAACTTTTATCTCGGTACCTGGCGAAGTAGGCAATACGCAATTCTCTTATTTTCAAGTAGTATTAGGGTATGTACCGGGATATGCTTTTATCGCACTGGTCCTTATGCCTTTGTATTACAAGCTCAATTTAGTGTCCATCTACGGTTATCTGGAACGGCGGTTTGGTTTCTGGTCTTACAAAACCGGCGCTTTTTTCTTCCTGCTCTCCCGCCTGATTGGCTCTTCTGCCCGTCTTTTTCTGGTGGCAGGGGTTTTACAAATTGCTATTTTCAATAGTTTCGGCGTTCCCTTTTGGGTAACCGTTATGGTGACGATCATCCTTATTTGGATGTATACTTTTCGTGGGGGTATCAAAACTATTGTCTGGACGGATACCCTGCAAACCCTCTTCATGCTCTTATCCGTGGTGATTAGCATTTTTCTCATTGGCCAAGAACTTGATTTGTCATTAGGGGAGATGATCGCTACAGTGGAGAAACGCAATATCTCTAAGATCTTTTTTTGGGACTGGGCCAGTGCCAATAACTTTTTCAAGCAGTTCGTTTCCGGGGCATTTATCGCCATCGTGATGACGGGACTGGACCAGGATATGATGCAAAAAAACCTGACTTGTAAGAACCTCGGCGAGGCACAGAAGAATATGAAATGGTTTACGATAGTTTTAGTTTTTGTAAACCTGATGTTCCTGACCATGGGGGCCTTGCTTTATCTGTATGCCGATGCCAAGGGAATTGCACTACCTGAACGCACTGATGACCTTTATCCTATGCTGGCAGTTAATCATTTTGATACTTATGCCGGTATTATATTTATGTTGGGGATTATTGCTGCCGCCTACTCCAGTGCAGATTCAGCCCTTACCGCGCTGACCACTTCTTTTTGCGTAGATTTTCTAGGCTTAGGCAATGAAAGAGCGGAAACCAGGGTAGAAAAAGGAAAAGATATTGACAAAGCGGTACGCATGAGGGTGCATGTCGCATTTTCGGTATTGTTGTTTTTCGTGATCCTTATCTTCAATGCCATCAACGACGATAGCGTGATTACTGCGGTATTTAAGATAGCGGGCTATACCTACGGGCCACTTCTGGGCTTATATTCTTATGGACTGTACACTTCTATCAAAGCTAAAGATCGCTACGTACCCTTTGTTTGCCTGCTGGCACCGCTCATAAGTTTTGTGCTGGATATCAATTCGGCGGCTTGGTTTGGAGGATTTAAATTTGGTTTCTTTATATTGATCATGAACGGCGCACTTACTTTCATAGGATTATTGCTGATTAGCCAAGGCAAAATAGAAAAGGAAAGTTTACAGAAAGCTTAGCTGGAATAAAGTTTTTTTTGGTGGTGTAACTTCCAGACCGCAAGCTCCCGATTGGAATAGAGCACACGAAAAGTCTCCATGTCCCTCAACAGGGTGGCATCCTTGTTCATATATTGAAAAATCTGGGTGATAATGTCCCTTGCCTGGTTTTTGATCCGGTAATATACGAACTGATCTACTTTTCGTGGGCTGACCAAACCCGCGTTTTTGAGATAACGCAAGTGGCGGGAAGTCTTGGTTTGCGTAAAATCAAGGATATGTTCCAAGTCAGTGATACACATTTCTTCCTCCTGATGGAGCAGAAATAAAATCCTGATCCGGGCTTCATCAGAAAAAGCTTTGAACAGCTCAAGCCCAAATGTGAGACTGAAGTTTTTTACGCGCATATATACTTGATCTTGAGATGTAACCTTTAATTTCTCTTAAGTGTGCTATTAATATTGATTTTCTGTGACTATTTTAGTAAAAGATTCGTTCAAAAGTACAAAAAGAAACTAAAGCTGATTTGAAGGACCTGAACAAAGCACTAATTATTGGGATATGTATATTTTTTCTTCTGCCTTTTGCTGCACAAAAAGTGAAAGCACAAGGGGAAAGTAGTATCATTCAGCTTTCCGGTTTAGTTTTAGGAGAAGACAGTACCTCAGCATTGGCAGGGGCTAACATTTATGTGCCTGCCGCGGGCCGCGGTACTTCTACCAACCAATACGGCTATTTTTCTTTGCCGGTGCTGGCAGGGGATAGCGTTCTGATCAGCTCAATTGGTTACAAAAAACAGTATTATCTGGTGCCCAAAAAACAAAGGGAAGGGCTTACCATTGTGGTAGAACTGCAAACAGATACTACTTACCTGCCGGGCGTAGTGGTATTTCCATTCCCCACGGCAGAAATTTTTAAGGAAGCGGTGTTGGCCCTTGAGTTACCAGATCAGGGACGCTATGATAATATGAACGAAAACCTGAATGCTGATTTGCTGGCTCGTATGTTTGAAGCTATGCCTATGGATGGTAGCATGAATCACCGCTACTTTATGAACCAGCAATTTGACCGTCTCCAATACGGTTCCGGTCCTCGGCCTAATCCTCTCCTCAACCCTTTTGCCTGGGCTGAATTCATTAAATCCCTGAAACGAGGGGATTTTAAGAAGAAGTAAAATGAATTTCAGTACTTTTCTTTAAAACAATACTCATCTTCCATCTTTTAGAATATAGGCGGGCATATACATTTATTGTATACTCCTCTACAATAAATGTATAAAAATATGCCTGTACAATTTATCTTTTCAGTAGAATGGCTAATTTTGGGGCTTCGTTAGCAAGCGGTACAAACAGCCTTAGCTTGATTACATGATTTCATATCTACTTTCCCTTTTAATTTTCATACCACTGGCAGCCGCATTCCTATTGTTGCTGCTTCCCGCGCGATTTGTACAGGTCTTCAAGTGGGTGACTTTACTGGCTACGCTACTACAACTAGGGGTAGCCATTTTTGTATATATTCAATTTGATCAAAAACCAGCGCCAGAGAGTGAGGGAGAAACTACCATAAGCCAACCACTGATCCATGCGCAACTGACAGAAGAGGCAGATTGGATACAAATGGATATGGGAAACTTGGGCACCTTATCCATAGATTATCATCTGGGTGTAGATGGCTTAAGTATCGCTATGGTGCTCCTGGCCGTGTTTGTATTGTCCATAGGCGCAATTTCCTCCTGGACAATCCAGCAGCAGGTGAAAGGGTATTTTCTGCTTTACCGATTATTGTGCTCCTAGGTCGTAGGTTGTTTTATTGCCCTTGATTTTTTCCTATTCTACCTATTTTTTGAATTTATGCTCCTCCCCATGTATTTCCTGATCGGCATGTGGGGTGGGCCAAGGAGGGAATACGCAGCTATCAAATTTTTCCTGTACACCTTATTAGGTTCCATATTTATTCTGATTGCGATCATCGGACTGTATGTAAGTGTGATTGACCCGGTAGAAACAGCTTTGTCTTTGGGCTTGGCACCTAGTGGGAAAGCAGTTACTCCGCAACTTATCGGGCAGGTACAGCAAATGCTGGCAGAAGGCCAAATCGCTTCCGAAAAACTGGTGCGCACCTTCAGTATGGTAGCCATGACCGATGCCGGAAATTTTATCCCCGGAACCCTGTTGAGTTTATTGAGTCAAGCTACGCTTTTAGGGATGTCAGTCAGACTATGGGCTTTTCTGGCATTACTAATAGGTTTTGCGGTAAAACTCCCCGCCGTACCCCTGCATACTTGGCTTCCCGATGCCCACGTAGAAGCCCCGACACCAATTTCGGTAGTGCTGGCAGGCATATTGCTCAAAATAGGTGCCTACGGTATGCTCCGTACTGCTTATAGTATTTTTCCCGAAGGGGCGGTTTACTATGCCTGGTGGATAGGGCTTTTCGGGTTGATCGCCATCATTTATGGTGGAATGAATGCTTTAGCCATGAAGGACCTGAAAAAATTAATAGCCTATTCTTCTGTCTCCCATATGGGCTTTATCCTGTTGGGCTTGGCCTCTTTGACAGTGGAAGGTATCAGTGGGAGCATTTATCAGATGTTCAGCCACGGGCTTATTTCATCCATGCTCTTCCTGATTGCCGGGGTACTATATGACCGTACCCACGACCGGATGATCGCCCACTATGGCGGACTTACTACCCGGATGCCTTATTTTACCGGCCTGGTGGTCATTGCTTTCTTTGCTTCCCTGGGCCTGCCCGGCTTTTCGGGTTTTATCGCGGAAGTATTGGTGTTTTTGGGGGCTTTCAATTCCGCTACACTCAATCAGCTTCTGCCCCGGTGGATGCCCATCCTGGCTACTTTTGGATTAATATTGGGGGCAGCTTATTACCTTTGGACGCTCCAACGCATGTTTTTCGGCACCTACTATGTACGGGAAACCAGTTGGACAGCCAAACTAAAAGATTTGAATGTCAGGGAATATATTATGTTGGTGCCACTAGCCATTGCGGTAGTGGCTTTTGGTGTATTTCCCCAGCTCTTAATTGATATGATGGATGCTACGGTGAGTAACTTTGTATACTACGTTAACACTACCGGACAGGAAAATTTGCAAATTATGTTCAAATAAGGACCTGGGCTTTTTATTAACAAGCCAAAAACGCAAAGATTCCCACAGCATAAAAGTACCGTATTATTGATACATCACTACTTAACGATTTCGTGCAGCAAACAATAGATACCGAAATACTGAAACAAAAGCTCAGCGGAATTACAGATAGCCTGGGCTACCTGATGCCGGAGGCGGTGCTCGTTGCCTTTCTATTGTTACTGTTGTTAGTAGATTTGATCGCAAAGCGCAAAGGCACTTTCTGGTTGATTAGCCTGTCGCTTGTAGGTTTCATCGTTCACCTTCTTGCGCTCTACCAGCAATGGGAAATATTAAGCCAAAACCAGGAACCGCTTCTGCTAATGGACATGCTGCGCCTGGATGGAATGGGTATTTTTTTTAAAGGCATTTTTTCTTTAGCCGGAATTTTCACCGTATTGCTTAACATTCATTACCGGACTGGCATTGAGGAAGGCGAGAGTGAAACTTTACGCGGCGTAGGCGAATTTTACGTGATACTTTATGGCTTGCTGTTAGGCGCTTCCCTCATGGTGATGTCTGTTAACCTGCTGATGCTCTACCTGTCCATTGAGATGTTGTCTATCTGTTCTTATATACTGACGAATTTCAATTTTGACAAGAAAAGTGCTGAAGCGGGCATCAAATATCTGCTCTTTGGCGGACTGGCTTCGGGCTTGATGCTATATGGCATCTCCCTAATTTATGGCTTTAGTGGCACACTATTATTGGAAAGTCCGGAGCTAATCCCTGGCTTAAGTCAAATTCCTGCCATTGCCTTGATACCCGCTTTATTATTGATTGCTGCCGGATTATTCTTCAAAATCTCCGCAGTACCTTTTCATATCTGGGCCCCGGATGTGTATGAAGGTGCACCTACGCCTGTTGTAGCCTTATTTTCTATTGTGCCTAAGCTGGCAGGCATCGGAGTGCTACTTCGTTTCGCTGGCTTCTTTGCCGACTTGCAAATACAAATGGCAAGCTTAGAATGGCAATGGATAGCAAGTATCATCGCCATCATCACGATTGTCGTGGGTAATTTTGCGGCTTTGTCACAGCCCAACGCCAAACGCATGATGGCTTATTCTTCTATTGCGCATTCAGGTTTTTTGTTGATTGGGGTGATTGCGTACACTGAGTTTGGCACTTATGCAGTCATGTTTTATGCTGCAATATATCTGCTTATGAATTTTGCCGCTTTCCTGATGATCAAAATGATTAGTAGAAGAACGGGCTATGAATACATTAAAGATTATAAGGGCCTGGGAAAAGAATGGCCTCTATTGGGCGTATTGATGCTAATAGTGATGATATCGCTGACCGGCCTTCCGCCTACTGCAGGTTTCACTGCCAAGCTCTTTATTTTTTCCGCTTTGTGGCAAACTTATCAGTCTACGGATAGCACTATTATGGTTTCGCTTTTGTTGATAGGATTGCTCAATACTGTGGTTTCTTTATTCTATTATTTGAAGATTCCTTACTACATGTTTTTTAAGCAAAAAGAAAAGGTGGTTGAAAAGCAGTCATTCGGGCAAAAAGGGGAAATGAATGCCTACAGAACGATTAAGGCCACTGAAAAGGTGTTGTCTTTTGTATTGGTAGCTCCTTTGTTGATACTGTTCTTTAAAGCCGACTGGCTGATGGAACTGATAAAATTAATTCACTTTTGATCGTAGGTTTCGTACTTTAACATAAAGCGCTAAAAATTCCGTTATGACTGATATCATCAAACATGAATGTGGCATCGCAATGATCCGTCTGCGTAAGCCCCTCCAATACTATATTGATAAGTACGGAACCCACCTGTACGGTGTCAATAAGCTTTATTTGCTGATGGAAAAGCAGCATAACCGGGGGCAGGATGGTGTAGGCGTTGCCAATATCAAAATTGATGTCGATCCTGGTTCCAGGTATATCAGCCGTTATCGTTCTATCGCGGAGCGTCCTATTTCCGAAGTTTTTAAAAAAATTAACAAGAAATTTAAGAAAGCCAAAAAGCAATACGGAGGAGAACATTTTAATGATGCTGCCTGGCTCCAAAAAAATGTTGCCTTTACCGGTGAGCTTTGGCTCGGCCATCTTCGTTACGGCACCCATGGTAAAAATTCTATAGAATATTGCCACCCCATGCTCAGGCAAAACAACTGGCGTAGCCGTAATCTGGTAGTCGCCGGAAACTTCAACATGACCAATGTAGATGAGCTTTTTGACATACTGGTGAACCTGGGACAGCATCCCAAAGAAAAGGCGGATACAGTTACGGTGATGGAGAAGATTGGCCACTTTCTGGACCAGGAAAACCAGGAGCTTTTTGATCAGTACAAATACAGCCATACCAATCAACAAGTCACTGAGATCATTGAAAATACACTGAACCTACAGAAAATATTGCAGCGTTCCTGCAAAGATTTTGATGGAGGCTATGCGATGGCTGGTTTGATTGGTAGCGGTTCCTCCTTCGTAGCCCGCGACCCTGCCGGAATCCGCCCTGCTTATTATTATGCCGATGACGAAGTGGTCGTAGTAGCTTCAGAAAAGCCAGCGATCAAGACAGCATTCAACGTACCTTACGATAGCATCAAAGAAATTCAACCTGCCCATGCCCTCATTATTGACAAGCAAGGCAATTACAGCGAGCAACAGTTTATTGAAAAATTAGAAAAACGCTCCTGTAGCTTTGAGCGCATCTATTTTTCCCGTGGTTCTGACCCTGGCATTTATCACGAACGTAAAAAACTGGGAGAATTGCTGATTCCGCAACTGCTCAAGGGGATTGATTACGATTTGCAAAATACGGTCTTCTCTTACATTCCTAATAGCGCCGAAACATCTTTTCTGGGCATTTTAGAGGGGCTAGAAGACCACCTGAGCAACGAGCGTATCATGGCGATTCGGGATTCTAAGAAGAAAGGGGATAACATTGATGAATCATATATTACCCGTCTGCTTTCCTTCCGTCCCAGAGTAGAAAAGCTGGTGGTAAAAGACGCCAAATTGCGTACTTTCATCACCGACGATGACCATCGGGATGATTTGGTAGCCCACGTATATGATACTACCTATGAGGTGATCAAAAAAGGCGTAGATAATATCGTGGTAGTGGATGACTCTATCGTGAGAGGCACTACGTTGGAGAAGAGCATCCTGCGTATGCTGGATAGGTTAGAACCAAAGAAAATCATTATTGCTTCCTCCGCCCCTCAAATCCGTTTTCCTGATTGCTATGGTA
>JBBSOG010000070.1:0-17450 GCA_038259985.1 Cytophagales bacterium
GATTTTTGGGGTGTTGACCAAATTGCTGATAAGCCAGGGCTTACGGCAACCCAGATGTTTGATGCCCTGCGCGAAGGTAAGATGAAAGCCGTGTGGATCATTTGTACCAATCCGCTGGTTAGTCTGCCCGATGCGCGTAAAGCAGAAGAAGCTTTACAGAAAGCTTCTTTCGTGGTGGTGCAGGATATTTCTGACCGTTCAGATACCGTAGCTTATGCTGATCTGGTGCTACCTGCTGCCGGATGGCTGGAAAAAGAAGGTACCATGACTAACTCCGAGCGACGCATCAGCTATCTGGAAAAAGCGCTTGACCCTCCCGGAGAAGCATTACCTGACGCTGAAATTCTATGCCGCTTCGCGCAGAAGATGGGTTTCCGTGGATTTGACTATCTTTCCATGGCGGAAGTCTATGCCGAGCACTGCGCCCTGACCAAAGGTACTAATATAGACATTTCCGGTCTGGACTATGAGGTGCTGAAAGAGAAAGGCAGCATGCAGTGGCCTGTGCCGCAAAAAGGACATCCCGGTACGCCACGCCTTTTTGAAGACAAAAAATTTCACACACCCAACCAGCGGGCGCAGATACAAACCAATGGTGCTGCGAAACAGTCTGAACCTGTTACACCGGGTTTTCCGCTCATCCTCACGACGGGCAGGGTACGTGACCAATGGCATACCATGACCAAAACCGGTAAAGTCCAAAAACTTAAGAAACACATCAGTCAGCCCTTTCTGGAAATACATCCGGCGGACGCTTCAAAAAGAAATATCAAAGAAGACGATGTGGTGGTGATTAGTAATGCGAGGGGCGAGGTAAAAGTAAAAGCAAAAATCACGGAGACTATAAAAGAGGGCGTGGTATTTCTGCCCATGCACTGGGGCAAAATCTTACAAAAGGATTTTGGCAGGGCCAATAACCTGACGAATAACATATATGATCCGGTTTCCAAGGAGCCTGACTTTAAGTTTTCCGCAGTAGAGGTAAAAAAAGTAAGTAAAGAGAAACAAAAAATCGTCATCATCGGGGCAGGGGCGGCAGCTTACCGCTTTATCAATACCTATCGCGAGCTAAACCAGGAAGATGAAATTCATGTGTTTTCCAAAGAAGAGCATCCCTTCTACAACCGGGTGTTGCTGCCGGAATATATCAATGATAGCCTAAGTTGGAATGACCTGATGAAATTTAAGACCGTCGAAGAATTTGCCCAGCTCAATGTTCAGTTGCACCCCTCCAATGCTATTACTGCTTTGGACCGGCAGCAAAAAACAGTGACGGATGCCCACGGTCAAAAGCATCACTACGATGTATTGGTGATGGCTACCGGAAGCCGGGCTTTTGTGCCGGGAGATGTTCCTTTACATTATCCGGGAATCTTTACCATGCGTAGCCGGGAGAATGCCGATAAGCTGAAATATTATTTGCCAGAGGAAGCGCACGTCATCATCGTCGGTGGGGGATTATTAGGGTTGGAACTGGCCGCTGCTTTACTGGAAATGCATGTTCAGGTGACCATCGTACAACTGGCTTCACGCCTGATGGAGAGGCAGCTGGACCATACAGCCAGTACCTTGCTGCGCGAGAAAGTAGAAGAGATGGGTATCCAATTGCAAATGAATGATCAGGTACAATTGATTGAGGCACACGAACCCCACCAACTGATACAAACAAGGTTGAAAAGTGGTAAATTAGTCAGTTGTCATGCGGTGGTGTACGCCATCGGTACCCGGCCAAACATAGAAATGGCCAGAGAAGCTCAGTTGGCTTGTGGAAGAGGAGTTCGAGTAAATGACTATATGCAAACATCTGATCCTGAAATCTTCGCGCTGGGGGAGATCGCCGAACACCGGGAGAAAATGCTGGGCACTACTGCCGCAGCTGAGCAGCAGGCTGATATTGCCGCGCGCTACATTGCGGGGGACCCACTAAGTATGTACCAAGGATCAGTACCGATGAATATCCTGAAATTTTCGCAACTTGATTTATGTTCTATCGGCGCACCCGAGATTCCTCATCAGGACCGGCATGAGTATGAGGAAGTTATCTTCATGGACAAGTCCAAGGCTTATTATAAAAAATGCATCATCCATCATGACCGGCTGGTAGGGGCGGTTCTCATGGGAGACAAATCGGAGTTTGCCGAATTCAAAAGTTTGATAGAAGAACAAACGGAACTAGGAGAGACCCGCGAGAAGTTACTCAGAAGTGGCGGTCCTTCTAAAGTGGTGAAAGGAAAGATAGTATGTTCTTGCGGTAATGTAGGAAAGGGCAACCTGGAAGAAGCGATTACCGGGGGAGCCCATCAACTTGGGTCATTATGCCAAGCTACCGGTGCTGGTCTGGGCTGTGGTAGCTGCAAACCGGAGCTTAAAGCATTGATTGATGAACATTTGTTGGTGAAAGCGTAAGAACATTCGCAGGAATGGGGCGGTCTTATTACTAAACCAGTTTTTAAAGTACTTACGTTATCAAGTGCCTAAAACCGGGCCAGAGGCCCTTCAGATAAACGTCACTAGCCAGAGACTAGCGACTGAGGAGGAACATGATTAATCATGTTACAACCGTTTTATTATTCATCATTGTATTTTTGTACTTTCTCTTTCTCATCGATATTGCTTCTTCATTAATATACATAGTATGCTGGCCAGAGTTTTTGTGAAAGGGGGGATTGTATCACCGGGGGATTTTGCCAAAGTGATTGAGGTAGCCCATGAATTAGGCTCCGATTATGTGCACCTGGGAGCCAGGCAAGACATCCTTTTTCCTATTTGGGAGGATGATGCTGAGAAGGTTGATAAAAGTTTACAGCAACTGCCGCTTGCCTTTGAATATACCACCCAGGAACGGGAGAATATTGTAAGCTCTTATGTTACCCTGGATGTGGTCCCTTCCACCAGTTGGCTTGCCCCCCATATTTATCATTATGTGCTGGATAGTTTTGATTACAAACCAACCCATAAAATCAACATTACTGATCCGGTACAAGGCATGGTTCCCTTATTTACCGGAAATATCAATTTCGTAGCTTCAACGATTGATAACTACTGGTATTTATATATCCGCTATTCAGCGCTGGGTGCCAAGCCTTGGTGCTGCCCGGAACTTATTTATGGCTTTGATCTGGCAAAAGTGGCCAAAGCCATTGAAGCACTTCAACCTATAGAAAACCAGCTTACTTTTCCTGCGCTCTATGAACAGCTTAAAGCAAAAGTCCATTTCAATACGCAGCCCCTCAAACAACCTCTCAAATCACCAGAGATGATGTTTCCCTATTTTGAAGGGATCAACCGGGGGGAAAGTGATAAATACTGGATGGGATTGTATTGGCGAAACAACTGCTTTACGATCAAGTTTCTGGAAGTGCTTTGCCAGCAATGCCTGAAGACCAATATCGGCATTATCTGCCTGACACCCTGGAAATCAATCCTGTTCAAAGGGGTTAAGGAAAAAGATAAGCTGGAATGGGAAAAAATACTGGGCAAATATGGTATTAATATGCGTCATTCTTCTTTGGAGCTAAACTGGCATTTGCCGGTCGCTGACCAGGATGCCCTTGACCTGAAAAACTACCTCGTTCGTGCCCTTGACCAGCAGGACATCAGTACATATGGACTCACTTTTTCTATCAAAACACAAAAGCACGTGGTACTCTTCACTTCGGTGGTGATAGAAAGGAAAGAAACCGAAAAAGAAGACGAACCCTATTTGTACAATATCCTTTATGCAAAAGATTTTAACCCTAATCTTTTTGATTTCTTTTATTTTGCCAAAGGGATTAGCCGGGAAATTATTCCTTCCTTGCTTATTGAACTGAGTAAGAAATACTACGAACAACTCAACACAGAAAGAATGCTTACATCTGATAAAGATAGTAGTGGGGATATTGCAGAAGCCAGAAAGGAAGTTTATCAGTGTGTAGAATGCCTCAGCGTCTATGATGAGACATACGGCGATAGTTTGTCGGAGATACCGGCCGGGACCTCATTTACTCATTTGGCAGAAGATTATCATTGTTCCGTTTGCGGTGCCCCCAAAACTAAGTTTGAAAAAGTAGAAGTGATGGAGTAGAATGCTACTCCTCCGGTATGCTTTCGCTCCTGGCTTTCAGTACATCACAGGCCAAGTAAATCGCTTCGCGCATGGATACTTCGCTGGCTTCTCCTTTACCAGCAATATCGTAAGCCGTACCGTGGTCAGGCGAAGTGCGGACTACGGAGAGGCCGGCAGTAAAATTGACACCCTGCTCAAAGGCCAGCGTCTTAAAAGCAACCAACCCCTGATCGTGGTACATGGCCAATACTCCGTCAAATTTGCGTTGCATATTGATGCCGAAAAAACCATCGGCAGGGAAAGGGCCAAAGATAAGCTTACCTTCCTCTTTCAACTCCTGGATCACCGGCTTGATAATTTCCTGCTCTTCCGAACCCAGCAAGCCATTTTCACCGGCGTGAGGATTCAAGCCCATCACGGCAATTTTCGGTTTAAGAATATTAAAATCCAGTTTCAAAGATTCTTCCATTACTTTCAACTTACGGCGGATCAGGTCACGGGTAAGTTGATTACTGACTTCATTGAGGGGAATATGTCCGGTAGCTACGCCCACTCTGAGTTGATCGTGCACCATCATCATCAGCATTTCTTTGGCTTCAAAAGTTTGGGCAAAAAACTCGGTATGTCCGGCAAATTTAAATGCCTCACTCTGAATGTTATGTTTGTTGATGGGCGCGGTAACGATAGCATCTATTTGGTCATCCTTTAGTGCTTGGGTAGCATCTTTTAAAGACAACCAGGCCGCTTCCCCGGCATCAGCAGTTATCTTTCCGGGTTCTACTAATACCTGCTTCCAGCAGTTGATGACATTTACTTTTCCGTAAGCGATTTCATCTAAAGACCTGATGGTCATGAAGTTGAAACTGTCGTCCATGTTCAGTGCTTTTCTATAAAAAGAGACTACTTTTGGAGAACCAAAAATAACTGGCGTCATCATGCTGAGCATCCGCTTATCTGCTAATGCTTTGATGATTACTTCAGTGCCAATACCATTAAAATCCCCCTGGCTGATGCCTACAATGGGCGATTCACCTTTCTTTCTCTGTCTGATTTTCTGTGGCTTAACCACGCTCTGCCCGGTATTTTCCATGATATTTATTTTGCTATATTTTTAAGAAACTGATAGAGTAAACGAACTCCTGCGCCGGTACCGTTTTTTCCTTTGTAGTGATCAGCATCATCCAAATAAGCGGTGCCTGCGATATCAAGATGCACCCAGGGGTAGTCGGTAAAATGCTTCAGAAACATACCCGCAGTGATCGCGCCTGCGGTGCGCCCGCCAATATTTTTGAGGTCAGCAATATCTGATTTCAGGTACTCCTGATATTCCTCCCATAAAGGAAATTCCACAAGGCGTTCGTAAGTTTCATGTCCTGCCTCTTTTAGTTGCTGCTTCATATTTTCGTCGGCGGTTCCCATCATCACGATTCCTTCTTTGCCAATGGCAGCCACCGCAGCCCCGGTTAAGGTAGCCAGGTCAATAACCAATTCAGGCTTATATTTTTTGGCATATACTAAAGCATCGGCCAGGATCAGGCGGCCTTCCGCATCGGTATTGAGCACTTCTACCGTAGTTCCGTCAGAAATACTGATCACATCTCCGGGCGTAATGGCATTGCCCCCGGGGCGGTTATCTGTAGAGGGAATCAAACCTACCAGATGGATGGGAAGTTTATTTTTGGCCACTGCCAGAAAAGCACCGGCTACAGCAGCAGCGCCTCCCATGTCCGCTTTCATCCCTATCATACCTTCAGAAGTTTTCAGGCTCAGCCCTCCGGTATCATAAGTCACCCCTTTACCTACCAGCACATAAGGCTTTTTGTTGACCGGGTTCTCAGGTTTATATTCCAGCACATTAAAGGTCGGGGGATCAATACTTCCGGCATTTACACCCAAAATACCGCCCATCTTAAGCGCTTTTATTTTATCCTTGCCGAGGACATCAACTTTAAAACCAGCTTCTTTTCCCAGCTTTTTCAAGGATTTGCCCAATTGCTCAGCGTTGAGTGAAATGGAAGGCTCATTGACCAAGTCGCGGGCAAAAAAGGTGCCTGCTAACAGATTTTCCAATTCTTCCACTACTTTCTTTTTAAGTCCGGAATGGATAACCGTCACAGATTTAAGAAGATTTTTATCCTCTTCTTTAGCAGATTTATATTTGTCAAAACTGTAACAAGAGAGCAATATCCCTTCACATAGGTCCAGCAAAGACTGGGCATCTTTGTAAGTAGTACACAACTGTAGGTTGTCTAGCTTATCCTGGCGAACAAGTTTAGCCAGTTCAAAACCTTTTTTGCGGTAGAACTCCCTCATCGTGTGCCGTTCTTTGTCTTTCGCAGGAGCAATAAAATACAGCATGCGTTCATACTGATTGACAGCGATGAGTGCTACCTTTTCGCTGATCTTTTTCTCTACGAAGCTTTGTTCTGAGGCATTTCTGCAATATACCTTGGCATCGTTATCCTCTTTCAGCAACACGACCAAAGACATATTATTTTTAAGCTCCTTGGCTTGATTTAGCTTTACTGACATAAAAATTTGCTTATTTAAGGGCGCAATTTAATAATGCTTTTTTAATAAAGAGGATTATTCCCCATCTTTCTCCGGTTAGCTTTATGTACATCTAAACCTGAAAAGCGAGAAGTGGTTAGACCGAAAAAACACCTGGGGCAGCATTTTTTGAAGGATAAGAATATTGCCTTTAAGATTGTGAACAGCCTCACTTTACACCGAGGGTATCAGCAGGTTTTGGAGATAGGGCCCGGCACCGGTGTGCTTACCCAGTTTTTGGTACAGGATGATCGCTTCGCCACCTCGCTTATTGAACTGGACACTGAATCAGTTAGCTATCTAGAGGAGCATTATCCCGATCTCAGGCCTAGGATTTTTTTCAAAGATTTCTTGAAAACTGATCTGATAGCACTCATGGATACGCCTTTTGCGGTGATTGGGAATTTCCCTTATAAAATCTCCTCGCAGATCTTTTTCAAAATCCTGGATATCAAGAATGAGGTGCCGGAAATCGTTTGTATGTTGCAAAAAGAAGTGGCCGAACGTCTCAAGTCCCCGCCCGGCAGTAAAGCTTATGGCATTCTAAGTGTTTTACTACAGGCTTATTATGACATAGAATATTTATTTACCGTAGAGCCATGGGTATTCAATCCGCCACCTAAAGTCCGCTCGGGCGTAATCCGCTTGAAACGTAATGATACTGAGCAACTTGCCTGTGACGAGCAGCTTTTCAGAAAGGTGGTCAAACAAAGTTTCCAAACCCGGCGCAAGACCTTGCGCAATGCCCTAAAACCGCTAAATTTGCCCGAAACCATCAGGCAGCACAGTATATTAGATAAACGGGCGGAGCAGTTATCCGTCAATGATTTTGTAGCACTCACACAAAAAATAGAAGCGTCTTGGAAACAGCAGCCATAATGCAATTTGAGGTATCGCAGGAATATCTGGAGTGGCTACGCGCCGCCATCCGGCAGGATGAAACGTCGGCTATCCAGGAAAGTATGGGGGGTGCGAATCCGCCTGATATTCTGTTAGTGCTTTATGAACTTAATACCGAAGAATCCAAATATGTCATTAAGTTGCTGGATGAAGAAGCTGCCGCTGATATTATTGTAGAAATTGAGGATGAGCAGCAGAGTGCTTTTCTGAGAAACTTTTCTTCTGAAGAAATCGCCCACTTCATAGATTACCTGGATTCTGATGATGGCGCGGATATATTGAACCGCCTTCCCATACAGACGCGCGAAGAGGTGATTGACAAGATGCGCAATGCCGAGAAGGCACGACATGTTAAAGACCTGATCCGCTATGAGGAAGACCGGGCGGGGGGGCTGATGGCTAAAGAATTAATTAAAGTGAGCATAGACTGGACCGTGCGTCAGTGTATTGAGGAGATCCGGCGGCAAGCTGAAAATGTGGAGAAGCTCTTCTCGGTATACGTAGTGGATGCCCGGAACCATCTCATCGGAAAGATTTCCCTCAAGCGGATTGTACTTTCTAATGACGATACTAAAGTGGCTGATATTTATGATGAAGAAGTGGTATCCGTAGAAACCCATCAGGAAGAAGAAGAAGTGGCGGACCTCATGCGGCGCTACGATCTGGAAGCTATTCCGGTGGTAGATGCGCTTCACCGGCTGGTAGGCCGCATTACCATTGACGACGTGGTGGATGTGATTACCGAAATGGCCGAGCAGGAACGCCAGATGATGTCCGGTATTTCTGAAGATGTGGAGGAGCGGAGCGGTAGCGTGTGGCTACTCTCCCGGGCGCGGCTTCCCTGGTTGGTGATCGGTATGGTAGGGGGCCTGCTGGGCGCGCAGTTCATTGGTATTTTTGAGAGAGATATTGCGCTTGTGCCGGCGATGGCTTTCTTTATTCCGCTCATTACCGCTACCGGTGGAAATGTAGGCATTCAGTCTTCTTCTTTGGTGGTGCAAAGCCTGGCCAATGCATCGGTGTTTAGTGACAGCCTGGCTAAGCGATTGAGCAAAGTGTTGATGGTAGCCCTTATCAATGGGTTGTCATTGGCTGTTTTGGTATTCTCATTTAACCTGATTTTTGGTGAAAATTTAACCCTCTCCACTGTGGTAGCTATCGCTTTGTTTAGCGTGGTGTTACTGGCTTCAATTATGGGAACCATCACGCCCATCATTCTGGATAAACTGGGCGTCAATCCCGCATTAGCTTCTGGCCCATTCATCACCACGGCTAACGATTTGTTAGGCTTAGCGGTTTATTTCTCAGTAGCACATATGCTATATGGCTTTTGATGGTAGGATGATATTATAGTTCTTTAGTGCATAGTGCAAATGTAATTTTGTCCTTCAAATTTTCAAAAAACTTCTCAGGTATAGACACCCTTAAACCCTGAACTCTTGAACTCTCAAACTCCCATGAAAACCTGCCTGATCATAGACCTGATGCACGAAAGTATTTTCCCCTTGATGAAGGAAATCGGCTGGCAAGTAGATTACCGGCCTGACATCAAGCGGGATGAGATATTACAACTCATTCATCAGTATGAAGGCATGATCGTCAGAAGTAAGACAACGATTGATAAAGAAATCATAGCTAAAGCTACGAAGCTTGAGTGGATAGGCCGTGCCGGTGCAGGACTGGACCAACTGGATGTGGAAGCCTTGGAAGCTAGGAACATCAAAATCCTTAATGCACCGGAGGGCAATCGCGATGCCCTGGGCGAACACGCGATCGCCATCTTGCTGGCTTTGTTCAATAAAGTGCATATAGCTGACCGGCAAATCCGCAAGGGCATTTGGGACAGGGAAGGAAACCGGGGCGTGGAACTGATGGGCAAAACCGTAGGCATTATCGGCTACGGTTTTATGGGACAAGCTTTCGCCCGCCGGTTGCAGGGTTTTGGGGTAGAAGTGATGGCTTACGATAAATACAAATCCAACTATGGGGATGCCTTTGCCAGGGAAGCTGGTATGGATGAAATTTTTGAAAAAACAGATGTGCTCAGTCTCCACATCCCACTGACTGAAGAAACTCGTTTTGTGCTAGATCCTGTCTACCTCCGGGGGTTCAAAAAGAACATCTATCTGCTCAATACCGCCCGGGGAAAAAACATCAGTTTCAAAACATTGGTAGAATCACTGCAAAGTGGCAAGCTCAAAGGTGCTGCCCTGGATGTATTGGAAAATGAAAAAATTACGCAATTTACTGCCGAACAACAGCATTATTTTAACCTGCTCGTTCAATACGAAAACGTTATTTTCACCCCTCATGTGGGCGGATGGACATTTGAATCTTATGAAAAGATAAACCAGACGCTGGTTTCCAAAATCAAAGCTTTAGACATACGTACTTAATAGCATGTGATTTTTGATGCTATTTCAAAACAGATTTCATCTTATCTAGTATTAAATTGCAAGACAATTGGCAGAAGTCAGCTATGAAATCTACAGGAAGATATAAGCATTTTATGGAGCGGTTCAATTCCGTCATAGAGCGTCCTGTGACCATTTCACTTTTTGTACTGCTATGCCTGACCGTTTTGGTGCTCTCCCTAAGCTACGAATATTACCGCGACGATTTCCATGACTTTTGGGGACAGGTACTGGCCGAAGCCCACGGGATGCTTTTTGATATCACAATCATCGGTATCTTGATCTATTGGCTCAACGAACGCGGACAGAAGAGACAAGCCATCCGGACATACCGGGATGAAATTGAAGACTTCCGTACTTGGCAGTCAGAAGAAGCTGCTTTTCGTACCGTAGGTAATATCAAAAGGCTAAACCGCAATAAGATTTACAGTATCAATCTGGTAGACTGTTATCTTACCCGCACTAATCTGAGCCACGTGATCTTAAAAGACGCCAATCTGAACAATGCCAACATTACGCACGCGAATTTGATACTCAGTAACCTGGAAGGGGCAAGGCTAAACCAGACTAATTTTGCGGGTTCTAACCTTAACCAAGCACACATGAATAAAGCCTATGCCAGCGGTGCATCCTTCAAGGATACTTATCTGATCAAAGCCAATCTTCAATCGGCTTTTTTGATCAAATCTGATTTTGAGAACGCTTTTATGATGGAAGCGGATTTGAGGGGGGCTTATGTAATCGGAGCTAACTTTAAAAATGCCAATCTCTACAAAGCGGATTTGAGGGGAGTAGACGGGCTTACCTTAGAACAACTTGCTCAGGCCAGAACGCTGCATCAGGCTATACTAGACGATGATTTATTAGTAAAGATCAGGGAACAACACGGCGAATTATTACTTCGTTAGGGTTAGCTTCCAAGTTTTTGAGAGCGTAAGCGTACATTCCGGGGCGTACTGCCAAAAGTGATATCCTTATTATTTGTTTTCTATGAAGAATAGGACTTACTAAGGGGTTCAATATCCAGGTCCGTATCATATTTTTCAGTGCTGATATCTTTCCATTGCCAGCCATCGCTAATTATATTGGAATATAAGAGCCTTCTTCGTTTGCTCAGAGCCTGATACAATTCTTTAGTGTCTTCATGAGCGGTATTCCATAAAGCGACGCCAGTTTCCTCTTCAATTAGAGATAGGTCTGGCAAAGGTGGCGCTTCGTCTGTACAATCCATATAGCTAATCATTTCAAGGTAGGTGGTAAGCGCACGCCTCACGAGTTGTAGTTCTATACGTTGGGGACGCAACGCTTCAGGAACATGCAACATGAAAATAGAAATGGCTTCATCCAGGGTAACAAATTGTATGACAATATTTTCCGAAGTTTCCACGGCATGCATATGATGCAGTATGGGATAAGCCAACTGGTTTTGTGTATAGGTGTGGATCATATTCGCCAGATTGGATAACTGCGAATTCGCATCTGTAAAATCTTTCCCGTTGAAGCAGTTGATCACAATCTTTTCGGGCGACTCACCTAGGGCTGAAATCTGCATAGCTAAGGATCTTTTATGTACGGCATTGGACAAAACAGGTACTAGGTAGGTAATGGAAATAGTAATGGTGATAAGTCCTAGGAAAGCACAAATAGCAGTAAGTGCCCTCCAGATATCATTGCTGGGCACAAAATCACCAACTCCAAGTGTAGATAATGTAAAACCTATAAAATAAAACTTCTCGGCAATATCCGTGGCTTCTTTGGTCTGGCCGTTGAGTACTGAATCCGGAAAAGCAGCAAAAATCAGCAATAGACCTAACCACAAAAGCAAAACCCATGTAATGATGATCGTAAAAACAATGGCTATACCCACATACTTCAACAAGGAATTTCGGCCATCTTTTTTAGCCAATACAAAGTACATTTGATAGATGTTGTGGTTGATGAACGCAGTAATAGATCCTTGTCCGGAGGCCAAGAAAGTAGTAGTGGCAAAGTCATATAGGCAGCTTGCTATCAAGAAAATGCCCAATGCCACTAAAAGTATAGAAATCATATTTGCTTAGTTTTAAAGATTACTTTAGGATACTTTCATGAGCACACCTTCAAATAAATCGGTGTCCATCTCTTTCCCGGCTTCGGGTTGCTTGATCACAGAGATATTGCCTGTAGCTTCTAACACTACTGCCCTCACTTGGGAATATTGAGTGATACTGTGTTCACGAAGTTTGGCATTCAGCTCGTAACGCGTAATTCTGACGTGATGCATATTTTTCTCCAGTATTTTTCCATGTTCCATCAGCAAGACTGGGGTGTTGTCGACGAATTTGTTAACAAAGCCCCATCGCTGTCGTGCTAAGGCGATAGCATTCTGTAAAATATACAAAGTTACCAAAGCAACTGAGCCTTCCAGAACAGAGATTTCTTTGCTAGTGATCGTAGAGGCCAGCAGCGCACCCATGGCCAGCGTAATCAGAAAGTCAAAACTGGAGTTTTTGGTAAAACTACGTATACCAGCGATCCTACTCGCGACGATTGTGATAAAATAAAAAATGACAGCAGAAATGAATATCCAAATAATATTCTGTGAACTGTCTTGCAACCAATTATTCATGCCAAGGATTTATATTTAATTTAGTAGTAATCAAAAGAACATAAGGATAGTAAAAGTTTGAAAAGTAGGTGCCATGCTTTCAATAAATAAAGCAAGGCCATAAGTATACACTCATGACCTTGCTTAGCTTTTGATAAGCTAATATTTATAAGATAGCCACTAATCCACCGGCGGCGGAAGCAATTCCCGAAACAACAGCAGTCGCGAACAACCACCATGCTGCTGCTGCTGCAGTTTTGCGCAGGTTTTCAGCCTGATGGAGAGATTCCTGCTTGACTTGTTCAAGGCGTCGGCTAGTTTCAGTTTCTATTTTGTGGGCAGTTTCAATTACCCTGTTTTTGGTCTCATCAACTTTATTTGCAAGGTTCTCAATATCCCTTCTGGAAATTTTATCATTGGCGGTAAGCAAAGCGATAAAAGTCTCTTTGTCAAACTGTTGCAAACGATTCTTGATAATTTCAGGAGAAGACTTTGGATCGTTCATAATACGTTCAACGTCCCACTTCAAAGACTCATACTGAATTTCAGGACGCTCTGTGCGACTAAGATATTCGCTCAAACGACCTTCCAGACCGGAACCAGCGCTTGATGCATTGGACTTAGCGGACTGCTGTCCGTCATTGGCTTGTGCTTTGACTTGCTCACTGGCATCGTTCGCATTATGTTTTACCTGATCAACTTTAGAAGCTACCGTATCAATGGCTTTTTCTACATAAGAAACAATTTTTTCAGCTTTGCCATGATCCATCTTACTATGATTTTCCAGTAGGGCCACCATTGTATTGCGGTCCATTTGCCCGGCACGGCGACTCAGTATTTCCTGCGCATGGCGGGGGTTCTGGATGATCGCCTCAATGTCCTCACGTATCGCGTCAGGGTTTACTTCTTCCCGATCAGTGCTGCGAAGGTAGTCCTCTATCTTCTGTACATAATTATCTATGTCTTCCTCACTGGCAGACGTAAACTGCGCCGCTACTTTCTTCGCTTTGTCTTCTTTAGTGTCCCCTGCTGCAACTGCTTGCTGGGCCTGCTTAAATACGCCACCTAGCTTCTTAACATCTTGCTTACTTAGATGTGATTGTTCAGAAGCCAGTTTGATAAACACTTCACTTTCTTTGCCATGCAAGCCGGTGTCTGTTTTCTCTTCTATGCGTACGTCTTTTAAGATATTAACAAAATCCTGCTTGATTTGCTCATAATCAGGGGCACGGTCTGCAGTTTCTTCCAGGCGCGTTACGTATTCATCTATCTTATCTTTGACACTATGCATATCCGTAGCATCGGTCATTTCCTGGCGTACTTTTTCAATCGTATGTTCAGCAATATCTTCAATCTTACCCACTTGCGACTTAGTGAATAGATCTTGTAAGGCTGACAAACTATGCTTGATTCCGGAGAAAGCCGTATTGATCAGGGTGCCTAGCAAAGAGCTAACCGATTTTACTTCTAAATAAGCCATCGTAGTAAAGAATGCTGCCCAAATCACCAAGCCTAAAGTGATGCCGATGATACCCGTACCGATTAAGCTAAGTTTGACCGCCAATAGGCTAGCAAAGAAAAGGGCAATGCTTACCGTAATCATGGTCCAGAGTCCTAAACCTGAGCTGATTTTGACACCTAAGGGAGTATCATCCGATGAAGATTTATCATTATCGGAATCAGACGACGATTTGTTTGCTTGTTTCTGGATGTTACCAATGGCTGAAATTCCAACAGCCACGGACAATGCCGACAGCAATACTTGAAAGCCGATAGCTAGCAGTACCCCCGCAAGAAGGCTGATAAAAAACTGGGGAGTAGCGACTACATCGGTAACTAAGGGCGAAACTTGTGCAAAGCTAGCGCTAATGCTAAGCAGAAAAGCTCCCCCGGTGAGGGTAAAGATTTTAAAAAATTTCATATTGATCTGGTTTAATTAAAAAAATAAAAAGTTTGACAAAAAAAATCTTTCTTTCAAAAAGGCATTCGCTTCACTTATGCCTTCCTGGAATTTTAAAAAATACTAAACAGCTATCAGAACACTTATGAATTAGGATTAAAGTACATACTCAACAGAATGTTTAGTTTGCAACAACGACGAATTAACAAAGAAGAGGATGGAATGTTTGAGAAAAATAAGCCTACTAATAAACATAATTAACTATAATTATGATATATCAATCCCACAGTCCGTTAAGCTGAGGGTAGAAAGAACTTTGACGAATGAGTTGCTTTTCTTTTTCAGAAAATGGCCTATTCATAATCTCATCCCTGAGGATACTGGCATAATAAAAGCTTTCATGCTTGAGGGCACTGAGCATATGGATAAACAAGTCTTTTTTACTGAAGTGCTGCACGATCAGGGCCAATTGGGTTTTCTTAGTATTGCTCATCAATGATGGAATTAGTAGGATTATGCTAAGAACATATGCTTTATACTCAACGAAAAACCGCACCAATATTATTTTTCCGGGAAGTAAATTCAATTCAATTCTTACAGAAAAAGTACAGCACCCATAACATAATTGGCTTCTGAAATTGATGATTGAATAAAAGCTGGAATACCTTTCCTTTATTTTTTTTATTTATCTTGTGGGCTATTGATCACTCCACTAAATCATGGACAATGCCCAACCTGAAACCTATTTTTTGCCTCAGCCTGCTATTATGGTGCTGCTTCTCCTGCAAACAGGAACTTTATGAAAATGCCAAAGATATCTATGTGGAAGATACCCGCTTCAAAGTGGTGGGTTATCTCAGTTCAGGCAGCTTTGAAATCATAGACCAGATAGAGCTGCAACGCCTTACCCACATGAACCTTGCCTTTGCCAACCCTGACGCAGAGGGAAAACTGAAATTCAGTCGCGGTAAAGATATTAGCGAAGTGGTCGCTAAAGCTCATGCTGCCGGAGTGAGAGTGCTGCTTTCTATTGCGGGTGGCGGAGGTTTGGTGGAAGAAAAACCTTACTGGAAGAAAGCTCTTCTCCCCGAAAACCGGGCAGCTTTTATTGAAGAAATCATGGCTTTCGTGGATAAGTATAAGCTGGATGGGGTGGATGTAGACATTGAAGGTAACCTCATGCCAACCCTAGGCGAAACGTATACGCCTTTTGTACTGGACCTGAGAAAAGCTTTGCACAGCCAGGGAAAAGCTATCACCACCGCCCTTCCCGGTGATTTTTTGCACGAGGGCATTACCCAGGAAGCGATTGAGGCATACGATTTCATTAATATTATGGTCTATGATGCTACTGGTCCTTGGAACCCGGAGAAATCCGGCCCGCATTCCACCTATGCATTTGCCGAAAGATCAGTAAAATTCTGGCTGGAAGAGAAGAAAATTCCCGCTGAGCGCCTGGTGTTGGGCATGCCCTTTTACGGATATAATTTTGATGTCATTGGCTCCAAAAGATATAGTGAGATTGTGCTTGATAATCCTGCTGATGCTTATATTGATGAAATAGATCAACTGTATTACAATGGCTTGCCTACTATCGTAAAGAAAACCCATCTGGCGATGGAAAAGATAAATGGCGTCATGTTCTGGGAGTTGGGACAGGATGCATTCAACGATTTATCCCTGCTCCGGGCAGTTGATCAGATAATCAAAGCAGGAGAATGCGAAGGGGGACAAACCACTACTTATTTTGCTGACCAGGATGCGGATGGGTACGGTGACCAAAGTAAACCGATACAGGCGTGCACTGCTCCGGAAGGTTATGTAGATAATAGGCAGGACTGTGATGACAGTAACTCAGCGATACATATCGGCTGCCGCTAGTCTTTTCAAATAAAATATTTGATGAATGGGAAAACAGTTTGATAGCATATCACCAGAAATAGAAGATTTCATCAGGCAGCAGAAAATATTTTTTGTAGCCACCGCGATGGAAAGCGGCCATGTAAACCTTTCCCCCAAAGGCATGGATACCCTGAGAATCCTTGATCAAAATCGAGTCATGTGGCTGAACCTGACTGGCAGCGGAAACGAGACGGCTACGCATCTGCTGCATAGCCAGCGGATTACTGTCATGTTTTGTGCTTTTGAAGGCAAGCCCCTTATCCTACGCTTGTATGGTACAGCGAAAGTATATCATCATGAAGACCGGGAGTGGGATCGATACATTTCATTGTTTCCTGAGTTAGCGGGGAGCAGGCAACTGATAGATATTCATGTGGAACTCGTGCAAACCTCTTGCGGCATGGCAGTACCATTTATGGAATACCAGGGTGAGCGGAAAGAACTCAAAGTGTGGGCAGAGAAGAAAGGTACAGCGCGTATTAAGGACTATTGGAAAGAGAAAAACACCATCAGCCTGGATGGTCATGCTACTGACTTGTAAGAGTAGCTAAGCTGAATCCAACTTGAGCAGACAACTGAGCCACACTCCGATAGATAAAGATATGATACAATAAATATATAGTTTAGGTAACCACTTTTTTGACCTGTCATGCCTTTTATTAGTAATAAAGATCATAAATGCTTCATTTAAGCCCATCTGAAAGTTTAAGTTCTGGCAGCAAAAGCCCTTGTTAGGATATACAGTAATACTCAAACACTCTGCATAATAATGTGATAAGTTTAAAACTTGCGCTTAAAGATCAGTTATAAATAATATATTTTTAATATATGCGGAAAATGACTTCCTTTAGGCAAAGCTCATCTTTTATTAAGAGTCATAAGTCCACGAAATGAACGTTTATAGAGAAGCTGACAAACCTTTTTCTTCACTGAAAGACAGTGAAACGTTTCTATCAAAAGCCTATCCACAAAAAGATGATACAGAGCTCAGTCTCTGGCAAGAATTTAAAGGGGGGAGTGAGGAGGCTTTTGTATCTATTTATCGGGGATATTTTCAACAGTTATATGCCTATGGACATCAGTTTACTAAAGATACCAACCTGGTTGAAGATTGTATTCAGGAGCTTTTCATTGAATTGCGGAACAAAC
>JBBSOG010000071.1:0-17411 GCA_038259985.1 Cytophagales bacterium
AAACAAAGTACGCGTGATTTTACCAATCTCGGCATCGGTTATTTTTACTTTAGCTTTACCATAAGTATCTACTGTAAGTGATACTGGCTCTGCCACGCCGATAGCGTAAGCCACCTGCACCAGTAGTTCTTCAGAAACTCCAGCTGCTACCAGGTTTTTGGCGATATGCCTGGCTGCATAGGCTGCGCTACGGTCTACTTTGCTGGAATCTTTGCCAGAAAAAGCTCCGCCACCATGTGCGCCACGGCCTCCATAAGTATCTACGATAATTTTTCTTCCGGTAAGCCCGGCATCACCATGAGGTCCACCAATCACAAAATTACCAGTAGGATTAATATGATAAATCGTATCCTGAAGCATATCAGCAGGTATTACTTTCTTAATAACATGCTGGAGCACATCTTTCCGAATGCGTGCCAACATTTTTTCCTGGGCAGCATGTTTAGCTTCTTTGGTATTATTTTCGGGAAGCTCAAATTCATCATGCTGAGTGGATACGACTACTGTATGCACACGAAGGGGCTTTTTCTCATCGCTATACTCGATAGTCACCTGCGCTTTGGCATCAGGCCTCAGATAAGAAATAAGTTCCGGCTCTTCTTTTCTGATTCTGGCAAGCTCTTGCACTAATCGGTGAGAGTATGCCAGCGCCATGGGCATATATTCCGGAGTTTCCTGGGTGGCATAGCCGAACATCATTCCCTGGTCTCCAGCACCTTGCTCTTTATCTTCGTTTTCGTCAACGCCTTGGGCGATATCAGGGGATTGGCTATGCAAGGTAACCATCACGCCGCAGGAGTTAGACTCAAACATGTAATTGTCTTTGTTGTACCCAATTTTCCGAATGGTTTCCCTCACCACATCAGGAATCTCAACATAAGCGTTGGTAGTTACCTCACCGCCAACTACAACCAGGCCGGTAGTGACAAATGTCTCACAGGCTACTCTGGAATTCGGGTCCTGCGCAAGCATAGCGTCAAGGATAGCATCAGAAATCTGGTCGGCAACTTTATCAGGGTGTCCTTCAGAAACTGATTCTGAAGTAAATAGATAAGACATAAATAATGGGTTTAATAAAGTATGACTTTTGCAAATTTATTGATTTCACTTTAATCTAAAACTACATTAAAAAATATTATACGTATAATAAAAATACCGTTGGCACCTTATGTAGGTCTGGCTTGTTTTTTTTCCAATCTTGTATAAGCATTGTTTTGATAAACTCATCAGGGCCAGTTAAGCCTTTAGCCACGCAAAGTTTTGTATTGTTTCTGCAACTTCTCAGTATTGCTTCCAGCAATTGGTTGTTACGGTAGGGTGTCTCCATAAAAATCTGTGTCTGCTGCTGTTCTTGCGCGTTCCTTTCAAGTTGTTTGATGGCTTTACTCCTTTCTCCTTTATCTATAGGCAAGTAACCATGAAAGACGAAAGACTGCCCGTTGAAACCGGAAGCCATCAACGCCAACAGAAAAGAGGAGGGCCCTACCAAAGGTATAACTTGAATATGATGGTTGTGGGCAAAATTTACCGCTAAAGCTCCCGGATCTGCCACTCCGGGACAACCAGCTTCTGACATAATCCCCACATCTGATCCTTTAATTACCGGTGCAAAAAATGTGCTCAGCTCTGCTTCGGTAGTGCGTTTGTTAAGTTCCTCAAAGTGTAATTCGCTAATAGGGCGTTCTATTCTCAGGCTACTCAAAAACCTGCGGGCAGTACGCACGTTTTCTACTAAAAAATAGGATAACTTATTTACTGTTTCCTTCACTGAAACGGGAAGGCTTTGATCTATTGCATTCTCGGCGATACTGGTAGGAATTAGGAAAACTTTACCGACTTTATTTTTCTTACTCATCGTTTATGCAAAGTAACTTCAAGCAAATGGGAAAGTTTTTGATCATCTTAGGCTTCATCATCGTTGTATTTGGTGTGATCGTTTTTTTCTCTGACCGTTTTCCTTCTATCGGGAAATTACCGGGGGATATGGTAGTGAAGCGGGAAAATTTTACTTTTTACTTTCCTTTGGCAACCAGTATACTTCTCAGCATTATTATCTCCCTTATATTTTATCTAATCAACAAGTTTAGCTAATTGCTAAAAAATCACTTACTTCTTTGAAAAGTTGTTCGGGCTGTTCGGCATGTACCCAATGTCCTGCATGCTCTATGGTGACTATTTTGGCAGCAGGGAAAATACTTTTGATCTCCTTTTCATCCTCCTTTTTGATATAATCACTCTTAGCGCCCCGGACAAATAATACCGGCTTATCTATCTGAATATCTTTCCCTACGCCTTCTCCGATGTGAGCGATATTATCTTTAATAACAGACAGGTTAAGTTTCCAGGCAAAACCTTTATTATCATCCGTTCTTTTGAGGTTTTTGAGTAAAAACTGGCGGACACCAAAATCCTGGATATAAGGTTCCATCTGTTCTTCTGCTTCCTTTCTGCTACTGATTTCATCTATTTTCACTACACTCAGCGCTTTCAGTATTTGCTGATGGTGGATGGGATAAGCACGAGGAGCGATATCCACGATAATGAGCTTATCAAACTGCTCTGGATATTGGGTAGCAAAAAACATGGCTACTTTTCCTCCCATAGAATGCCCCAGGAAAATAGGCTTTTTTAATTGATGGGTTGCTATAAATTCGTGCAGGTCCTCAGCCATCACCTGATAATTAAAATCATCACTGTGTGGAGATGCGCCGTGGTTTCGCTGATCTACCAAAAAAACCTGATAATGTTTCGCCAGTTGCTTTCCAAAAGTTTGCAGGTTATCAGAAGTCCCAAAAATCCCATGCAAGATGATCATAGGTTGACCTTCACCCATGCTCTTATAATGCAGTTCCATATGCATAAAAAAATTTAAGTCTACATCAGTTAGTTAAAAATAGTCAGGGATATAAAAATGGCAAGTTTATCCTTAACGGGAGATTTACTAGCGGTTCACCGAAGTATCCACACTACTATTTTGCTGTTGGGAAGGACTGAGCTTCCTAAACACCCTGATTCTTTTGATCCGCTTATTGTCTACCGCCACTACGGTAAATACGTATTGGTCGAAGTAAATTTTCTCGCCCGCCCTGGGTAGTTTAGCGTGGATTTCTAACAACAAGCCTCCCAGTGATTCACTTTCCCCCTTCACATTTTCAAACAAAGCGCTGTCTTCATCTACGATTTTACAAAAATCGTTTAGCGAGGTTCGGCCTTCAAACACATAAGTATTATCATCCAGTTTGTTGTAGTGAACATCGTTGTCGTCAAACTCATCATTGATCTCCCCTACAATTTCTTCTATGATATCTTCAAGCGTAATTAGTCCGGAGGTGCCCCCATATTCATCTACCACGATAGCTACGTGTACCCTTTTGTCCTGGAATTCCTTGAGAAGGGCGTCAATTTTTTTGCTTTCCGGCACAAAAAAGCCTTTATGCAATAGCTTCTGCCAGTCAAAGTTTTCTTCATGCTCCAGGTAAGGCAAAAGGTCTTTCACATATAATATGCCTTCAATACTATCAATCGTTTCGCGATAGATAGGAATACGGGAATATCCGCATTTGTTGATGCGATCCATTAGGTCGTGAAAATCTGTTTCAATATCTATAGCTGTAATTTCAAGGCGGGAGCGCATCACTTGCTTCACGGAAAGTGTGCCGAAATTGACAATTCCTTTGAGGATACCTTTTTCTTCTGCAGTGGTCGTTTCGCTACTGGTAGTCATCTCCAAGGCACGATTGAGTTCATCCACCGATACGTTATATCCCCTTTTCTCTAAGCGTTTTTCTACTACGCTACTCAATGACATCAGCAAGGCAGCAAAAGGCTTGAAGAATATCCCTGCAAAATAAAGAAATGCCCCGGTCTTTTTAGAAAAGTTCAGTGAGTGATGAATAGCATACTGCTTGGGAAGTATTTCTCCAAAGAATAGTATGGTGATGGTGATAACTGCTGTCAATGCGACTACCAATATACCTTCGGTGCTTTTGCCAAAATACCGCCAGGTAGCATAGGTAGATAAAGTGACAATCGCTACATTGACCAGATTATTGAGAATGAGGATGGTCGCCAATAAATTTTTAGGCTTATCAAGTAGCTTAACAATATATTGCTCTACGCTTCTGTTGCTGATTTTGCATGTACTAATTTCATCTGCCGACAAAGAGAAAAATGCTACTTCAGAACCCGAAACCATGGCTGAACAAAACAATAATAGAATAATACAGGCGGCTACCATAGGGTAAAACAAGCCCAGAGAAGAGAATACGTCCGTCAGGATAAATGAAAAAAATTCCGGGTACGGATCGTCTAAAGATACTTCCAAAATGATCGTTTTTGATTAAACACTAAAAAGGTAGGTCGTCAGTATCTTGCTCATTATGCTGAGGCGCAGGTTCCTGCCGTCTCGGGGCCGGGGCCTGGGCCTGTGCAGAAGAAGACCCTAATGATTGATCCTCCTCTGTGGAGTCTGAACCATCATTTTTACCTCCCACAAAAGTCATGTTTGTAGCACGGATACGCTTATCATAACGGGTTACGCCATCCTTATCCTGGTAAGTATTCGTTCTTATCCTACCTTCAATGTACACGGTATTACCTTTGGCAAGATACTTCTCACAAAGTTCGGCCAGTTTATCCCAAAGCTCTACTTTATGCCACTCTGTTTGCTCCACTCTTTGTCCATTTTTGGTATAAGATTCTGAAGTAGCGATGCTAATATTGGCAACAACAGAACCACTTTCCAGGTGCCTTACTTCAGGGTCGGCACCCAGATTACCCAACAATATTACTTTGTTTACTCCAGCCATTTTCTTTGGTTTAAAAAATCTATCTATTACAATTTAACTAAAATATTACTTCACTCAAATAGTTATCAATTAAAATAGGTTTAGGCAAGCCCTTAACCTCTTCTATCGTATACGCAGACAGGCCATTCTCGGTCAACAAAGAATTTGCCAGGCTGTTTTCACCGATCATTACAGTAAAAAAGCGCACAAATAACTGCTGATGTGTCAGTTGATGCTTATACAAAGCGGACATTTCTACCGTTGATGTGGGAGTAGCCAGAAAATCTTTCACCAGCGGATCTTCCAATAATGCTATATCCTCCACCTCGTTTTCACTTTCAATCAGATAAAAATCATACAATCCCTGCCAAATATCTTTTGATATCCGCTCTTTCATGTATATTTTTTCTCCCTCACGAAAGATTACATAAGACAAATAACGTTGTTTTACTTTTACTTTCTTAATCTTCACAGGTAAGCTTTGCTGCTCACCTGATTGATAAGCATAACACATCGTATTCAGCGGACAAAGTAGGCAAGCGGGGTTTCTCGGTGTACATTGCAATGCCCCAAACTCCATGATGGCCTGGTTATACTCATCTGCTGTCCCCTCAGGCACCAGTTTATTGGCTAGTTTTTGAAATTTTTTCTGCCCCTGGCTAGATAAGATATCATCTTTGATTCCAAAAACCCTGGAAAGTACCCGGTACACATTACCATCTACTACCGCCACGGTTTCGTTGTAAGCAAAGGAGGCAATAGCCGCCGCAGTATAGGCGCCAATACCTTTGAGTTGTAGCAGGCTTTGATAATTTCCCGGAAATTCCCCTCCATAAAGCGCTACAATAATCTTGGCACAGTGATGTAAATTTCTGGCCCTGGAGTAGTAGCCGAGGCCTTGCCACAATCGCAATACTTCCTGTTCGCTGGCTTTAGCAAGATCAAATACGGTGGGGAACGCTTCAACAAACTTATAGTAATAAGGTAAGCCTTGGTTCACACGTGTCTGTTGCAGAATAATTTCTGACATCCATATCAAATAAGGGTCACGGGTATGGCGCCAGGGCAAATCCCTTTTATGCTTTTGGTACCAATAAATGATGCTTTCAGAAAAATTATTGATTGCCAGTTGTGACTCTATATTCATTTACATTATGTAAGTAACAGATTTACAGGCATGTAATCAGATTTTATTTCTTTTATTTTCTAATTTAGGGAGAAGCATTAACTTTACGACCTATAAAATTTGTTAGTAACCCCATTCATCCATTTAAATCATTTAGGAACGTGACAAAAGCAGAAGTAGTTCAGCAAATCGCTGACAAAACCGGTATTGATAAAGCAGACGTGTACACTACCGTTGAAGCCTTCTTTAGCGTAGTAAAAAGTTCAATGTCTAGTGGTGAAAATATCTACATCAGGGGCTTTGGTAGCTTTGTCAATAAGAAAAGGGCACGGAAAGTTGGTAGAAATATTTCTAAAAACACTGCAATTATCATTGACGAACATTACGTTCCCAGTTTTAAGCCTTCCAAAGTTTTTCAGGAAAAAGTAAAAACCAGCAAAAAACTCAAGGAAATAGAAGCGAATTAAACTTTCAGCTTCCGCTTGTCGTTCTTGTAGCGTAATTTTTAGCTTTTATTGGTCATTATGTTGAAAAAACAGCTTATACTAAGTACAATCTCTGTTGTCGCAGTTTTGCTTTTATTTATGCTGCCCAAAGTAGTGGTAGATAACGAAAATGAAGAAGCAACTCAAGTTGCCGATGAGCAGGAAGGTGCAAATGACCAGTCAATAGTGGGAGAGCATGTGGATGCTATTTCCCCTGAAACCCAAACTGAACTTACTGGGTTAAGAGAAGCTTATAAGAATAGCAAAAATTCAGAAAATTTCACTAATTTCGCGAATTCTTTGATAGATGGCTTTGCTGAGGCAAATCAGTACGATAGTGCGGCCATATATGCGGAAGAATTAGCTAGTGTAGAGGCCACTGTGCCTCATATACGCAAAGCAGCGGATATGTACTACGAAGCTTTTACCTATGCGATGGATGCCGAAAAGACGGCTCGCATGGGAGAGAAGGCTCGTTATTTCTACGGGGAAGTACTGGAAAAAGAACCGTCTGACCTGGATGCCAAGGCAAAAATGGCCATGACTTATGTATCTTCTTCTACGCCTATGCAGGGCATACAGATGCTGCGTGAAGTGATAGAAGAAGACGAAAATAATGCATTGGCTATCTACAATCTGGGCCTTCTGTCTATGCAGTCGCAGCAATATGATAAGGCGATAGACCGATTTGAAAAGCTCGTTCAGCTTGAACCGGAGAACTTACAGGCACAGTTTTTACTAGGCGTGAGTTACTTTGAAGCTGGTCAAAAAAAGAAAGCGAAGAAGCAATTCTTGCAGGTGAAAGACATGGATGAAGATCCCTCTGTCCAGGCAAGCGTTGATGAATATCTAAATCAGTTATAATTCATATAAAGTGCGTGTTTCTTAAATGCGCATAAATTTTAAAGTATTTGTTTCATTTAAAACATTATTATTATGCCTTGTGGTAAGAAAAGAAAAAGACATAAGATCGCTACACACAAAAGAAAGAAGCGTCTTAGGAAAAACAGACATAAAAAGAAGTAATTAAGGATAGCATAGTATGGCCTATCTGTTTTTGATTTATAATTTCTGCGGATAGGCTATTTACATGTATCCTCTAAGTGTGCTACCTTTTGCTGGGTAGCTTTTTGTATTTATTTTATAACCATTAAACGAAAATCCGTTGAGTAATGAATTAATAATCAATTCAACTCAAGAAGGATGTCGTATTGCCCTTTTGAAGGAGAGGAGCCTGGTGGAATTTCACCACGAGGTTGATGCTAATAAATTTACTGTTGGTGACATTTACCTTGGGTTAGTAAGGAAGGTAGTGCCCGGCTTGAATGCAGCTTTTATTGACGTAGGCTACGAAAAGGATGCATTCCTGCACTATCTTGATCTAGGACCCCAGATTAAGACATTAAATAAGTTCGCGAAGGACATATTCAACAATAAATATGATACGCATCTGTTAGGCAAAGTTAAAACTGAGCCTGACATCAATAAACTAGGAAAAATCAACCAGGTTCTTACCAAAAACCAAGCTGTACTGGTACAGATTGTCAAAGAACCTATCTCAACAAAAGGACCACGACTATCCTGCGAGTTGTCTATCGCCGGAAGATTTCTCATACTTGTGCCTTTTTCTAATGTGGTCAACATATCTAAAAAGATCACTAACAAAAACGAAAGAAAGAGGCTCATGCGTTTGATATCTTCTATTAAACCTGAAGGCTTTGGTATCATTATCAGAACTGTAGCCGAAGGTAAAGAAGTAGCAGAACTGGACAGAGACCTGCGTAACTTGGTCAATTTATGGGCAGAAGGCGTAAAAAAACTAAAAACCGCCAAGCCCAAGGATAAGATTATCGGTGAAATGAGCCGAGCCTCATCCCTGCTTAGGGACATGTTGAACGAGTCTTTTGACAGTATTGTCACCGACGATCAGGAAATATATGAGGAGGTAAAATCTTATATCAAGACGATTGCCCCTGCTAAAGAAAAAATCGTTAAGCACTATAATGGAAAAGTTAAGCTTTTCGAGAATTTCGGGATTGAGAAGCAGCTTAAATCTCTCTTTGGGCAGTCAGTAAGTGTTCCGGGCGGAGGTTATCTGATCATTGAGCATACCGAAGCTCTCCATGTCGTTGACGTCAATAGTGGAAACAAATCTAATTCTGAGAAGGATCAGGAAACCACTGCGCTTAATGTTAATTTGCAGGCCGCGGCCGAAGTAGCCCGCCAACTCCGCCTGCGGGATATGGGAGGCATCATTGTCATTGACTTCATTGACATGCGCAAAGCGGAAAACAAAAAGGCTGTCTTTGACAGGATGAGGGATGAAATGAGGGTAGACCGCGCTAAAAATACGGTATTGCCCCTGACTAAGTTTGGTATCATGCAGATTACCCGGCAGCGGGTAAGGCCGGAACTCAATATCATTACCAAAGAAATTTGTCCCACTTGCGGGGGCACCGGAAAAGTAGCCCCTACTTTGCTGGTATCTGATCAGCTTGAGAAGAATATAGAGTATATTTTACTCAAGCAGAATGAGCAAAAGCTTACGATTGCCCTTCATCCTTTTTTGCATGCCTATTTTACCAAAGGTTTTATTTCCCGACGGATGAACTGGTTTTTCAAATATAAGCGATGGGTCCGCCTTGAAGTAGATTCTTCCTTAGGATTGGCAGATTATCATTTTTATAATACAGCAGGAGAAAATATAGAACTTGCTTAAAAGTATTGACTTATCGCTGAAAGCTTGACAGGAGACCTGTCAAGCTTTTTTTATGCCAAACGTATTTTTTGATCAGGATGGCTTAAATATTCTGAAAACATTGTTGATGAGTATTATTAATATGGTAACCCCTATTGCCAGTACATACTGATGCAAGGCTACGCATATTCCCATGGCCGACGAAAACAATATGGTTGCTGCGGTAGTCAGGAAGGACACGTCCATTTTCTCGCTACTTTTCAGGATAGTCCCTGCCCCAATGAAGCTTATGCCAATGATAATCGCCTGAATGATACGGATAGGGTCAAAATCCAGGACATCATAATACTCTGGGCCGTATTGTTTTATAGAAATACTGGCAAGTGCCACCAGCAGGGTAGAAGCCCCGCCAACAATCATGTGCGTCCTGAAACCAGCCGGCTTTTGCTTCACCTCCCTTTCGTAACCAATCACGCCAGCTAGTATACACGCAATGAACACATCCAGTAGTATCCACGGCTGTTCTTCTATATTCTGAAAAAAGTCCATCATATTTTATTTAAGGTCAAAAGCTTTAGCAAAATAATGAAAACTTAAGAAAGTTAGCGTGTAGCCGTGCTCAACAGCACAGCCCAGGCTTTTTGAATTTCCCCTTTTTCCAAAAATTCTTGTACCAAGCTATGTATCGCTTTTGTCTGCCCGGCAGGCTTCTCTTTGTGTTGCGCCAAAAGCGACTGAATTTGGCTATCTTCTTGATATATTTTTAAATCCTCAAGATTAGGAACAGCTTTGATATTCGCCAGTTTGGCCAGGTTGCTTCCTGTTAGTATGTCACTTTTTCGGATAGCTTCCGGCAGTTGATCTACACCGATGCCTAATTCCCTATCCGGACGTAAGGTCTCGAAAATAGCCTCACCACTGGCACGGCAGTATAAGTTTCCACCCATGCGTCCTACAGCGTCCAGCTTTTGGGGATGAATACTGCCGTTCTCATCCAGTATGTCTTCATTCACATGCATGAGTAGTACTTCGCAAACAACGAGATTACCCGCTCCACCTTCTTCACCTAGAGGAATTACTTGCTTTACTTTACATTCAAAAGCTACCGGCGCTTCCGCTACCCTAGGCGGTTTGACCAACTCAGAAGAAATTTCGGTTAAGCCCGATTTGATAAACTCATTAACCCCTTTGGGATAAGCGGTACTGGCCAGCGACATCTGTTCCACTATTGTATAGTTGATGATATTCACCACTACTTCATCATGTTCTAACACATTGTCCAACGTATTTTTGGTGCTGCCATCCCGCATACTGTTGACGGGCGCAAAGATAAGTATAGGGGGCTTGGCACTTACCGCATTAAAAAAGCTAAAAGGGCTGAGGTTCACTTTTCCATCCCCGCTCACAGAACTAACAAAAGCGATTGGCCGGGGCACCACTGCGCTGACCATGTGGCTGTAAAAATCACGGGCACTGACATCAGTTGGGTGAATGGATTTCATAAAGCTGGTAAAATTTTAGTTTTCACTTCGCCAAAACCTACGCGGATGTTTTCTTTTTCAGCAAAGCCTCTCATACAAATGGTATCTCCGTCTTCTACGAACGACCTGCTGACGCTACTGTTCAGTTTGAGCGGGCGTTCACCATTCCAGCTTAGTTCCAGCATACTGCCCCAGCTGTCGGGTGTCTCTCCGCTGATGGTGCCGGAGGCCAGCAGGTCACCTACGCTAAGATTACACCCATTGATGGTATGGTGGGCAATCTGCTGATGGATGCCCCAGTACATATTGCTGAAGTTGGTACGGCTAATGGTATAGCCTTCTTCCTGGTCGGGTTGTAGGCTTACTTCCAACTGGATGTCATAATTTCTGGGATTGGTTTTTTGCAGATAGGGCAGGGGTTGTGGAATTTGTTGAGGGCCATCTGTTTGGAAGGGCTGCAAAGCTTCTAAAGTTACCACCCATGGAGAAATGGACGAAGCAAAATTCTTTCCCAGAAAAGGGCCTAAAGGCTGATATTCCCACTTTTGTATATCCCGGGCCGACCAGTCATTGAAAAGCACAAAACCAAAAATATAATCTTCCGCTTCATCGGTAGAAATAGAATGACCTAAGTGGGAACTTTTGCCAATGACCGCTGCCATTTCCAGCTCAAAGTCAAGCTTTTGACTCTCTGAGAAAACAGGCATTTCCGCCCAGGTGGGCATGGTTTGTCCCTTTGGCCGATGAATATCTGTACCCGATATCACGATAGAAGAAGCCCGGCCATGATAGGCGATAGGCATATGTTTCCAGTTGGGCATCAGTGCCTTGTCTTTACCCCGGAACATAGTGCCTACATTGGTGGCATGCGCTTCGCTGGCGTAGAAGTCGGTATAATCTCCGATTTGAATCGGCAAGTGCATCCTGGCTTCGAATTGGCGTACCAGACATTCGTTTCTGAGTTGTTCCAATGGAGAATTTTCCTGGCTAATCCATTGCATCAAGCGTTGGCGAACCGCTTTCCAGGCAGGTTTCCCCAACTCCATGAGAGCATTAAGATTGCTTTGCTCAAAAACTTCCAATGGAATTTTGAGGTCGTGAAATTTTCCTCTACCGGCCACCGCTGCCATGTCAATGATAAATTCCCCAATGGCTACGCCTACCCTGGGCCGACGGGTCGGGGTAGAGAATATGCCATAAGGCAGGTTGTGAATGCTAAAGTCACTGTCAGAAGATATCTTGAGCCAGGGGGATTGGGGCATAAATAAGTTTTATTGTCGGAGGAAAAGATTATCCAGTAGCTTTCAGAGACGAGCATATAAGCCGTAAAGCTTTCATGCATTTAGTTTTTATTCTTGATGACCGTATCCTAACTCCTCATTCTTATTCCAGAAAGCGCGATAAAGATCAGCGTAACTACCTTTTGTTGTGATCCATTCGGCTACTATTTTGATGGCTTCTTCTAGATCTTCAATATATGCCATTCTCCCATCGCTACCTCTAATCCCTTTTTCATCTTTTTTCGCTCCTCTGTTAATCAAAATGTTCTTTTCATCGTAAATTATTCTTCGTGCTTCTTCATTTTTTTTGCCCTTAGGCAAATTATCTTTCAATAGTTTGCTAAGACCTTTGTAATAGAGCTGAAATTTCTCTACTGGGTCATCAATTTTTTTACCAATTAGCTCTTCGGCTTCATTTTCTACAACAAGTTCAGAATCTATATTTATTGACAATTGCTCTCCTTTAACATTCTCAGCCTGTTGTAGAATTTCTAACCTTTCTATTTCTTCCTTTGAGAGTTTCTCTTTCTTGATATCCTTTTTTTTCGCCATTTTTTATACTGTTAATAAATCTTTTACTCTTTGTGCGGCTCTTTCTAGAGATTCCACATCCCAATTAGATACATTTAAATTTTTCTTTGCCAATTCTACATTAGGGAAGTATTCTTTGAATGCTCCCCAATAATTATTTCCAATATCAGCTTGACGAAATTGAAATTGAGAATAAATAATTGAAGGATGAATCTGAATTTCCTTTGCAAACTTTGAAACCATTAATTGATTATGAATGAACGGCATAATAAAATTCATTTTTTCTTTTGATATCAAATATTCAGCAGCAAACTGATTTGCTTTATCTTCTTGCATTAAAAAAAGGTCTGGCTCACCAGTCAAATGATATTTTATTTCTTTCAGTTGTTCAAGATCAAAAAGTACGTGATGCAATTCATGAATTAGTGAGAACCAAATAGTAGGATAGTTTTTATTCAAGTCGGTGACTATAATACATGGCTTGCTGTTAATCAGAAAAGTTGCTCCTCTTATTTGCGTCTTGGGAAGCATTGGTTGAAAAATAACAGTAACTCCAATATTGTAGAGAGCTCGAAATACTGTTAAAAGCCCCTTTTCCACATTTTGAGTGTAAGGCTTAATTTTTGGTATGAGACTCTTTAAATCATATCTACAGTATTCATTTGGATTGTTAATCAACTCAAAATATTTGTATGAAGACTTTATCCAGAAGTCTCGCATTTTGTCATGAAAACTTCTTTTTGTGCGACTATATAAAACATCATTTAGTTCACGCTCATAGTCGAAAATGCTTTCTAAGTGAAAAAACTCACATATACGAGTTTTTAAAGTTTTAATGCTTGTGTTCTTATCAATAAAACCTAAGCTTGTAAGTGTTTTTATATCGAAATATTTGTTGATGAAAGTAACTTCCATTGAATTTTGTAACTCTTTGATTTCATCAATAGGCCGATCTTTAAGATGGTAGATAATCAACTCTTCAAGTGACAGTTCTAAAAATTCACCAAGCTTTAAAAGGCTAATGATATCTGTCTGTTTCGAGGTTTTATCGAGAATGCCATCCAAGCTTCTACGTTGAAGATTAGTAAGCCTTTCAAACTGGGTTTTACTGAGACCTGCCAAATCTAACTTATCCTCTAATAAGACTTTTAAAGAGGATTCACTCTTATCATTTAGGCTTTTTTGTAGGATTTTATTTATCATTCAAGGTATATTTACCTCAAATAAGCAAAAATGGAGATGAATAACAAATTAATTGAGGTAAATATACCTTTTCTCCTATCTAGTATACAATAATACCTCAGCATTTATGTAAATATGTCTTCCGAATATGAGATTAATATCTCGAGTTTTTTCATTTAGTTTTAAAGCCGCCTTCCTCTTCTTACTAGTTGGACTATAACTATTTTGCAGGACATCAAAAAGTGGAGAATCACAATCGCTTACTGTACCACTACCCCTTTTTCCTCATCTTGGTTTTTCTGCAAAAGTTCTTTCAAGGCAATCTCAAAAGCCGTCTGGGCAATATGCACTTTCTGAGGGTTTTGCGTATGTACTTTTTCCAAAGCCTGACGGATAGTCTGCGATACATCCTGGAAGATGGCTTCGTCGGTGATTTCTATTTCACTTTCCATCAGGTAAGCAAATACCCGCGCCATACCGCAATTGGCAATAAAATCAGGAATAAGTGCCAGATGCTGGTCGGCATATTCGGCAATGGGGCCAAAAAAGATTTCCTGATCTTTAAAAGGCACATTGGCACCCGGGGCAATCACTTCCAGGCCGTGACTTAGCATGCTACTGACTTGATCGTGGGTGACCAGCCGGGAAGCGGCAGCAGGAATAAATATTTCAGCATTTACTTCCCATATCTTACTGTTCGCTTCTTCAAAAGACAGCATGTTATCGGCTATCAGCGTGTTCTGTATCCTGTTTAGAAATAGTTTCCGGATTTCCTCAAAGCTAAAACCTTCAACTTTGATCAATCCTCCATTTCGGTCAATGATACCGATGATTTGGATACCATGTTTCGCTAGGTAATACGCAGCGGCACCGCCTACATTGCCCCAACCTTGTATGATGGCCCTCTTTCCGGCAGTCTTTCCTTCCCAAAGATCATAATAATGAATGACCGACTGGGCCACGCCGTAGCCGGTAGCCATATCGGCAATAGTATATTTACGTTCCAGGGCAGGGGTGAAGTGTATATCTTCCAGTTTTTTGGAAACCCCCTGGCGCAACTGGCCTAATTGCTTGATTTTTTGCGGATCAGAAGACAAATAATGCCCCGTTACAATGCCTTCTTGCGGATGCCATAGCCCGTAACTTTCGGTGATGGGAATGACTTCCTCTACTTCGTTTACATTCAGGTCACCGCCGGTGCCATAGTAGTTTTTCAGCAGTGGGGTAACGGCGCGGTACCAGCGGCGCAACACATCTTCTTTGCGGGGGTCGTCCGGGTCAAAATTGATACCTGACTTAGCACCTCCAATGGCCGGGCCGGAAACGGTAAATTTGATTTCCATGGTTTTGGCCAGTGATTCTACCTCACGTCGGTTCAGGCCTTTGCGCATGCGCGTTCCTCCACCGGCAGCCCCCCCCCGCAAGGAGTTGATCACTACCCAGCCTTCGGCATCTGTTTCCGGATCATTCCACTCGAATACGATTTCAGGCTTTCTCTCTTCAAATTCTTTTAATAGTCTTTTCATTTAGTAAAGAATATTACGGTTGCTTTTGTAAAGGAATGAAAAATGGCTGTTTCCCGGCATTGATCGCACTGTCAATTAGATTATGAAAAACAGTCAGAATAATGAACAATCAGTATCAATTTAATGCATTTATCGGCTCAAGCCCAAAGGAATTCATGGATTTATTATATTATTTTGCACTCATAGCTGAGTAATACTGTCGTCATCGTGATCGGAGTATTAGTGTCCAGTCATTGCCATCGGAGATGAGTAGCATGGGCCGAAGTGCTGCCAGCAGATTACCGTTGAAATACTATGAATTTACTAACAAATAACTGTCTCTTAGTAAATTAAAAAGCGCCAAAGTTGTTTAATGACAACTTTGGCGCTTTAGACTGTGGTCTCGGCAGGAATCGAACCTGCATCTTGGGTTCCGGAGACCCACGTAGTATCCATTCTACTACGAGACCGTGGCGCAAAGATAAAAGAATAGTCCGTTTCCTACGAATGAATTTTTAAAAAGTCTTAACGAGTATATTTTGCCAAAATTCCCCCATCACTACCCGACTTTATAACAATTCTCAAAATACGTATCATCTTGCAAAGAACTTTGGACAGCTACATTTTATTATTGCCGAAATGCTTTTTTTGAGAATTAATAATACTTAATTTGAGAACAAATCAGCATAGCCGAATTGGAGGAGACTTCATTCGACAACAGCAATGCAACTATCCGTCAGGTGATGGGTAGTTGCATTTTTTTCTTTGACTATGTTTCTAACTTAAATTCTAACAAACCTTTTTTTGGGTGCTTTATCTCTATTTCTGAAGGTGAATCAAAAAGTATGATACTGTAAAACATTGATAGCCAGTAAAGCCTTTGCCCAGCTTAATGGGGCCTTAAGGTGTTTACCGAACCTTAGTCTTTTTCTGGATATTGTATATTTGCAAGAAGCAAAAGCAAGTGCTGAAATTGAGAATATCATTGCCACCAATAATGATTTATACCAATCTGCAGTATCGGACAAGAAGTTTGAAAATCTTATAACGAAAAGGTAAAGGTACTTTGACATCCCTGCCATCTACCTAAGTAAATATGTTAGAAGATAAATAGTGTTGTGTTTGGACTATCTTATAAACTTTCTCCTGGAGGCCAAGCAGTATATCATAGTATGCAGGCTTAGGCTTCCGTAGAAGTGGGCTTTATCCATTTTACCGGGCATTTCCGTTTGGTAAAAATGCGAAGGGAGCGCTATGTACATGCTGACCACTTTCCTTTTTATGTCAAGCTGAGCTATGAGCCGGAGAACTACTACGAAAATTTGTATTATCTGGTGGAAGAAGAGCGGGCGGATGCTAAAGAAATTATTGACCAGGAAAACCGCAGTATTTTTCCCAATGCGGGTATGCCGCATATAGATGAAATCCAACGTTAGTCAGCCATGAAAGGATGTTTGGTAAAGTTTTCATTGCCCATCGCGTCTTTTTCAAAACGAGCGAGGCAATAGGGACGGAACTGCTCTTGGATAGGATTTTCCAGTGTCAACGTTTGAGGCATATCTCGACTTTTCAAAAAGAAGTAAACTTGGGTATTGCCGTATTTATTATGGGGCATATAACTTCCGTACTTTTGCATCTCTTGCCAGAGCGTATCATCCATTTGCACCGCATAGATACGTTTGATCGGTCCGGTATTATTTTCGTTGCGGACAAAAGCTACTTCTACTGGATTACCTTCCAAATCCTGTACACCGGGTTGGGTGGTAGCATCCACTACAAACCAAGCTGCCAGTCCGATGACCAATAATGCGATAATATGCTGTATCTTGAATTTCATAAATAGTGTGCAAAGCTATGAATACTACGGAGAAAAATTAATGTCCAAAAGATCACATTTTGGAATCTAGTTAACCAGCCGGGTTTCGTGTACCAGGCTCACTTCATACCAATCTCCCTGTCCATTTTGCAAGGATTCAAAGAAGAGCACATCGTCCTCTACCCGTACCTTCCATTGCTCCTTCCAGGCGCGGTCTTCTCCACTGAAGGTGAGGGTATCTTTCTGCAAAACCCATCGGCCATTAAAGGATTTATGCTTGCCTTCGCCAATACTATAGTACCCACCAAAATCAATTTCTACCCAGTGTGCATGCTTTCTGGTGCGTGGATACCCGATCACACTATCCTTGGTATTCATTTCATAAAAATACCATTTACCGGGAAGGTTATTGGCCAGGTTTACTTCTTTTTTGGGGAGTCCCGGTAGGATATCAGTTCTGGATAAAAATATCTGCCAACGCAGGGATTTGAACACCAGCTGTTGCTGGCTCATGGTGATT
>JBBSOG010000072.1:0-16983 GCA_038259985.1 Cytophagales bacterium
GGGGTGGAGCGGGTGTAGGAAGAAAATACTGGCTTACCGATCTGAGTTTTTCACTTGGTAGTGGCTTTAACCTAAGCCATTAAATAAGTGACTAATAAAATTGAGGGTTAACCCTTCTATCCCAGCAGTTCATCTACTTTGGCGGTAAATTCAAATTTTGAAGTACTAACGGTATCTCCATGCTTTCCCTGAGTGGTATTCATGTATTTTCCTTCCACCGGTTGGGTATGCGTGATCAAAACTTTGTGTTGGAGGTCAACAATCCAAACTTCAGGAATACCTGCTTCAGCATACAAGGGAAGTTTGATATTGATATCGTATTTGAGCGTAGAATCTGATACTTCAATCAGTAGGAGCACATCCTGGGAGGTGACTCCCTCGGGATAATAATCGGCCTGGAATGGTAGCACTACTATATCTGGTTCGGGTTCGGAAACTCCTTCTATCTTGATGGGGTTCTGCTGATCTATGATGTAGCTTGGCAAACGGGAATTCAATAATTTATTGATCCGCCTCACTGTTTGGGTATGTTTATCACCTAAAGGACTCATTTCAATAATTTCTCCCTGGATTAGTTCAAAACGTTCGTTGGCTGATAAAATACCCACTTCCGCCATTTGATGGTATTCATCAATGGTAAACTTTTTCCTGCTAAGATTTGGTATGGTGAGCGTAGGGTTCATAAATATAATAAACTACAAAATATGAAAAGCAGCGTAGTTTTACAAGAAAATTTATTTCCCTTTCCAGGCATCAAATACTGTTTTAGAAATATTAGCGATGGCTTGGTCACGTGCTTCGGCAGAAGCATGGGAATCGGAGATAAATATGCTGATGGCCAGGTGCTTGCCATTGGGAAGGGTGATGATGCCGACATCGTTGGTGGCGCGGGTCAATCCGTTGAAAGTGCCTGCCGTACCAGTTTTGTGGGCCACCACCGTGCCTGTGGGCAACAACCCTTTCAGCCTTTTGGTACCCGTTTTTGATTCAGTCATATACTTCAGGAGCAGTGCCTGGCTTTTGTCAGAAAGGAATTTACTCATGTAAAGAATCTCCAAGAGTTGCGTCATCGCTTTAGGCGTAGCCCAGTTTTGGTATTGTATGGTATCATTGGCCACTTGTATCATCTCCGTAGTAGCAATGGCCATATCTTTTACCCCAAGTTCATGTATATACTGATCTGCTACTTCCGTGCCTCCTATGATTTTGAGTAACACATCTGAAGCGGAGCCATCGCTTTCCATCACACTATACCGGATCAATTCCCTTACGGTCAGGTCAACTCCTTCGGGAAATTTCTCCCGTATCGGACTATAGCCCCTGGGAATATAATCGGAGGGCATTACATGAATAATTTGCTCCAAATCAAATTCCCCTTGGTCCACCCGGTCAAGTACGGCCATCGCGATGGGAAACTTATATACGCTCTGCATAGGATACTTTTCTTCTGCCTGATAATATACTGTTTCTCTCGTTTCCAGTATTTTAGCGTACACACCCGCATTCCCATCAATACTTCGGGCATGCTTGGCAATTTCTTCTTCCAGCCTTGTCTGACCGAAAACGGATACGGAATACATGATGCAGAACAGGCTTAGTAAAGTGCTAAGGTTTGTGCTCATTTTATCTGAAGTTTATCGAGTGATAGCCGAAACTATTGCTACTACATTTTACCGTTTTTCATAATTACGCTTAGTCAATCCTGTCTCACCTAAAAAAATAACAAATATCACATTTCACCCCCTCATCAAGGACAGTTTGAAAGATGCTTTTCACTTTTTTTTACTATTGCCCGGCTTATTTCGTTATTTTACCGCAAAAATTTGTTAGCCACAAGTAATTGAACTTAGCATACATGAATTTAAAAAAACTTTTACTCAGCGGATGCCTGGCTATCCTGGCTTTCTCCACTCCATTACAAGCACAGGAAACTGCTCAATCCGCGCCCGCATTCTTAAAATATACGCATAGCCCCTGGGTAGACTCCGTGTTTAATTCGCTCACTCCCGAAGAGCGTATTGCCCAGTTAATCGTGGCTGCTGCTTACTCCAACCGTAATGCAGCCCACATGCAGGAACTACAAACGCTGGTAAGGGAGCAGAAGATCGGAGGCTTCATCTTCTTTCAGGGTGGACCGGGCAGACAGGTGCGCATGATCAACAATTTGCAGGAAGCCTCTAAGGTGCCTTTGCTTATAGCCATGGATGCCGAATGGGGGATCGGCATGCGCCTGGACAGCACCATCAGCTATCCTTTTCAGATGACACTTGGCGCCATTCAGGATGACGATATGCTTTATCAGATGGGCAAGGAGATTGCCCGGGAGTTTAAACGTAGTGGTATGCACGTCAACTTTGCCCCGGTAGTGGATGTGAATAACAATCCGCAAAACCCGGTCATTAATTTCCGTTCTTTTGGTGAAGATAAATACAATGTCGCTGAAAAAGGGATTGCCTATATGAAAGGGATGCAGGACGAAAATATCCTGACTACCGCCAAGCACTTTCCTGGTCATGGAGATACGGGCACCGATTCTCATTATGCTTTGCCACAGATCAATCACAACCGCGAACGCCTGGACTCGCTGGAACTCTACCCTTTCCGCAAAATTATTAAAAACGGTGTAGGTGGGATTATGGTCGCCCACCTCAACATACCCGCTCTGGACAATACTAAAGGATTGCCTTCTACGCTCTCCAAGCCTATCGTCACTGAATTGCTCAAAAATGAACTGGGCTTTCAAGGACTCATCGTTACTGATGCGATGAACATGAAAGGCGTAACCGCTGGCAACCAGCAAGGTGTAGTTGATAAAGACGCTATCCTGGCGGGAAATGATGTGCTGGAATTTACCGAAAACGTGCCTAAAGCCATTGCCGAAATCAAAAAAGCAGTAGACCAAGGGATCATTTCCCAAGAAGAAATTGACCTTCGTTGCCGCAAAATGCTGGCGGTAAAGCAATGGGTGGGATTGAATAATTATCAACCGGTGTTGGTCAAAAACATTGGCAATGAAATGAACGCTCCCACCGGCAAACTACTCAACCGGAAGCTCATGGAAGCTGCGCTGACGGTCCTCCACAATGAAAATGCGCTGATGCCCATTCGCCGTCTGGATTCATTGAAAATCGCTTCAGTTTCAATGGGAGCCAGCCGGGAGACACCTTTCCAGAAAATGCTCAACCGTTATACTAAGGTAGAAAGCTTTACCCTTGCGGAAGGTGCCAGCCAGGCCCAGGTGAATGAGGTGAAGGCTAAGCTGAAAAATTATGACATGGTGATTGCCGGAGTACATGACAATAGCAAATTTCCCCGCAACAGCCTTAAGTTTTCCGCGCCTTTGATACAGATGGCAAGTGATTTGGCAAAGGGCAAAAACGCCATTTTCGCAGTTTTCAAAAATCCTTATGTGCTGGCCAAACTCAACGGGATTGAGCAGGCTGACGGCCTTATCATGACTTACCAGGACAATACAGATGCGCAGGAATTGGCGGCACAACTGATTTTTGGAGGTGTAAGCGCCAACGGACGTCTGCCGGTCAGCGTAGGTAAAAAGTACAAACTCGGCGATGGTATGGAAATAAGCGGTAACATTCGCTTCAATTATACCTTGCCCGAAGATGCCGGAATGAATTCAGAGATTTTGCGAGCGGGTATAGATTCGCTCATGTGGGAAGCCATCCATACCAAAGCCATTCCCGGCGGACAGGTATTGGTAGCCAAAGATAAAAAAGTCATATTCTACGAAGCCTATGGTTTGCATTCCTACTTTGACACTGTTAAGGTAGAAAAAAACGATCTCTATGACCTGGCTTCTATTTCTAAAATATCTTCAGCTTTGCCAGGCATCATGAAACTCCACGATGAAGGTAAGTTTGATATTGACGCCAGCATAGATGATTACCTGCCTTATTTTAAACGATCCAACAAAGCAGGCGTCCCTTTCCGGGAAATCCTGGCACATCAGGCGGGCTTCAAGTCCTGGATCCCTTACTGGGAAAATACCCTTCGAAAAAATGGCAGCCATAAGTGGTTTACTTTTAAAGAAGATTCCTCACGCCGTTTTCCGGTTAAAGTAAGCGATAACCTCTGGCTGCACCGCAATTACAAAAAGAAAATCTTTAAGGCAATCAAAAAATCCCCTTTGGAGGAAAAGAGGGAATATCTCTACTCCGGTTTGTTGTTTTACCTGCTACCCACCATCGTAGAAGAGCTGAGCGGTGAAGACTACCTTACTTATGTCAATGAAAATTTTTATGGGCCACTGGGCGCTACTACACTGACCTATAATCCGATGGAAAAATTTCCTAAGGAGAGAATTGTGCCTACCGAGCATGATTTTCTCTTTCGCCATGAAGCGATTCAAGGCAGTGTTCATGATGAAGGCGCTATTATGATGGGTGGTGTGTCTGCCAATGCCGGGCTTTTCTCTGATGCCAATGACTTAGCTAAACTTATGCAAATGTACATGGATAAAGGCGAATACGGAGGTAAGCGCTATATCAGTGAAGAGACCATCAATGAATTTATCCGCTACCAGTTTCCAGAGAATAACAACCGTCGGGGCTTAGGTTTTGATAAACCTAACCTGGAATACAAAGGAGAAAACAATAATGTGGCAAAAGATGCTAGCACATCCAGCTTCGGGCATTCGGGTTTCACCGGAACATTCACTTGGGCCGATCCTGAATATAACCTGGTGTACGTTTTTATGTCCAATCGGGTGCATCCAACCCGAGCGAATACCCGTCTTTATCAACTCAATACCCGCACTAACATCCAACAAGTACTTTACGATGCCATGGAAAAGCCCCCTATCAAATGAATTATGTAAGCTTTTACAAATATCCGATGATAAATGGCCTCAATGAGGCTTTTTTTATAGGTATAGTACATAGATATAATGCTTATAAGCATTATTAGTTATACTATTTCACCCTATTTAGCCAAATAATTAAATTTTTTAGCAAAATATTTTTATTTAACTCAAGCTGTATTATATTTGTGTAAGGTTTAAGTAAAAAACGAACAAAAGCCATGACATACTTATTTAGAAAAGCCAAGAACGCAAACAATTTCGCCGCCACTGATATGAGGCCTAAGGGAGTTCATCACACTGTTTGTTATGCAACTTCATATAATGACACCTGGAACCATATCAGGACTGAGTTAAGAAAAATGACGCTGTCAACCAGCATATAATTTACTGTTGTTGAGAAACAGAATTTATTACTGTTAGGTACAATGCTGTTGTGAAACTATATAGAAGAGGGCATAATAAACGACGCTCGGGAGAGTTTCTTTTGACTGCCTTCTTCACCTAAACGCAGACACTTATAGCAATTGAAGTTATACCTTCTACGCTTGCTGCGCTACATTTTTTAGGCGAAAATAGTTGATCACGCCGCCAGCCAGTATTACCTGCACTTGGCGGTCACTTAATTGATAGGTGAGTTCTATTTCCTCATTTTTAGTCTTATTGATTAACTTCACATCCCTTCTAGTCTTCAATGCTTCCCTAAGCCCTTGAAGTTTGAGCACATCTCCTTGTTCTATCCTATCATAGTCTCCGTTATTAACAAATTCTAAAGGTACAATGCCAAAGTTAGCTAAGTTTTGCCAGCCTATGCGGGCGTAGCTTTTAGCAATAGCAGCTACCTGTCCCAAAAAACGGGGTGCTAGGGCAGCATGCTCCCGACTGGAACCCTGGGCATAATTTTCACCTGCTACTACGATATGCCCACCGTACTTCTGCTGAGCTTCTTTGGCCCGGTCATAAAATGTTTCATCGATAATGGAGAATGACCATTTGCTGATTTCAGGAATATTGCTCCGGAAAGGCAACACTTCTGCGCCTGCCCTTAGAATTTCATCGGTACTGATGTTATCTTCCATTTTCAGTAATACTGGTACTTCGTATTGGTTCTGCAATTCCTCAAAGTCTGGCAGGGATTTTACATTCGGGCCTTTCTCTAGTTCTACTACATGACCATTTTTAGGGGGTTCTATTAGTAAATCAGTATTGATAATTTCTTTTTCTGCCGGAACAAAAGTAGGATATTGCATACTATAGATTTTTTCCAAATCCCTAGGATCGGTAATCTTTCCGGTCAGGGCTGAGGCAGCAGCGGTCTCGGGGCTACACAGGTACACCTGGTCATCTAGCGTACCGGATCGTCCGGGAAAATTACGGGGCATCGTACGCAAACTGATTTTCCCGGTAGCCGGTGCCTGTCCCATACCAATACAACCCATACAGCCGGCCTGGTGAAAGCGTGCTCCGGTGTGAATAAGGTTTTTGAAAGCGTCATTAGCAGCAAGGTTCTCAATCATCTGTCGCGAAGTGGGGTTCACATCGAAAGAAACATCTGCATGAGCCGCTTTTCCTTTGACAATCTCACTCACTACCCAAAAATCGCGAAATCCCGGATTGGCAGATGACCCGATCACCACCTGGTGTACCGGTTTTCCTTCTACCTCTCTCACTTCTACCACATTGCCAGGGCTGCTAGGACAAGCAATCAAGGGTACCAGATCATCCAATACTATTTCTTCATGTCCGTCATAAGTTGCCCCTTCATCGGGTTTCAGTTCGACCCATACCTCTTCCCGTTCCTGGGACTTCAAAAAGCGTTTCACTTCATCATCTGAGGGGAAAACCGTAGTCGTAGCGCCCAGTTCTGTACCCATATTGGCAATTACGTGGCGATCCATTGCCCGTAGTGAATCTAAGCCGGGGCCATAGTATTCAACGATCATGCCCCGGCAGCCTTTCACATCGTAGCGACGAAGCATTTCCAAAACTACATCTTTGGCACTTACCCAATCGGGCAGTTTGCCCGTCAGTTTGACACCTAAAACTTTGGGCATTTTAAAATAAAGCGGTTCTCCGGCAATAGCAAAAGCTACATCCAGGCCACCGGCGCCGAGGGCCAGCATTCCCAAAGCCCCTCCTGCCGGGGTATGACTATCTGAACCTACCATCGTTTTGCCCGGTACACCAAAGCGTTCCATATGCACCGGATGGCTTACCCCATTACCCGGACGGCTGTACCATATCCCAAACTTGGAGGCAGCAGATTTTAGGAATACATGGTCATCGGCGTTTTTAAAGTCGGTTTGTAAAAGGTTGTGATCAACATATTGTACTGACACTTCAGTCTGGGCGTGGTCTATATCCATAGATTCCAATTCAAGCATTACCAATGTGCCGGTGGCATCCTGGGTAAGGGTCTGGTCTATTTTAATTCCGATCTCTTTTCCCGGTTTCATTTCACCTTCAATCAGGTGGGATTTAATTAGTTTTTGCGCAACATTAAGGGGAGATGACATGGTGTTTAGGTTTATTAAGTTTAAAAAAATCTTTGCTTGAGTCAGCAAAAAGGGCAGTATTCTATATATAAACACTGTGTTGTACCAAGTGTTTTGATTTGAGAAAGCCAGCATTTGCAAAAAACAAGTTTCCAGAACTTCCCATGAAGGTTGTCCACTTTTTCTTATATTCAATGAAGTTTTTTGCTTCTTAATTATTTTATCTTTCCCCACATGATGAAGTTATTTTCCAGAAACAAAAAGACAATCAGTGGATATGAACCTATCCTGCCTACCCGCAAACACTGGCCGGTAGTCCAATTGAGCCGTCAACAGGACAAATTTATTGAGGAAGTTATTGGAAGCAGTATGGAACGCCTACTGGAAGACGCTCCTCGTCTTGAAGATTTGGTGGATGAACTGGAAACTACACTTTATCGGGAGCGATTGCGAATCCGGCAAAATCCCTGGGCGGTAGATCCTGAGGATGAGGAGGCTTTTTGGAAGAAAATCAAAAAAAAGTTGGTAGAGATTTCCCCCCAACATGGTAACGGTAATGCTTATCACAATACCCAAAAGGAAGAGGCAAAAAAAATCCTGAGAGCTATAATTTCCCGCTATGCCAACGAAATCTCCAGCACTTTTAAGCCTTCTTCTTACCGATTGGCCCGTAACATCGTCACTTTCGGTTTTTCGCGCCTGCTGAATGCCTCCCGGGTTAAGGGCTTCCGGTCTTTCTACAGCAACCAGTATTCTCTGAGGGACAAAATCAATATTACAGGAGAAGTAGAAATACTGAGGGAACTTGCCCAAAAAGGCACGATCATTATGGTGCCTACCCATTTTAGTAACTTGGATTCTATTCTGATTGGCTGGGTAATTCATGAACTTGGCCTGCCCCCTTTCATTTATGGTGCAGGACTTAATTTATTCAATATCAACATCTTCGCTTACTTTATGAACAGCCTGGGCGCTTATAAAGTAGATCGGAGAAAGAAAAATAATATTTATATAGAAACGCTCAAAGCGTATTCCCGTCAGGCGATCCGCTGGGGTTGTCACAGCTTGTTCTTTCCGGGAGGTACACGTTCCCGCTCGGGAAAGGTAGAAGATAAACTCAAGCTTGGCTTGTTGGGTACCGCGATGGAGGCGCAACGGTTAAACTATGATGAAAGCGAAAGAACGGGTGAAGAAGCAGAAAAAATATTTGTAGTACCAGTGGTTCTCAATTATCATTTTGTGTTGGAAGCCCCTAGCCTTATTCGTGATCATCTTCGCATTGAAGGCCAGGAACGCTATTATGTAGAGACCGATGAATACTCTACCTCCTCTAAAATCATTAAATTCCTTTTTCAGTTTTTTACCGAAGGCTCCGATATTTCGGTTAGTTTTGGCAAACCAATGGACCTGATAGGAAATCTGGTAGATGAAAACGGTCGCAGCCTGGATAAGCATGGTAATATGATTAGCATGAGAGAATATTTTTGTAGTGGGGGAAAAATCACCCGCGATATCCAAAGAGAAAGCGAATATACCCGTATGCTGGGCGAGGCGATATTGAAGTCTTATCACATTAACAATCGGGTTTTCTCCAGCCATCTGGTCGCTTTCACGGCTTTTGAAATGATCAAGCAAAAATACCCTTATCTGGATTTGTATAATTTATTGCGTATTCCCGAAGATGAGCAGGTTATCAATTATGAAGAATTTAAGCTCGTTTTTGCTAGGCTCAAAGAAGAAGTTTTTCGCTTGCACCAGGCTGGAAAGGTGGACGTAGCCCCTCATCTCAAGCAGGACATTGACCTTGCCATTACGCATGGTATTGATAATGTAGGTTTATATCATTCGCGCAGGCCTTTGCTCAAAAACAAGGAAGGAAACCTCATTACCCACGACCTGAATACATTATTTTATTACCACAACCGCATGGAAGGCTACGGCCTGGAGCAGTTCTTTAAGGGTTCACATGCCAAAAAGCAATTTACCGAAGCATGAGTAAGCAATATGTAGGCGTCGTGGGTGCAGGAAGTTTCGGAACAGTGATCGCCAATATATTGGCAGAAAACGTCCCGGTACTTTTATATGCCCGGCGGAATGAAGTGGTGGATGAAATGCGTGCGATGAAACGAAAGGGGGATTATACGCTTCATCCCAATGTACACCCTACCAATGACCTGGAACAAGTAGGCAAAGAATGCCAGGTCATTTTTCCGATCGTCTCTTCCTCCGGGTTCCGGTCCTCCATCAGCGATTTATCACCGTTCTTGAAGCCTTATCATATTTTGATCCACGGCACTAAAGGACTGGATGTAGACCGCCAAACGACTCACTCCCTCAGCAGGGAGAATGTAAGGACAATGAGCGAGGTTATCCGGGAGGAGAGCGTAGTGGTAAGAATTGGCTGCCTGGCAGGGCCGAATTTAGCTAAAGAGTTAGCCGAAGGACAGCCGGGCGCTACAGTAGTTGCCAGCCATTTTGATGAAGTGATCAGGATCGGGCAGCAATTGCTGCGCAATCCCCGTTTTCAGGTGTATGGTAATAATGACCTGATCGGCATAGAACTGTGTGGTATTTTGAAGAACATCATTGCCATTGCCTCGGGTGCGCTGAGTGGGCTCGGTTTGGGCGAAAACTCCCGGGCACTGCTGATCAGCAGAGGTATGGGAGAGATGATTTATCTGGGCAAAGCGCTGGGAGGTAATGTAGAAGCGTTTATTGGGTTGGCCGGTATAGGTGACCTGGTGGCCACTTGTTTCAGCAAGCACAGTCGCAATTTCACCGTAGGCTACAGATTGGCACAGGGCGAAACCCTAAGCGAAATCATACAGACGATGGAAGAACTGGCTGAAGGAGTCAATACCACCAAAATTGTGAAGCAATTGGCAGATTATTACGATGTAAGCGCGCCCATTACGCGTATGTTGTATAAAGTTCTCTTTGAAGACCTGCCCGTAGAAAAAGCGCTGGATAGCCTGATGAAAATCCCATTTACGGAGGATGTTGGATTTCTATAAATGAAAAAGTCCGGGCTATCACACCCGGACTAAGTAGTCAGTCAACATATTATACTTGTCTTACTTCTGATACTGCTGCATGTCTACGATACGTACCTCTACCCTTCTGCTTTCTTCGGGGCTGGACTTTTCGTTCGCAGTAGCGCCATAGCCTTTGGCTACAATTCTTCTTCTTACAACACCTCTCTGGTTAAAGAAATTCAGCACATCCGTAGCCCGCTCATTGGATAGTTTGCGGTTAGTTTCTTTGTCTCCTTCCGCGGAAGCGTAACCTGAAATTTCTACGCCTAGTTCAGGATGTTTTTTCAAAGTCTCCATAACTAGCACTAAGACTTGCTTATCTTTTTCCGCTACTTTGCTTTCACCTACACCAAAGTATATTTTTTGCACATCAGCCAGTAGCTTCTTATCATAATTAGAACTTACTCGTTCCTTGTTTTTCTGCTTGATGGCTTCTTCGGTTACATAAAATGTAGGTAGGGAATAAATGGTCTCATTACCTACTTTCTTAGCGATCAGGTTATCTTCCCCGGTTTCGTCATAATAATAGGCTACCCCGGCAGATTCTATCTTTTCGTTGCTCACTGCCTTAAAATCCACATCATCAATAGGATTTTTGGTGTACATGAGGTTCAGCAAATAATTGTACGCCGCAGTATCAGTAGTAGCAATGATAGATTCCATCATATCATATAAGTCCAGGCTATCATTTTGTACCAGCATGGCCTCGTTAGCCTGGCGTACGCTAGTTTTGGCTTTTCCATTTACATCATAGAAGGCGTTCTTCACTGTTACTTCCTGCCCCACAATAACATCAAACTGCTTGATAGGCTTCAGGTTGATTTCCTGGTACATTTCGTAAAAATAGGTCTGATTGGGAATATTCACATTAACCGTGTAAGGCAGATAGCCTTCTGATTCAATGATCAAATCATAATTACGGCCAGGAGGCAAAATGATCAGGTAATTACCGGTGTTCTTATCCGGATTATACACATAATCAATTTTCTGGTTGGCCTCCACATCTACTACTTTAATTTGCGTAGGCACAGCCTTTAGTTCTTCTCCTGCCAGAATGCGTCCTTTAATTAAAGTAAGCGGAATATTGGCTTCGTTGTCCGGCATATCAAAGTAATAAATATCCTGTCCGCCTTTTCCGCCTTTTCTTTCCGAAGAAAAATAACCTGTTTTGCCATTGGCGGTCAGGGTAAAGTAATTGTCGTTGGTAGGCGTATTAATGGGATAGCCCAGGTTCTCAGGTGTTCTCCACTTACCGCCGACATTATAGGTCTTGAAAATATCTGTTCCTCCCATGGTATTATGCCCATCGGAGGTGAAAAACAATGTTTTGCTGTCAGGATGGATGAAGGGCGCATCATCATTATAAGGCGTATTGATCTGAGGCCCCAGGTTTTCTGCTTTTCCCCAACTTCCATCGGGCTGGCGCTCAGATTTATAAATGTCCATACCACCCAAGCCGTCCGGCCGGTTGCTGGCAAAATATAGTGTCTTGCGGTCAGGGGTAATACTGGCAGTAGATTCCAGAAAACGAGAGTTTACCCGGGTGCCAATATCAATGGGGGAGGTCCAGCCTTTACCATCTTTACTGATGGTATAAATACTTCCGGTGTTATTTTCCCCTCCTACAAATATCAACATTTCCTGTCCGTCAGGTGAGATACCGGCAGTACCTACATTGTATTTAGCATTGACATTCAAGACTTCCGGGCTAGACCAGCGTCCGCCACTTTTGTATGAAGTGTATATCTTTTCTACCACTTTGCCTCTTTCTTCGCGTACAGCGGTATAGGCCAGCATGCTCTCATCGGCTGTGACGAGAGGGTTGTATTCGGTGAAGGTAGAATTGACATCCTCAAAACTGCGAATGACGATTCCTTTATTTTCACTGATGAGAAACAAAGCATTCTTGCAAAATTCCAGTTGCCTGTCTACTTCCTTAAGTTTCTTTTTATCGCTGGCATCTACTGTTTTTCGGTATTTTTCGTAGTGAGCTATTGCTTTTTCTATCTGTATATCCCTATGATACATCTGACCCAGGTAAAAATGAATTTCTTCAGGAATTTGCGTACCGCTCTTTCTGCTAAAAGCACTTTCCAGATAGGCAATAGATTTATACTGGTCATTGAGTTGCGGGGCATAAGTGTAGCAAACTCCCAAGCGGTAATGAACCAAAGCATCGGTCACGCCATGATCCACGGCCTGCTGATAAAGGGGCAGTGCCGCCTCGTAATTTTTGGCCAGTTCAAAGAATTTGTTGGCCCGGTCTATCAGCGCGTCATCCGAACCCTGGGCTTGTAATGAGAAGGAAAAACACGTAATACTCCAAACAAATAGCGCCAAAATATTTACCTTATGGTAATTCCGACTCTTTTCTTTACTTCCAGTTTGAAATAATAGTTTATCAAACTTAGACTTAGCTTCGCGGTAATACACTGCTTTCATGTGCGACGGTTAATGATTGTAAAGTAAATGTGCCACAATAGGCACAAGAAACACTTACGAAAGCTAGAGATTTTACCTACCGACCTAAAACGGAATTACCGCCAAACCTGTAAGGTGTAAGGTTTACCGACTAAAATAGTATGATAAATGGTAGGTTTTGGAAGCTTTAGCGCATCAGACAGCGGATAAGCGGGTGATAGCCTGCAAGCGATTTAACAGCGGTGGATGTGAGTAATGAAAAAAGACATACCAGGGATGAGGTAGCAAGTTGCTCATATTGTGTACTGATAATTTCTTTAATGCGGTAGATAAAGCGCTACCTTGATATGTATCAGCCGCATAAGCGTCGGCTTCATATTCATTTTTCCTGCTCCATACATTCATCAACAAGCCGGTAATGGTGCTGATAGGGGAAAAGAGGATACCGAAAGCAATGAGGTTGATGTGAATGGCTAACTCATTTGCTCCTAGGGCAAAAGATAACTGCTCGTTAAAAATCAGCAGGGACAATACAAATAAAGTGAAGCCAACTTGCAAAACGGAAAACAGCATTCCCGACAGAATATGCTTCTTTTTGTAGTGCCCTACTTCATGGGCAATCACAGCTACCAATTCTTCCGTGCTATGGTTTTCAATCAATGTATCGTAAAGTACTACCTTCTTTTGCTTGCCAATTCCTGAAAAGAAAGCATTGGATTTGGAGGAGCGTTTAGAACCGTCTATCACGAACACATTTTTGATAGGAAAATCCACTTTGCGTCCATAAGCCTCTATCGCTGTTCTCAGTTCCCCTTCTTCCAGCGGTTTTAGCTTGTTAAACATAGGAACAAAGATGCTGGTGTAGAACATATTGAGCAGCACCATCAGTACGGAGGCAATAGCCCAAAAGTACCACCAGAAATCTCTGCCAATATTCATGACTAAGTACAACAACACGCCTGCCAGTAATCCACCGAGTATCGCGGTGAGTAGATAACCTTTCAGCTTATCCAGCCAGAAAGTTTTCATATCCATCTTATTGAAGCCAAATTTTTCTTCTATTACAAAGGTGCCGTACAATTGGAAGGGAATGGTGATAATATCCGAAGCCAGAAATAAGATACCAAAGTAGGCAAGTGCCCGCCATAGTGGGTTTTCTACAAAGGGCTGCAACTGAATATCCAGCCAGCCAAAAAAACCGGTAGACAAAAGCACTACCGATAAAACAAAGCTAAAAGAAGAAGTAAGGGTATGAAACCAGTCATTAGTTCGCTGGTACGTCAGGGAACGATGATATTTTTCTTCATCATAGATGCCCTTGAGCACATCGGGCAAATGATGGTTTTTATTTTTCCGGTTCAGGGCATTGAGTATCTGCTCCAACAAAAAGTTGAGCGTAACAATAGCAATGATGATGATTAGTAAAGTAGAAGCTTGCATAGTTGGCTAACAAACACGCAAGCTTAAAGATTTTTATGTGAAAAGGAAAAGTTGCTTAGAAATAAGTACCTGGATATATTTATTTTAAAGTATATAAGTGTTACATCGTCCTCGTATTCCACGAGGACGTAGCGAGATGGGCGTTTAAAAACGCCCTTTTCATACATCCTCGTCACAGACGAGGACGATGTACTTCAAATTTTATGTTTAATATATTTGTGTCCAGGTACATAGAAGCTTATTATCTCTACTTGTCATTTCACGTCACAACTGGGCACTACATGCTGGGTCATCTTTGATAGCTACAGTTTAAACTAACAAAAGGGAACTAGAAGCGTGGGCAGGGCAAGCTCATGATGCTTCGGGGCGGTTTGCTGGGGTCGCGCAGGGAGAAATTATAAACCAGGGATATTTCATGCGCACCACCACTTTGTATGCCTAAACCCGAAACAGTATAATCAAAACTGTAACCGATATTTAAGTTACCAACCATCAAGCCTACCAAAGCAATGATGGATTCGCTGTTAGGAAAGTTTTCAAACTGCCTCACCGGAATGCCACGGTACCAAAGACCAAAAACCACCGGCTCGTACGTCAGATAGGCACCGATGTCCAACTGATCAAATTCTCCTTGTCTTTTGTACTGAAAGGCAGGCGTAATACTTCTTTCCAGCCCTTTATCATTGTAACCAAACTTACGGAAACCGGCTGGCAACAAGAAACGATAGCCACCGTGGAAAGAGCTTTTCATTTGCAGACGGCTGACTTCCCCGGTCAGCGACTGATTGGGCGTATTCACGTGGTGTGCGGCATAGCCGAAATAAAAATTCTCACTGAAAATTAGCCCACCTAGTGACAAATCCACAAAAAACTTACTTGTGCCCGTGTTGAACTGCTCAGCGGATACATCCGTAATCAGGCCATTTTCGTCTAGCTGATCGCCAAAAACCAGGCGGTCAAAATTGACATCCCGGTTATAAAAAGCCACTTCTACGCCAGGACGAAAGGTAAGTCCCCGGGTGATTCTGAGTTGATATGAATACTGAAGTCCTAAATCTATGGATTGCAAACCAGCCAGCCCTTCCCGGTCAGCATTCAGGATGACACCTACGCCACTATTATAATCCTCAATAAAATGATCAAAATATACCGAAGCGGTGGTAAAGTTAGCCTGAAGGGAAGGCCACTGGCTCCTGAAATTGAGTCCTACCCTGCTTAGCTCCGTAGAGCCTGCGAAAGCCGGATTGATATAGAGGGGTGCCGCATAAAACTGGGAAAATTGCGGGTCCTGGGCATATAAATGGCTGATGTTAATGAAAATAAAGCCAACAACAACGAGCAGTTTCGTAACAGTATTTTGCATCCAAACCTATTTGTTTACAGCGAGAAGCTTTTTGTAAAAGCGTTGAAAATTAACAATTATTGTGAGAAAAGCCTTGATTAATCTTCTAAACCCTTCTTCTCAAAGTTAGTTTTTGCGGACACACACTATTCGGGTGAAGTCAGGAATAAATTACAGGTATTGGAATTACGGGTTTTTCAAAGAAAAATAGATACTCAGGGTATATCAGGGGAATGATTATTGAGCAGCAATGAGAAATCCGGTTTTTTAATCCGTAAGCAGACATAAAATTTTAAAGCGCCTAAATTGCTTACATCGTACATGAAACCCACAGTTTTTTCGTTATCATGCATACACGTAAATTTCGCACATATTTCATAAGAATAAAGGCAAAATGTTGAACAGAACATTCCTGATTGGAGCAAGTCTTTGCTGTTTTTTTTGCTGGATGAGCTTGCTTAGCCATACTGCACTCGCGCAAGGAAGAGGCGATAACAACTGGATTTTCGGCAGTAATGGCCAGGGAATCCGCTTTAATTTCTCTAACGACTCACTAGCCAGTGACCCTCAGTCTACCCAGGCACTTGGGCAAGGCAGCAGTGCCGTAGCTACCGATCCGCAAAGTGGTGAAATCCTTTTCTATACTGATGGAAGTGTTGCCTACGATGGCCAGGGGAATTCCTTCCCGATGGTTGGCGATGCCGATGGCGATCAGCACGTAGTGATTTCCCCCGTGCCCGGCAGCTCTAATCAATATTATATGTTTGTTAAAAACGCCGGGGGAGCTGTAGTATCCTATAACGTGACGGTAAATACCTCCGGTTCCGGTTATCCCCAGATTACCGCTTTTACCGGCCCTACCGCTGTGCCCGGTTTTACTGACGCAGAAGCTTTGGCGCTGATACCTAATCCTTCCGGGGATAGCTATTGGCTGGTTTCCAAAATTGACGGGACTACTACGTACCAGTATGCAGAAATCACGAACGGAGGTATAGGCACTATAGAAAGTTACCAAGCTGGTACAGCAGGGGCGCCTAATATTGGTGCCAGCACCGGACTGGATTTTAATGCAGCCACTAACCAACTGGCAGTAGCCGGAACCAATGGTTTTCACGTGCTTAGCTTTGATCCCGCGACAGGGACTTTTGGCTATGTCAACGGTGGCAATACGCCCGCTTATGATGTGGCCTGGTCTGCCGATGGCAGCAAGCTTTATCTTTCTGACGGTGCGGGAGGAAATGTTTTTCAGTACAATCTAAGTAATGCCCCTCCTAATCTCACTTCTCTGACCAATGCATTAGGCTTAGCGGGCAGTCCGGTTTATGGCATGCAGCGTGGCCCCGATGGCAGCGTGTATTTTCTTTATGATCAGGCAGGGGAATTTCTTTTGGGAAGTATCAATGATGCCGATAGTGCCTTTACCTTATTGTCTTA
>JBBSOG010000073.1:0-16979 GCA_038259985.1 Cytophagales bacterium
AGGTTAAGTTCGGAACTACGAATATTCTCCTGAGAGATGGACAGCAACTTTTGCCGCACACTATACAAGTCAAAAGTAGCGATCAAATCATTGCGCAGGCTGAGCTTGAGTTGGTCAATCTGAACCTGGTTAATACGCTCGTTGACATAAGCATTTTCTATATTACGGCGCACCCTGCCCCCATCAAACAGCAGGTAGTTTACTGCAAATCCTACCGCATAATTAGATGTCGTCTGATTAGTAACCAGCGTCCGGCTGGTACCTCCAGCATCGCCAAAATCAGGAAATTTTGCCTGCGAAAGGTCTTGCCTGCTTAGATCATACGTTCCTGTAGCGTTCAACGATAAGCGGGGGTACAATTCTGTCTTGGCAAGTCTCGTCTCTGTTCTGGCAAGTTCCAGGTTCAGAAATTGGTTTTGCAGATTTGTATTGCTGGTCACCATTTTGTCATACATCACTTCCAGGTCATACTGGGTAGGGGAAATCTCCAGGCTGTCGGTAAGTTCATAGGCTGTGTTAATCGCCTGGCCCATCAACAAATTCAGAGTACGGCGTGCATTCAGGTAGTTCACTTCCTGGGTCACAAAATTGGAGGAATCAGTTAGGAAAGCATTCTGCTCCTGTAGTATCTCAAAAGTAACCGCACTGCCCAGCTCCCCTTTCAACTTAATATATTGATACCTGTCTTTAGAAAGCGTGAAAACTTTCTCTAGCACATCCAGTCTTTCCTGCTCAAGCTTTACGAAATAATACTGCGTAATGATGGCCTGCACCGTATTTTCTACCACCAGTTGGGCGTTACCCATGCTGAGTTCCTGCAATTTTTGTAAACGGTCCCGGTTGATATGTACACGAAACCCATCAAATAGTACCCAGCTTACGCTAATTCCCGGGCCGAAGCTGTTGGATATCGACAGTCCGGTAGGTTGAAAGGGGTTAGCCGCATTCTGCACATCCCTGAAGTTATTGTTTTGAGAGATGTTAAAACTCACTGTGGGCCAACGCCCGGCAGCGCCCCAATTGTTATTATTCTCGGCGACTTCCACGTTCAGGGCTTCTATCTGAATGTCAAAGTTATTGGCCAGCCCTAACTGAATAGCATCCGACAAAGAGAGAGGTTCCTGGGCATAACTTCTCATCGCTAACACTAGAAGCAGCCCTAGCGCAATAAATAATTTGTTGTGTATCTTCACCATATGGTTCTGTTAGCAACAGCTTGCCCTTCTATTGGCCAAACTGTTGCCGATAATTTTATAAGCTTTGTAGTCTTCTTTTTTCTTTAATCGCCGGTTCTACGTCCTCAGCATTAGGCCTGTACAAAGGTTCATCAGGATGCATCCATTTGCTAAACCTTGCCAATCCCCGGTTCACCCCCAGTTTGATGTCATTGAATGTCAGAATAAATACCGGGAAGAAAAGTAAGATCAGCAAAGTCCCGAACATGACCCCGTAGGCTACCGATATTGCCATAGGGATTAGGAACTGTGCCTGAAAGCTTTTCTCCAGAATCAACGGGAAAAGGCCGGCTACCGTAGTGAGGGACGTAAGCAATATAGCCCGGAAGCGGGAGACACCAGCATCAAAGGCCGCTTCTTCCACCGTTAAGCCTTCCATAAGGTTGCGGTTATACTTATCCAACATTACCACTGCGTCATTGATGATTACCCCGGAGAGTGCAATCATGCCGTATACACTTAGAATAGAGATCGGTTGGGCATGGATAAAGTGGCCCAATGCCGCACAGACCAAGCCGAACGGAATCAGGAGCAAGATCAAGCCCGCCTGATACAAAGAGCGGAATGATAAAGTAATTGTCAGGATCATCATGATGAAGGCTACCGGAAAAATCTTGGCAAAAGAATCGGCGGTACGTGCCGACCTGCGCTGCTGCCCTTCAAAAGAATAAGTTACTCCCGGATATTTAGCCAGGATAGGGGGCATAATTTCTTTCTCTACTTTCTCAATAATTGGAGGAACAGCCTCATAAGGGTCTACCAGGTCAGCCAAGATACGTACTTCGCGCTTCCCATTAAAGTGGTTAATTTTGATCACCCCACGCTCTATAGAATAGTCCGCCAGTTCATTAAGTGGGTACTCATTTCCGGCCACGTCCTTAATTTTCATGGATTCCATCTGCGAAATGGTCAGGCGGTCTTCCTCGGGATAGCGTACCCAAATTCTGACCTCGTCGGTACCAATGATCAGTCGCTGGGCTTCTTCCCCAAAAAACGCCTGCCGGATCTGGTTGGTAATATCCTGCTGGGAAAACCCCAAGAAATATGCCTTTGGCCTTAGTGACAATTGTAACTCCCGTTGACCGGACGCGGTATTATCCTGTATATCTTTGAGGGAAGAAATGTTGGCTATCTGATTTTTTACTTCTTCTTTGGCCGCCATCAAGTTTTCCAGGTTACTACCCAGGAGTGCCAGGTCAAAAGGATTACCAAAACGGTTTTGCCCACCTACGGAAAACTTTTGTGCTTCCGGTACCGCCCCTATTTTGGTACGAATACGGTTGGCAATCTCAAAACTGGAAATATCCTCAATATCCTCCATATCTATGAGGTTAACCTGTATATGGCCGGTATGGCCACCGCTTTCGCCGCTGCCCCTTCCGCCGTCGCTACCTACATTACGGTCCAGGGTTTTGATTAGTGAAAGATCATTATCTCTTTCTTCTTTGATCTCTTGGTTTACTTCCCAGACAGCCGCTTCAAATCGTCGCAGGTAATCTTCGGTGATATTTTCTCTCGTTCCGGGCTTGAGCACCAGGGCCACGTTGAAGTTGTCAAAAGGAATGGAAGGAAAGAAGGTAAATTTGATAATTCCTCCCTGAAACATGCCTAGTATGATCATGAAAAAAGCGATGGGCAGAGTCAAAGAAACCCACTTATAGCGTATCAGCACTTGTAGTGTTTTACCGTAAATGACATCCCGTAGATACTTGATACCTCTGTCCAATGCCCCTCTGATTTTATCTTTATTGGGCTTGCCTTCTTTTTTCATCAATGCTTTTCCGGTAGCCAGATGCGAAGGAAGTACGAAGAATGCCTCTATCAGCGAGAATACCAGGCAGCCGATGACGACGATAGCCATTTCGGTGGTAAAGCCTTCATTGTCCAGCAGCATCAGCGGGATAAACGCGATAATAGTGGTAACTACTGACGTAAATACCGAAGGCAACATTTCTACGGTGCCATCCACTGCCGCCCGCACTGGGCTTTTTCCCCGCTCGGCATGGGTGTAGATATTTTCAGCGATCACGATACCATCATCTACCAGGATTCCCACCACGAGAATCATCCCAAATAGGGATAACATGTTGACAGTAATCCCTGCCAAACTTCCTATGATAAACATACCCAGGAAGGAGATAGGAATACCCAAAGCTACCCATAGGGAGAGGCGCAGGCTAAGGAAGAGCCCTAAAGCTACCAGCACTAAAGCTAAACCGACCATTCCGTTGCTTAGCAGCAAATCTACCCTTTGCTGGAGCAGCTCGTTAAAATCAAAGCTGGCAAACAATTCATAATTACCCTTCTCAGCATTGTATTCGTCAATGTAGTCAGCTACGAATTGTGATATCTTCTGCAAATCTTCTTCGGGCAACTTTTGTACGTTGATAGATACCGAGCGCTGATTGTTGGAGTAAGAACTGTTGGGGGTATCGGCAAATTGCAGTTTAATATTTCCAATATCCCTTAACAGCAGGTTACTCCCGTCCGCATTGGCCCGGAGAATGATCCTGCCAATCTCGTCCGGGGCGTTCTCTTTGGAGTTCGCCCGTATCCTGATCTCTTCATCTACCGTCTTGATGGAGCCTCCCGAGATATCCCGGTTGTTGGAGCGAATGGCATTGGCTACCTGGCTGAAAGTAAGCCCATAGCGGGACAGGTCATCTTCCGAAACTTCTACCGAAATTTCCAGGTCAGGATAACCAAACAAACTGATTTGAGAGACTACGCCTGAATTCAGGAAATCATCTTCAATAAGTTCGGCTTCTTCTTTGAGGTTTTTCAGGTTATTGCCCCCTCTCAGTGTCAGGAAGGCTACGCTGGTACTCCCAAAAGAGCGGTCTTTGTAAACAGTAGGTTTTTCCGCCCCTACCGGGTAAGAATTGATCCCATCTACGGCATTCTTCACCTCGGCCAGTATCTCGTCAATCTCGTAATCATCCATAATCCGGACGCGGATAGAAGCCGTGTTTTCCGATGAAGTAGAGGTGACTTCTTCAATGCCAGTTACCCCTTTGAGGGATTCTTCAATCTTGATCGTAATGCCTTCTTCCATCTCCTCGGGTGAGGCACCCGGATAGGCTACCCTTACGGTAATATCGCGAGGCTTAGTCTCCGGGAAAAAAGACATATTGATGCTCAGGTAGCCTAGCACGCCAAAGATGATGATGACCGCCAGGATGGCATTGGCCCATATCGGGTAGCGAACAAAGAATTCAATGGTCTTCCTCATGAGGCGCTGGGTTTTGGTTTAGCTTTGGTAGTATCTTTTTTGGAAGTGCGGGGAGCCTCATCCTTTTTGCCCTCTGACTGGGCTTCAAAAGTAGTGACCCGCATATTTTCTATCGCGTTGGCCGGCGCTTCTATCACCAGGCTGTCGCCTTCGCTTAGTCCATCAGTTTCCAGTGGGCTGATCAGCACCTGGTCACGGGTGATCTTCTCTATATTTACTTTTCTGGTTTTGAGCATACCGCTGTCCACCACATATACTTCATTCTCGTTCATGAGCACTCGGCGAGGCACTTCCATCGCACTTTCCAGGCGATTGCCGGGAATAACGGTTTTCAAATACATGCCATCATATAATCCGCTATTAGGACCGACGCTCACACTGACATATACATTGATAGATTGGGTATTGGGATCTACATAATCAGCAATGCGGATCACTTCGCCCTTCCAACTGGCATTGCCATCTTCCTGCGTCACTTCCACCGGGCTGCCTTCCTCTATCCACTTGATTTCATGAATCTCTACCGGAATTTCCAGTTCTAGCTCGTCAGTACGAATGATGTTGGCGATATTTGTACCAGGGCTGACGATAGTCCCCACTTCCAAGTTCAGGGTGGTGATGCTTCCGTCGTAGGGGGCGTAAATGGTATACTTGCGTAAATTTTCTTCCAGGCTTTTAATGGTATAATAATCCCTCAGGATATTTTTGGTGGCCAAAAAAGTTTTTACTTTGTTGGTCTTGATTTCAGGAAGTTCCGGCAAAGGCTTGTCTATTTCTATCCGCTCAAAATAATCAAGAAATTCAGGATATTGATCGGAGAAGTCAATCTTCAGGTCTGGCAGGCTGGAAGCAAGCAGATTGAGCAACTCACTCTTGCGGGCCTGCAAAGTCAAGCGTGTTTCTTCCCCGTAAATCCGGCAAAGTATCTGTCCTTTTCTAAAGTTCACGCCCGGCTTAAGGGGAATAGAGCCGGGTAGCAGCCTGCCCCCCACTTCGGCAATGACGTTGAGCGTTTGCGAGGAGGCAATCCGACCGTAAGCCACCACTTCGGTATCTACTTCTCGGTAGTTGACCTGGTTTACTTTCACGTAATTGCTGGAAACGGCTTTGGGTCTTTCGGGTGGCAGTTCTTTCATGTTGGAAAACATCCTCATGGCAAAGAACGCCCCCCCTAAGATAAGTACTGCGACAGTAACTAAGGCTATTTTTTTAACATTCATCTTGATAGTCGTGGAAATTAAACTGCAAACTAATATAAGCTAACGCAAAGCTTGGTGATGATTTTTGAAATTTATACCAAAAGCTAATTCTTTTAGACCAAACCCTCAACAAAATTAGGGATTGATTGAAATAATTCTAAACACAGCTTGAAACTAGCCTATTCAAAGTTTTGATTTTGGCTGATTATACTGAATTTGAAACCATTAATGATCAATAGCTATCCGAACAGGTCATTCGTGAATGAGATTTTGATTTTTAGTTGAAAGCTTTCTATAGTCTTAAAAATCTCCCTCAAAGTGACCATTTCTATTTTGGTGAGGCTTTTTACGTCCATCAGGTTATCAGGCGCTACCCGGTCGTTGATGATCTGCACTGCCTGCTTTTTCAGGCGCATGCCCATCAAATAATAGTGAGATTGCATCAGCTCATGATATTCTTTTTCGGTAAACACATTTTTCTCCTTCAACGCATCAATACGTTCACCGGTATTGGTCTTATAGATTCTGTGTTTCAAGGCAAATACCCTGACCAAATCCACGATAGGTGTCATCGTTTTTTTGAGGTTAAACACTTCCCGCTCCCCTTCCTGAAAAGTTTTGATATTTTTAAAGAAGGTCAGTGGGGGCTCATATTGCAGGGCATTTTTACCTATGTGGTAGAAGAATCTTTCCAAAGGCTGCTGAAGTTCTTTGTTAAGAAAACTTTTGAGTTCAGCCATAATTGCTTCTTCTCCGTACAGGAAACGACAGTCAAAAAAGGTAGACACATTAATGACCGTTTCAGGGATAGCTTCAGAAATCCATTCGGCATAGCTCCTTTTCCAGTACGATAGCGAATGTGTCCATTTGGGGTTACTGGCCATAAAACCTCCTGTACAATAACTAAAGCCAATATGGTCAAGCCGGGCTGAAACCAGCGCTGCAAACTCGAGAAAATACGCCCTCACCTCTTCCCGATGTTCATTGGCTTTGTCTTCATAAATAATGGCATTGTCCTGATCGGTTTTGAGGGTTTGCTCTTTGCGCCCCTCACTACCCAGCGCCATGAACACAAATTTGGCAGGCGGTTCACCAACTTCTGCAATCACACCTTCGATCACTTTGACCAGGATTGCGTCCGAAATGGTGGTAATCATCTGGTTCACAATTTCCGCCTTCACCCCCCGGTCCAGTAATTGGTATACCATTTCAGGCACCTTATCCCATTTTTGCTTGAGTTCTTCTACCGTAATCGCCAATTTCACTGACTGGATAAAGACGAAAGGCGACTGCGCCTGCTCACTCAATAATCTGTTTCTGCTGAGGAAACCGGTATATGTTCCATCATGTGTGAGCAACAAATAGCGGATTTTGGCACTGAACATAAGCAAGATAGCTTCATACACATAGCTTTGATCGTCAATGGACACGATAGGGTTATCCATCACCTGACTGACAGGAAGTTGCCCATCTATCTGCCTGGCGATCACATTTTCCCGGAGTGAAATATCGGTGACATATCCAATGATTTGCTGTTGTTCATCCTTTACAAACAAACAACTGGTTTTCTGCTCCGTCATGCGCCGGGCTACCTGATAGATCGGTGTATTGCTCTCGCAGTCAATGATTTCCCTTGGTTGAATAGATTCTATCTTGCGGGAATATAATTGATCGGAGGTGATATAATTTTCTTCAAAATTCTGGGATTGCTTGACAAAGTGCGCATACTCATCATTGAGCATATGCTTGCCAAACTCTGAGGTAAAATGATGAAAAAAACCTTCAAATGCTCTGCACAACGCTTTAAAGTCATTTCTGTGCAAAAAATAAACCTTGGTTCCCTTTTTGGCAATCACCGTGCGAATAGATTTTTTCTTATTGAGCAATACCGATATGCCACCAAAGCAGAAACCCGGGCCGTATTTTTCTACCAAGCGTTTTTGCTGGGCACTATCGTAGAAAAATGCTTCGTACTCACCTTCCACGATGATATCTACGCCTTTCATTTTCGTTTTCTCCTGATGATAGATTACCGCTTCCTTTTTGTATTGGACTTCCTGCAACAGGCCCACAATACCTACCAAAACCTCCTCAGGTAGGAGGTCAAAAGGTTTGACTGTTTTAAGAAAGTAGAAGGTGTCCTTCATCGCTGAAGAAAGATAAGTAGCACGAAAAACAAAATGGCTAAGATGATAAAAATGTAAGTAAGCCTGTTAGTTTTCTGTTCCGGGCAACTTTCTGTAGGATTTTGCTTTTCTAGCATCTCCTCGCTGATATCTCTTTTTTCTACCATGGCAAAAAAGCATTCGGCTGTAGCCTGCGCATCGGTCAAAGCATTGTGTGGTTGCGGAAGTGGCTGCTCAAACAATCTTTTATATAGTTCGCCCAGGCTCAGGTATCTCCGATTTGGATAGCGAATGTAGTTCTCTGTCGCTTTCATGGTACAAAAAGCAGGCAGTTCGTTCAGTGGATTGTCAAGCTGTGTTCTGAAAAACTCCACGCTCAACATATGAAAATCTAGCTTCACATAATGGGCAATGAGCAAGGGCTTATAATTCAACAGATCTTCTTGTAAACCCTGCATGACATTAAGTCTGTTATGTCCACGCGCTATCCTGTATTCCGTGCTGATGCCATGCACCTCCTGAGAAGCCCGGCTGATCTCAAAATCATCATCTTTGATGTAAAAGTTTTCTTCCTTAACCAAGTTTCCTTCTTTGGTATAAACTACCCACGCCAGTTGTACGATATAGGGCCATTGGCTGCCATCCGAACATGGTGCTTTCCAGTTTTTGGGTATGTCTGAAGTCTCGGTGTCTACAAAAAGTAAGTAATCCTTCACGACTTCAAATTACCGAAAAAAATTAGTTTGATGCACCATACTAATTCTTCTTCCTCCTTCCAATGTATCTTGCGCCAACGGTGTCTTTATAAGAAACAAATCCCTACCCATGAGCAAGTTAAGCTTTACACTTTTTTTGTTAACCGCTCTTCTTGGGCTGGTGGCCTGTTCGGATGAAAATGAGGGAAACCTGAATAATCCACCAAACCTGCGTAGTCTATCGGTTCCCGAGCAGGAACTGGTACAACAATCTAATCATTTTGCTTTTGCTATGTTCAAAGAAATAGCCTCTGCTCGGGCTGACGAAAACCTGTTCATTTCCCCCGCTCAGCATCAGCATGGCGCTGCACATGACCGCTAATGGCGCAGCGGGAGAAACGCAAAAAGCGATCAAAAGCGTGTTGGGCGTAGATCAGCTTAGCGATGCCGAAGTCAATGAAGCAGTGAAGCAACTCACTGAACTGCTGCTGTCTATGGACAAAAAAGTAGCGCTTTCCATCGCCAATGCTATCTGGTACACGGATGAACTCACCTTGAAAGAAACCTTTGGCCAGCTTATCCAAGAATATTATGGCGGACGCATAGCAGCGCTGAACCTAGAACAAGCGGAAGCAGCCAAGCATACCATCAACGGCTGGGTGGAGCAAAAAAATGAAGGCAAGATCAAAAACCTGCTGGACATGATTACGCCCGATGATGTGATGTTTCTGGTGAATGCCATTTACTTCAAAGCTGACTGGCAATACCAGTTTGACAAAGGACGCACCCAAGATGAGCCTTTTTACCTGGAAAACGGGGAGCAGATCAATGTGCCTACCATGTTTTCCAAAGGCGTCAAGCTGCGTACACATTACGAAGAGCAGTTCCGCATGCTGGAAATCCCTTATGGCAATGGGCAGTTTAACATGACTATCCTCTTGCCCAACCCTCGCTATACTACCGATGATGTATTGGAAATGCTTAATGCCGATGATTTCAGCCGATGGCTGAGCGAGGCGGATACCTTCAGTACCGCACTTTATTTGCCTAAATTTAAGTCAGCATTTAAGATGGAATTGAAGGCGCCCTTATCCGAGCTGGGTATGGGACGTGCCTTTAGCCCTGGAGCAGATTTTAGTAACTTTTTCCAGGCCAGCCCAAATTTACAACTTGACAGGGTGATACACCAAGCATTCATTGAAGTCAACGAAACCGGTAGTGAAGCTGCCGCAGCCACCGTGGTAGCCGTTGCAAACTACTCAATAAATAGTCCACAAGTTCCTGTTTCCATACATATAGACCGGCCTTTCTTGTATTTCATCCGCGAAAAGCACAGCGGGGCCATCCTCTTTGCCGGCAAGATGCTGAACCCCGGTTGAGTAATATCTCAGCAGAAAAAAAGAAATAGATTCGCCCCATTCGGGTGCATTCCACGCGGGGCGTTCCACGCGGGGCGTTCCACGCGGGGCATTCCATGCGGGGCATTCCATGCCGGGTCGCTGAAAGCGCAGACCCCGCTGAGACTATAGGAACTTCACAAAAGCTATTAGGGGATTGAAGTTTTTTCGTTTGGCAAAACTTCTTTTTTTATTTAAGTTTCCCTCTAGCTCAAAAACTCGGAAAAGTATCCAGGCTTATATTGAATTTTGATGCACGAATATCTTTGACAAAATCTTATCAAGCTGCTTTCAGTTTTCCGAACTGTGAACTTTGAACTCTAAACTTTTAACTTATTTTCACCATGCAATCTAAGAGACGCGATTTTCTGAAACATTCATTGGCTACTGCCGCTTTTGCCCTCCCCACCCATGTTTTTGGTAATTCCCTTGCTCCCAATTCCCGACTTGTTGAGGTGAAAGTGGCTCCTTCAACATCTACCCGCCCTGCAGCATCCATTCGTTTTTCCGTTATCGGGCTAAACCACGGGCACATCTACGGACAGGTAGAAGCCCTGCTGGGCGGGGGCGGTGAGTTGGTGGCCGTGTTTGCCAAGGAGCCTGATCTCTTACAGGACTTTAGCAAGCGTTATCCTAAAGCAAAAGTGGCTAAGTCGGAAAAGGAAATCCTGGAAGACAAGTCCATACAGTTGGTTGCCAGTGCGGCTATCCCGGTAGAGCGCGCCCCGCTGGGCATCCGGGTGATGCAACATGGCAAAGACTATATGGTAGATAAACCCGGCATTGTGACGCTGAAGCAATTGGAAGAAGTAAGAAAAGTGCAGAAAGCCACGAAGCGCATTTACTCCATCATGTACAGCGAGCGCCTGGGGAATCCTGCTTCCGTGCAGGCAGGCAAGTTGGTACAGGCAGGGGCCGTCGGCAGGGTTGTTCAGACCATCGGCCTGGGACCGCACCGCATGCGCCCCAAGAGCCGTCCCGAATGGTTTTTTGACCCAGCGCAAGCAGGCGGTATCTTGTGTGACATCGGCTCCCATCAAAGCGACCAGTTTCTCTACTATACCAGTTCCAAAGAAGCCAAAGTGACCGCCTCTCAGATTGGTAATTTCGGCCACCCGGAATACCCCCAATATGCTGACTTTGGCGACATGAACGTGCGCAGTCCGCAGGGCACCGGCTATATCCGTATTGACTGGTTTACGCCAGAAGGTTTAGACACCTGGGGCGACGGTCGCCTGACGATATTGGGCACCGAAGGCTACATAGAGTGCCGCAAGTACATTGACATTGCCGGACGAAAAGGGGGCAATCACTTGTTCTTGGTAGACCAGAAAGAAACTAAATACTATGATTGTACCGGTGGCGAAATGCCCTACGGAGAGCAGTTGGTCAGTGATGTGGTCAACCGTACCGAGACGGCCATGTCGCAGCACCACTGCTTCCTAGCCAGCGAACTCGCCATCAAAGCCCAGGAGAATGCTTACCAGCTACAGGCTTGAGGGTAAGTAAGTTGTCAACTTTCATTGATTAAGGCACTTAAGTCACAGATTTAAGGTAGGGATATTATTTTACTGGCTTCAGTTTCGTACCGGAGGTATGCCACTGAAGCCGAAAGATCAGCGGAAGTTTCGACTTTCTTTATTTTAACTGCTATCTTTTGCCTACGCCTGATTGCTCTTCTTCGTCATACATGCGCTCAATATGTTTGTCGGGGATCAGCCATATGAGCGCCACCAACACATAGATGGCACCAGCAATCCATACATTAAAGAAAGCGCTGACGATGGCAATGATATAGAGGAGAGGAGAGATATTTCCTTTTGTATTTTTCCCTATGCCTCTGGCGATTGTGGAGTCTTTTCCATTTTTACGTATAATGACGCGCTGCAAGATCCAGTAAGCAATGGCTGACATTAACAATACAATGCCGTACAAAACCATCGTACTGGAAGCAAAGTGGTTCTCCCCCATCCAACCGGTCACAAAAGGTATCAGCGACAGCCAGAACAACAGATGGAGGTTGGCCCACAATGCCCCGCCACTGATGGTATCCGTGGCGTGTAGCATATGGTGGTGGTTGTTCCAGTAAATACCCAGATAGATGAAGCTCAGGACATAACTCAAAAATACCGGAATCAGCGGTTTGAGGGAGGCAAAATCGTGATCATGCGGCGCTTTGATCTCCAAGACCATGATGGTAATGATAATCGCCAACACTCCATCACTGAAAGCCTCCATTCGGCCTGTTTTCATGCGTTGGTTGTTTTTTTGGTGAGAAGCCCTGTATACACGAAGTCAAGAGCGTAGCAAGTGATTGGTTGCATCGTCGTTTTATGGCTATTTTTCCCGAAGTTATTTATTCAAGACGCCCAATAGCATGTATGTAAGTATGAAATTATATAAAAGCTAAAGAAAAGTAAAGCTTTACGATCAACACTTTTCGGCATAGAAGCGATAGGGCTGTTCGGTAGTTATGCTAATAAGTCATAGACTTAAGCGAGGAACAGGAGAGGTGGACTGCAAAGTGCACAAAAAAACCGCCCTGCTTTCGCAGGACGGTGATTTTTAGCGCTGTTATATCGTTTATTCCCTGGTAAATGTATACGTCCCTTTTACGGTAACCGTACTGGTAGCCCCGGAATTGTTGCTCACGTCAGCAAAATCCCACTGCAACTTGAGAGACTTATCGCTCAGTTCCAGAATGGTCGCTTCCTGCACCTCATCACCGCTTTGTGTGATGATCAGTGTGTTGCCTTTTTTCTCCCACGCACCACTCAAAAGAAAAGGAGGGTTGGGGTACTCACTTTCTGTGGTCATCTCGTTCACCGTCGTTTTCAGCATGACATTATAGCTCCCTGATGAAGTATACGCATTGGGCCCTTCGGAAAACTTAGTTTTCAAATTGATATCCGTGCCCGTGCCGGTAAAATCAACGGTAGAGGTGTAACCCTGGTATTCGGTGGAGCTTTTTCCGGCATAACTGATGTCACTCGCTTTCCATTCGCCTGCCAGTCCGGACTGGGGGTTGATGTTGTTGTCTTCCTCTTCAGAACAAGCGACCAGTGAACCCATGCACAGGGCAAGCAGCATAAACTTTAATAACTTCATAGCAATGATGTTTAATGAATAAATGGTTTAGTAGAAGGCATGGGTGGGTACCGGAAATATTGCTGTCCGCGATCACCCATTGCCACCACTAAATAAGGGCGCTTAATGGAAAAATAATTTTCCAAAAGCCCCTTCCGCTTACACACGACACATTTGGCGTAAACTTGAACCAGGGATTTTTCACACAGCAGGATAAGGAAACAGCTTTTTGTGGGGTAAAACCCCTTAAACCCCACACCCTCGGCTCCTGCCTAGGGCGCATAGCCGAGTGTGGACTATCCACTTTCATTCCTCGTTCAGTGAGAGCATCCTTGATATGGCCTCTGGCCGGAGTAGCAGATCGCTACGGGCTGGCCGTTGATTTTGTAGCACTGGTTTTAGACGATGGCTTGGCCAGAGGCCTTGGGGATATTAGTCACTCGGCTGGAGCCGAGCGACTGGGAGATTACGTTTATAGAAAATACTTTAAATAAATTTGCCCGAGTTCTTCGTTATAACTTCTCTTAAGCTCTGCTTCTAAGAGAGGTTTGATTTTATCAATCTTACTCAACCTTTTGTAAATCACTGAAGAACTTTCGGCGGAAACCGGATAAAGCCGTAACCAATGAGGATTGAATTTGCTGTAATTGAACTCTTTTGGCAAAAGGAAAAACTTGACAAAATTGGAGGCTTTCTTTATAAACTCTTTTATACTTTTGTCAAAGTATTTTTCCTTATGATAACATGCTCCAATGAAGTTTAAGAATTGATTTGTATTTTGATGATTAGACATATCATCTCTCTCTAGTATTTTCTGAGCATCTTCTTCTTTGAGCCTACTGAAGATTTTAAGGAATTCTTCCTTAAATTGCTCAAGTGACAAGATCTCTTCCCAAAAAGCTAAGCGATATAATTCTATGCTAAATTTCTCCTTTAACTTTTCTTCGATCAACAGCCCAATTTCTTTACGGATCTTATCATCTGAAATTACCCATAGCGATATCAAAATGTCTTCCTTAAATTCCTTTTTATTGACCTTCATTGCGTAATCTAGAACGTTGTAGATTAGCTCTTTGTCTGAAATTCTATTCTCTGTTGATCGTTCTCTAAATACACTTTTAAAAGCATCTAAGAACTCAGAATCTGATTTATAATAATGCTCCTTATCGAGGCTTGTTTTGAGAAACTTGATACAGTCTTCTTTGGAAAAAAGATTAGGATTACGTGAAATAAATAAGCTCAAGTACTTGATGTCTTTCCAAAACAGGAAGTTTTCTTTTTCCAGGAAATTGCGAAGATTACCAATAAGTTTTTGGGCTTCTACCTTATTAAGCTGTGTTCTTGAGAGTAATAAGAACACTTTATTAAAAATTCTCAGAAACTTGTCATTGAAGAAAAAGTTCTTTTCAAGGTGGGCTCTTATATCTTTATTCTCCTGAAGGGAAAGAAATCCCTTTGGAATATATTTATGATTTGAAGTGAGAAGATTATTTACCAAGGCTAGAATTTTTTCTTGTTCTTCCTCTTTGAATTTAACTTCCTTAATTTTATAACGTATTAAAATTTTCTCTAGCTCATCTGCTTCACCATAATAAACAAAAAACAAGAAAAAGAAGTGATCAAACTCCTTTAGCCTTCCTTCATAAGATTCATGAGTAGCATAACTTATAAGTAAGGATTCAATACCCTTTCTAAATATCCTTTTGAACTCCTCATATTCATCATATATAATGCTGTTATCCGTATAAAAAGAGTAAAGAATAACTAACTCTAACTGTATCTCTCTATAGTATAAAGAACCGCTCTGCCAACCGCCACGATTGTATAAATCATAAACCTTTTTAATTTTATCCCTCAGCTCAACAATTTTTCTATCTGTTCTCAATAAGATATCATCATCTTTTACGATAGACAAAAGTTCTTTTTGCTGCTTATCAATATCAGTTAAAGAAGTAAGAAGAGAATCAAGATTTATCTGATCAATTTTGCGCACAAGAGTTGGGCCATCTTCATCTGATGGAAAAGCAATTAAGTTTCTTAATTTTTTTACATTATTCTTTGCAGTATAATAAGTTAATAGCCTATTTGATTTCCGTGCTTTAGTAGCAATTTCCTCAAATTGAAAGAATGCTTTTTTGTAGTTACATAACTTATAGCTTGCATACGCATATAATAAGTCTTCTTTTATATCAGAAATATTGGTAATTGAATATTTCTCAGCTTTCTTAATCAGATGATTAAATTGTAAGGTAGAATACAAACACTTTGGACATTCACATATAGTATTTACTGTATGTTTTAGTGGGAAGCCTTCTGCGTGATTAGATTTTTCCTTGATGTAATATATGAAAGAGCTACATAGGATATTAACTACCTCCTTAAGTTTGTTTTCTGAATTTTTAATATTGTTTTCAGACAAGCCTTTATTAGATAATTTTTCTTTAGACTCCTTTTTAAGTCTCAATCCACCTTCTTCTACTTCATGGTTATAAAAGCTGGTAAGCTGTTCATTTTCTGAAAGCATCGCCCCTCTTACGTAGTCATAGACATGACCAACTTTCATATCATAGTTAAATGGATATATGAAGGATACAAAATCTGGAAGTAGCACGGGGAGTTCTTCAAATCTTTTTAAAGAAATATACTGTTGCTCAATGATACTCTTTCTACTTAATGACTCATGAAATGAATCATACTCTTTAATAAAAATTAAGAAGTCTAAAAGCCTTTGCCCAAGGTCAGATAAATTTTCACTTATAGTTCTATATTTCTTATGAAGCGCATTTGCTCCGGATAGGTAATCCTGAATATAATCGGAATCTTTATTTGCATCATAATAATTAACGGTGGTTATACCACTACGCTTCAAATATTCTCTTTTTGAAGGGTGTAACTCTTTATCTAAAGACAACAAATATGCATTCTGAAAATCATTGTCAAGAACTTTACGAACCCGCTGAACTACCATTTTTACGTTTGGATCTGAGAAGCTGTAGCCTATAAAAAGTATTAAGTTCTGCGTGAAAATATTCTTAAGAAAGTTTTCAGTTAAAGGATAAGATTCAGAGTAATCCAAGTAGTCCTCTTCCTTCAATACAAAATTATGATCTTCAAGATCTCCATGTATTTTAACTAGAAAGTTGGAGTATTTAGCATGGGGAAAATTGTTATCCTTTGAGATTACAGAAAAAAGATGCCCTTTAGCATCTATTGTTTGGTCTAATAAATCATCATAATTAGTAGTCAGAATATGTTCAGGGTTAAGCTCAAATATGGCTTCATGTATTTTATTATATCTGACTTGCTTATGTTTTAAAATGCTCCTTATTCTTTGTACATATTCTTTGGCACCTCTTTCGTTGTAATAGATTTGTGCTATACGAGTATAATCATTTTCATCTTCTGGTATATCAATATCCTCACTTAATTGACTAATCAAATCTTTCCAAAGAGGGACACCCGCATCAATAGATATACCTGCACCAGCAAAAATGACTAACTTTCTATTTTTAATCGCATGCTTAATCGTGGTAATGTTGGTGATGAAGTTTTTCATATACTAAATACTAGAAGATTGATAAAACATTAATATAGGTTTAAATAGTCAAAACTCACATTATCACTTTTCTTACTCTTTATTAAATGGCAAGTACCCCTATCTTTACCCGGTCACTTAAATTATATAATCCTCTGGTACGGAACCAAGGCAAGAAAAGATAAACTTTCAAAGAAGGTATAGCTTAGGCCAGGATAATACATATCGCATGATTTGTGTAAGAATCTGATTCGCGAAAAGCCATCAATTTCCTACGCATGGGATATAAAAAACACAAACAATACCGCCTTCCGGGATTTGATTACGCTCAGGCAGGTGAATATTTTATCACCATCTGCACCCAGAACCGGCTATATTATTTGGGTGATATACAGGAAGGGGTCATGCATTTGTCCAAGGCAGGGACAATCGCAAAAGACAATCTGTTAATGATTCCCGAACAATTTAAAAAT
>JBBSOG010000074.1:0-16903 GCA_038259985.1 Cytophagales bacterium
AAGAGTATACCATCGTAATAATCTTTCAAATTTACTTTCAAAAAAAATTGGGATGGATCTTCCTGGTAAACCCATGCAACATTACGTGTTACTTGTGGAGTATTCCACCAACGTTTCACTATTGGATCAGTAATAGGAACTCGTAAATTTAGGAAGATGTCTCCCTGCTTGGCTTGGGATAAATACCAAGGTAAAGAACTTTCAAGTGCTGCTGCAAGTGTATCCTCTCTGAAGCCTGCTAAAACAACTGCTTAAAAGTTTATTTGACATCAAAGTCCTTCCCTCCTAGTAGCAGTTTTTAAGGCATTTGCTGTGGGACGGGTAGCAGTGGTTCTATCAATAAATAGGATACCATCATAATATCTCTTGACCTCCAACTCTTTAATATAGTTGTCCTGAGATTCTCCGGAGTTGACCCAACCTGTCAGGTACACCTTATGAGGAGAATGTAGCCACTGCTCAACTACTGGATTGTCCACCGGTGCACGCAGGTTCAATATCAAATTACCAACATTTGTGCGAGACAGGTACCATGGCAATGATCCTTCTGGAGCCGGAGGAACGGTGACCTCCTTTAGATCCCCAAGGATATTATCAGGCAGCAATAACCTTGTCTGAAAGGAGCCTTGGTTAAATTCAATACTGAATGCGTAATACCCATCCCCATACTTCCTTCGGAGCTGATAACCCAGTAAATTGGATCCATTCCAGGTATCCCGGGCAAGATGTGAATTGTGCTCCCAAACAACAAACTTCGCCTCAAGTCCTTCCCGATCCACTAAATACATCAGGTTTTCAGCCATGGATATTGATCGTATAATGCTTTTATCCACAAATGGAGGCAGCATAGCAGGCGTATGGGCCATGAACCATTGCTTCATAACCCGGGTGTACCGCAAGGCTTGATCAAATTCAGTCAGGGAAGAGCTGCTGACGAACTTATCCTTATTTTCAGTCAGAAAGTCAATTACGTCTTGTAGGTGGGGCAGCATATGCAACAACGTTTTTTCAGTTTCGGCATCAAACTGCATGGGCCACTTCGCCTCTTCTGTGGCGAGCACCCGAAAGAGCGAATCCGTAGGGGCAACCTTTTCCGGAGCGACTTTATGCAAGTAGCGCAAGACCTCTTTTCTGCCAATTTCGTTCTTCGTTAAATCTAAACCATAGAACTTTACTTTCTTCTCCTCTGGCACACTTTGATTATATTCTCGGAGCCAATCTATCATCTTGGTCATCTCATCTGTATCCCAAACTACATATCCCTGGCCTGTCAGTACCGTTGCCACATATCCTTTGTCATAGAGGATATAATCATTAATTGGTTGACAGGCTGCATAACTGGCCTCAAGGGCAAATGCATTAAAATTCATCTCCCTGACCAGAAACTCCAACAAGCGATGCTTTACTTGAAAAAATTCCCTGGTCCCATGGGTGGCTTCTCCCAACCCTACTACTTTTACGTCTTTTAATACTTCCTTTAACCCTTGTAAGTCTGTAAAGTCATGGCCTGCTTCTACATATTGAATAGCAATAGCGTTCTGCTGAATCCAGCTAATGACTGTTTTTTCTTCTGCTACTGTGTCGCTGATTTGGGATTGGCTGAATGCAGCATGTGAAGCAAAGACGCATAGGATTAGCAGGATGGTATGAAAGTAGCACATATCATTATAGGTTATTTTAAACTCCGCCAGGCTTCTATTTTTTCTACAGACTGGGCGCATCACGGATTTGACTTTAGCGACCACTTCCGGCGTTACTTCTTGTAAGCCATGTACTTTTTGGGCGTGCTCAGCTGCCATGTTGAGGGCTTCTTCTTCGGTGTTGGCACGGATCACACCGTCGCAATCGTAGCCTACGTCTCTGCAATGAATTACGTTTTCCATCGTTCGTTTATTAATATGAACTGAAAAATTTATATGTTTAGAATCACTCATAGCGCAGCGAATCCACCGGATCGGCGGTAGCAGTAAGGACGATCTTAAAGCTAATAGTAAGCAGAGCGATCAGCAGCAAGGCCAGCAGGGGCAACACAAAAAACCACCAGGGCACCTCAATATGAAAAGCATAGTTTTCCAGCCATTCATGAATACCCCACCAGGCAATGGGTATGGCGATAATGGATGCAATGGCTACCAGCTTAATGTAGCTAGCAGAAAGCAATGAAAACAGATTCTTCAGGGAAGCTCCCAACACTTTGCGGATGCCAATCTCTTTGGTACGTTGCTCAATCAGGTAAGAAGACAAGCCAAATAAGCCCAGGCAAGAGACGAAGATGGACAAAGCTCCAAAGATGCCGAAGATCTTGGAAACCCGGATATCCGTTTCATACTGCTGGTTGAAAGCCTCATCCAGGAAGAAATATTCAAAAGCCAATTCCGGTAAATGTCGCTGCCATATAGCCTCTACCTGACGGATGATCTGACTGATTTGTTGGCTTGGATTCTCCCCCAGTGGAGTGCTTAAAGAAAAATAGCGCATGGAGCCACTGTGAGGAATTTTATTGTCAAAATATGTATAGCTCAGCGTGATTCCTTCCGGAGAAAAAACCATAGGTTGAAATTCTTCTTTTACCGAATACTGGTTATGGTTTTCAACTACCCCTATGATTTCTCTAGGTTCACGGAATACCTCACCATCCTTTTTATTTTGTTGTACATATACAATGGTGCCTACGATAGACTCCACCGGATCAAATCCATTGTGTACTGCAAATTGCTCATTGACCAGCAAAGGTTGGTTGGCCAGTCTGGCATCACTGAAGGTTTTGGGTGAGAAAGTTCTTCCCGCCACCAAATCAATATCATAAAAATCAAAAAAATTAGCATCCACTACCAATCCGGGCGTTGGTCCCTCATTATAAATGTCTTCTACGCCAGTCCCTGGTTGAAATGCTTTTAACCGGCAAAGAATCAGATCTCCCCCTGGCAGTTGACCGGGCACGGAGCTTGTCGTTGATACTGCTTCCACTCCCTGAATATGCTGTAGCTCTTTTTTAAGATTTTGAGCATGGAGCAGGTAGTTGTCTACTGAATTGATATCATTGACGGCAGTTGAGATGATTAATTTCTGTTCCTTCTCAAAACCAAGGTCCTTGTTGAGCATGTAATTCAACTGGGAAGCGGCGGCAAACATGCCGATCATCAGCAGGGCGGAAATCACAAACTGAAACGTAAGCAGACTCTGGCGTAGGCTTAGGCTGCCCTTCTGCACGATTTTTATCCCCCGAATGATACTGACAGGATGGTAGGAGGATAACACCAGGGCAGGATATATACCCGATATCAATGTTCCTGTTAAAATCATGCTCACCATGAAGAAAATAAAAGGCATGACCTGGGGGAAACCATCAATCCATAGTTGTAAAGGCCACGACGTATGGGTAGTGAGCCCCTGATGATCCAGTAAGGGTAGGCTCAAGATAGCGATCACGATAGTCAACATACCACTGATCAGATTCAGCCAGAAACCTTCCACCAGGAATTGCAGGATGATGTTCCATCGATGTGCCCCCAGGGTTTTTCTCACTCCCACTTCCTTGGCTCTTTTCAATGATTTGGCTACGGCCATGTTAATAAAATTGACCCACGCACAGACCATGATAAAGAGAGCCACGCCAATGAGGAAATAATTCAGCCGGATATCTGAACCAGCTTCCATTTCATCTCTATAGCTTGAAATATGATGAATTTCGGAGAGCCTTTGAAGTTTGGTATCAAATATCCAGGATTTTCCCCAGGCTATCTCGTGCAGTAAGCTATCTATCTCTTTTTTAAATAGTGCTACGTTGGTGTCGGGTTGTAATTTTAAATAGGTATACGCATTGGTCCAGTCAAAATGGTCAAGGCGATCATACAATTCTTTAGGCAAAGATGGCATAGACATGACCAGGTCGGGCCTGAAATGTGCATTGGGTTTCTTCTGAAAGATTCCCGATAGGGTATATAATTTTGTGTCCTTGTTGCCATAGTTGGTCATTTTGAGCGTATGTCCCAACAAATTTTTATCCTGCCAGTGTGGTCCAAAGTATTTTTCAGCTAAATTAACAGAAAGCATTACCTGATTGGGTTCTTGCAAAAGCCGATGGGGATTTCCCTGTAAAAGCGGTAAGCTGAAAAAATCAAATACATTGACATCTGCATAATACGTTTGCCTCTCAATAAACTTCTCTGTCCGTTCTGGAAAAGGCGTGACGATGGTACCGGTTTCGGGCGTAGGATAAACCCTGGTAACATCCTCCACCTGAGGATAATGGTCCAGCAGATAGGGGCCAAAGCCAGGAAAAGATTTGGCTGATTTCCAGTCCGAATCAATCAACTCGACGGTATGCCGGTAGATGTCGCCATTATTGGGTGCATATTCATCGAAGCTCAAATCATAACTGACGAAAACAGCAATTAAAATGACTGCTGTCATGGCTATAGTCAAGCCAAAGGTATTGATTAAAGCATATAACTTGCTATGGCGCAAATTACGGAAAGTAGTGATGAGGTAATGGTTGAACATGGCTGCATGGTTGATGGTGTATGTTCACTCGAGGTTTATCTGTTATTTCCAGTTAGTTTACACTAGGCTCATCCCGCATCACGGATTTAACTTTGGCTACCACTTCCGGGCTTACTTCCTGTAAACCGTGCACAGTTCGGGCGTGCTCAGCTGCCATGTTGAGGGCTTCTTCTTCGGTGTTGGCACGGATCACACCGTCGCAATCGTAGCCTACGTCTCTGCAATGAATGACTTTTTCCATTTTTCGTTTATTAAAATTACTTTCAGTGTTGGCTGCTATAGGCATGGCTCCGATTTGTTGCATCAGGGCTACTGTGTCGGCTTGCATCCAGTGGTTCACAATTTTGTTATCAGCCAGTTCATAGATAAGAATAGCCTCTATATTGACCTTTCGGCCCGTGGGCGCTACGCAAAATAGCTCTCCTTGATGTTCGCCCTCTACGATGAGGCGAACAGTCACCTTATTGCCTTCTGCTATGATATTCTTAGGGGTAAGCTGATAGCCTGGCATACCGGTTTCAAAGATGATGATGTGCCCTTTCAGATGGGCGTCTGAAACGTATTTGTCTATTGCTTCTTCAGATTTATCTTTGTTTATAGCAGAGAGATATTTTTGGATAAACTGGCGGCTTTGTTCTGTAGTCATCATAATTTTGTTAGTTAGGTCAAATCTTCTACCCTATTTCCAATACCGCACGGTAACGCACTTCGTTTTTCTTTAGCCGTTCTAAAACAGTATTGATCTCATGGATAGGGTACGTTTCTATTTGAGGTATAATGTAATGACGGGCTGAAAACTCAAGCATCGCCTGCATCTCTGATCTTGAACCAACCACACTGCTGATCACACTTTTCTGTCCCAGGATAAGTTGAAGGGCTGATACTTGTATATCAGCATCTGGTACACCCACAATGCAAAGCTTACCATCAGGTTTTAGCACATTGATATAGTTTGACCAGGACAGGCCAGCAGTAACGGTAGAAAGTATAAAATCACAGGTATTCGCATACTTTTCCAGGATGGCAGGCTGGCTGGTGTCAACAAATTGACTCGCCCCAAAATGTCTGGCTTCTTCTTCTTTATCAGAGGAGGTAGAAAAAACAATACAGCGACCGAACGCTAGTCGCAATCGTCGTTCTCCAGTTCAACGTCGATGGCAATCTTTCGGACGCGCACCCGTTTCACTTTGTCACCTGGCAGGTTCAGGCAGTTGAGGAGTTGTTTGGCTTTGTCGCGGCATCCCTCCTTCTGTTCTTCGGGCGTGCGGTCGTTGAACGGCATATCGAGCTCAGGATCGATCCGGTAGACCATACCGCCGATAATAGCACTGTCGGCGGTCGCGGTGACCACAATATCCCGCTCGTTCGTGGCCGTAACATCTGCCTTGGTGAAAGGAGTACCCGCGTGGACATCGAAGGTGACGAGCCTTTGCTCGCGGGCTTTCAGGCGTGTGCCATTTTCAGGCAGATCGCGCAAACCGATCCGCCACCCGCGTTGCGCCAACAGGGGCGGCAACGCAATCGAAACCGCAATCAATGCAGAGGTGCGTCCGGGGTTGCCTACCCAAAACCCTTTACCCTGTAACCCAGCCATGAGGCCCTGCAGCCCACCCCCGCCCGGCGCGAGCGTTACATTTCGTTGAGCGACATTATTGTCGTTGGGCACCAGACGCCAATCCTCCACATACTCTCCGGCAGTGAAATTATCCACGTTGCTGGGGTCGCCCGTCGCCGAAACAATCATCAGCATGCAGTCATGGCTCCAGGCGTTGGTGACAGGGGTCCACTCGAAGGGCCCTACCGTTTTCTCTTGGGTATTGTTAGGCTGGAGCGTTCCGGCCGACAGTTGTGCCGTGGTGAAGGGCTGCAGGTCGTTGGGCCAGAGCACGCCGGCTGAGGGTTTGCAGTGGTAGCCCTTCACAATGACGTTGTTGGCGACCGATGTGCCCCGGTTTTTGATCTTCACATAGGCGTAGTTGGTTTCTCCCAGGGCCGGTTCCTCGTGCCCGGACATCCCGTCGGCGTTGCGGCGGTTCCAGATGGTGGTAGTGGCCCAGTGGACAGGCAGGTAAGCATATTCGCCGGCGCGGCCATCATCGATATAGACATCGACCGCAGGCAGTGCACCACCGTTGAGGTTCTGTTTCTCAAAAGACCAGGTGAGTAGCTTGCCGTAGGCGCCGCCGAATATACCCTCCGATGTCCAGTTTCCGGCATCAGCGCTAATCAGTCCTGCCAGGAACTGTGCGGGTGAGGCAGGGTTGCTCATGGGAGTGAGCGTGCCGACCGCACGTAGCATCAGATAGGCCATGCAGCGTGCGGCGAATTCGCGCCGGTTGACGCTGGTCGAATCGCCGCCCATAGACCGGTAGGCGCGGAACATAGTTGTCGATAAGATCTCCTCACTCAGGTAGCCGCCCTGGTCCATACCACCACCCCAACCCCAGGTGCCAATCGTAACGGTTGCCGTTGCGCCGGATCCTCCTCCCCCTGTGATCGCCACGGTAGGCGGACTCGTGTAGCCCGTGCCGCGCCTGGTCATGAATACTGCCGTCACGGAACCGCCGGAGATGAACGCTTGTGCCTGCGCCCCTCCGCCGCCTCCGCCGCTGAACGACACTGATGGCTCGCTGCTGTACCCCGCTCCTCCGTTGGTGAGGGTGATAGACGCCACAGACCACTCGGCCGGGCCGCGATTGGAAAGCCGCTCGATGACTGGCACAAAGGGTGCCAGCAGAAAACGGTTGAGTGCAGCCCCATTGTGCCACTCAGAGAGATAGTCGTTCAGAATAACTGCGAAGCTATCACCTGCACTGTGTGCGAAGCCGAAGTTGGCAGTGCCGACATGGTCGTAGAGGATGCCGTGGCCGCCCAGTTCATGGAGGACTACCCGCCAGTCGGTGGCAATGCCGATCGGGTTAGCAGTGTCGGTCAGGTCGGCTAACGCGTAGCGGGTGTAGTCGATGCCGTCGCCGTCGCCGATGCAATCTGCATTGATGATGTTCCCCATGTTGGTCGCAGTTCCCTTGCCGCGGTGGTCAACCTCGACTGGAAAAGCAGTGCCGTCGAAGTAGCCTCCAGCCCCAGTGAGTGAGAAGCCGAGGTTAGCTACAAGCCGGAAGAAGCGGTCGACATGGTAATAAGCATTGACCGCAGCGAACTCGTTCGTACGGACGTCATAGTCAAAGTCACTTCCTGCCGGGTGTGTCGGCGGATCGATATTTGGAATGCTGTTGTCTGTCAAAGTGGCCCACGTTCCCTGCAATGACTGCGTACCAGCGACCGGCGGATTTAGGTTGGGGAGCACTACGTCGTCGCGGTGAGGGTTTAGCACGTCGTTACTCTTGTTGGGCGTGTTGGTCGTCGTGCCGGTGCTGGTAATCGGGTCGTACGTGAAGACCAGCCCGTTCACTCCCGAACTCAACGCCCGCAAGTAGAGGATTGTATTGGTCTCCACCTCGACCAACATGCGCCAGTTCATCCGGCTGCCCTCGTACGGCAGGCGGAAGACGAGTTCGGCAACGAGATACCAGCGTCCCTCTTTGATTGATTTGGGCACTGATGGCAGGGGAAGCGTCGGCGGGGTGCCACAGAGCGGCTGATCAACGTCCTGGGTCACGTCATGTTGCGGCGCTTGTGTATCTTCCGTCGGATGTTGGTGATCATCATCGGTGCGTTTCGCAGGATCGTAATGGTAGACGAAGAAGCGTCCGCGGATCAAGCGTGGGGTAGTCTGCCGGTCGTTAAGTTTTTTTGAGGATTTAGATTTAGCCGCTTTGCCAAGAATGTCGACCAGCAGGTCCGAGTCGGCCACGTCGGACGCCTCGGTTCGCTTGGTAGTGGGTCGCCTAGGGATAGTATCAGCCTTTTCGCCGGTTGTAAACAATTGGCGGTAACGTTCTATGGCCTCGTCCGAAGGCATCTCTGCATCAATGCCATACTCACTGGTGTTAGTCGCTGCGACGACGCGCGCCGGTGCCTGTTTGATAGTAACGGTGAGGCCTGCTGCCCAGACAGGGGTGTTGAGAAAGGTTTGGTAATAGGCGTAGGTAGTCGAATCGAATAAGGTCTTTTCCTCGCTGAAGCGATACTCTGTGTCCTGTGGCTGGGGATCAAGGTACGACACGCGCTGCTCAATACTGCGCAGGGCTTCGGTTGAGATGTTGAGCTTTCCGGAGATGTCATGAAGATATGCTGCAGCGGCTTCGCGGTGGCGGTGGTGCTCAATCTCGCGGTATTCGTCAAGGTGATTGATTCCTCGCACGAGGCCGGAATCGTCAAGAATGACAGTAGCTTTGAGGCTTTGATCATAGGTTGATTGCATGAGTTATCTATGTTTGATTGTACTTATTGCTCTAGGTTCTGGGGGAGGCTCTTCCCGGTCAGCCTGTTGAAGAATAGTTTCAGTTCAAACCTACTGAAACAATAGAAATTACATTTGCACTACCGTTCCAATTCTTTGCACGGTAATTACAAATCCGAATTTTTATGTGGGTAAAAAATCAAGGGATGAAGGCTTGCTTGTTATCGGCATGGGCTGCCTGGTATTCGGAAGGAGTTTGTCTGTAAAATCCTTTGAAGCAGCGGGTAAAATAGGCAAGGCTGTTAAAACCTACCGCATAGGCTACTTCTGATACATTGCCCTGTTGCCCTTTCAGCAGGATCGCTGCCTGTTGAAGTCGGTAATGCCGCAGAAACTCTCCGGGCGCGTGATTGGTGAGGGCTTTCAGTTTGCGGTAAAACTGCACATGGCTCAAGGCTACTGCTTTCTCAAAAGATTCCAGCGTAAAATCAGTATCTTCCAGGTGATCGGCCATGATGGCCATGACCCTTTGCAGAAACTTTTCATCAGCCGAGGTAATCGCCATGTCGCCGGGCTGAAGCGTTATCTCCCGACCGAATCGTTCACGGAGTCGCTTACGTCCTTCCATCAGATTTTTGATGCGGGCTTGTAATTCAGCGCCATTAAAGGGTTTGGTCAGGTAATCGTCGGCGCCGGTTTGCAGCCCTTCCAGTTTGCTGGCTTCGCCCGCTTTTGCGGTTAATAAGATCAGGGGAATATGACTGATCCGTTCATCGGCTTTGAGCGCTTTGCTGAACGCAATGCCATCCATGACGGGCATCATCACATCAGAAACAACCAGATCCGGAATGGTTTCAATGGCTTTTTGCAGACCCATTTTACCGTTGACTGTCTTGATGACCTGATAATCAGCCTGGAATTGCATCGCCATATAATCCAGCAGTTCCTCATTATCCTCAACGATTAAAAGTACCGGCTGCTCTTCGGTTGGGTGAACGTTTTCTGCTACGGAAGGAATGGACTCTTGATAGGATTTGGACAGCAATTCTTTTGACCTTGTTTTTGCCATTTTAGCACTTTCATCAGACAGGTTTCGCCAATCGTGTTTAGAGGCCGCACGTAGCGGCAACTCCACAGTAAAACTGCTTCCTTCACCGACTTGGCTGCGTACGCTGATGTTGCCTCCATGCAAGGATACCAGTTCTTTGGTGAATGCCAGACCAATACCAGCGCCTTCCATTTCGCGGGTATGAGAATTATCCGCCTGATAAAAGCGGTCAAATATCTTTTCCTGTTCTTCCCCTGTCAAACCCATACCCGTGTCCTTTACCACTATTTCCAGCATTATATCTTCCTCATTCCCTTCTCTTACTGTCATGGACACTTGCAACAACACACAACCACCCTCAGGCGTGAATTTGAATGCATTGGACAGCAGGTTGACCACCATTTTTTCCAGCTTATCCGCGTCAAAGAAAACAGTGCGATCAGAAGATAGAAATTGGGTAGAAAAATGAATATGCCGACTTTCGCCCAGGGAAGTGAAGGAAGCGGCAAGGGGTTGTAGCAATGCCATCACATTACCGGGTTTTGTTTCCAGTTTCAGGCATTGGGCTTCTAGTTTGGACAAATCCAGCAGTTGACTGATCAAATGGAGCAGCCGGTTGGCATTACGCCGCATCATTTGATACAGCTTGTAAGTATCGGGCTCTTTTTCGGTAGCCAGCAGCTTTTCTAGTGGACTTAAGATCAGGGTCAGCGGGGTGCGGAACTCATGCGAAATATTGGCGAAGAGGTGAGCACGCAGGTGATCCAACTCCTGAAGTTTTTCGGCTTCTATTTGTTTGATTTTCAGATCATTTTTAAGCCTTTCCCGGTTTACCGTGTACTGCCGCAAGCCATACAACATACATATGCCTATCAGAGTATACAAGCCATAGGCCCAGCCGGTCTGCCACCAGGGGGGAAGAATCGTGATTTGTAGCGAAGCACCCTGCTCATTCCATACCCCATCATTGTTGGAGCCCATCACCCGGAAGGTATACCGGCCGGGACTGATATTAGTATAGCGGGCTATACGATTATTGGCTGAAGCTTCAATCCAGTTTTCTTCGTAGGGTTCTAGTTTGTATTTGTAACGATTGCTCTCTGGATTCACAAAGTTCAAGGCGGCAAATTCCAAAGAGAAATCATTCTGCTGGTGGGTAAGTTCTACCTCATCAGTATAGGGAAGGCTATAAGTAAGCGGTGTTTCCCAGGACAGCGTATCTTCATAGCTCGCTTTCACTGGTACCGGCTGATTATGGATGGAAAAGCCAGTAATAGCCACCGGAGGGGGATAAGGATTATCCTGTAGGCTATCCGGGTGAAAGACGACCAGACCGTCACTACCAAAATAAATGTTGCCATCACTACTTTGCAGGCTTCTGCTAAAGCGCTGGCTGGGAAGGCCATCATCATAGTCATAATTGCGGAAAGTATTTTTTTGTGGAAAGAAATGGGAGATACTATTGCCACAGCTTATCCAGAGGGTTTCGTCGCCGCCATCAATAATACGATATACATCATCATAGGGCAGGCCAGACTGACTGCTCCGCCAAAAGATGAATTTTGGCACATTGTTTTCTGAGCCTGAGATCATTTTATTAAGTCCTCCGCCTGTGCCTATCCATAGGGTAGCGTGCTGGTCCATCATCAGGTGGTATACCTTGTTGTTGGATAAGCTTTGCGGGTCAGCAGGGTCATGTTTGAAAACATGCAGTTGATCGGTTTTCAGGTTATACCTGATCAGGCCTGCTTCACTCCCTATCCAGATGTTTTCGGTTTGATCTTCCAAAAAGGAATATACCCTGGTAGTGGGAAAAGAGGTTAACCGCTCATAAGTTTCCGTTTGCGGATCATATCTTCCTACCCCATTCCATTCTCCTATCCACACCTTACCTTTAGAGTCCACTACCATAGCGGTCGGATCAATGGGAAGGGCTATGCTGGTAAAAGTTTGGCACTGGGGATTGAATTTTTCTAAAGTACCTGGTGAGGCCATCCAAAGCCAGCCCTGGCTGTCAGAAGTCATGCACTGGATATTACTGGCCAAAGAACGATGGGATTTCAATGGATTATCTGGATATGGAAAGAAACGTCGGGAGGAAGGCTCAAACCGGAAAAGTTTGAAATCACCTCTGCTAATGTCGTAGCCAGATATCCAGATTTGACCCTTGACGTCTTCTGCCAGGCTGGCAATCCCCGACATCTTGGCTTGTCCAAACTTACGGTATGTTGTGAATTTTTTCCTTTGAGGCGCTATTTGAAACAGCCCATCAATAGTCCCCAACCATAAGTTCTCTTGTCTATCTTTATACATAGACCAGACATAATGATCCAGTAATAAATCAAACCTCCCCGTTTCCGGATCAAAGGCATACAGGCCATCACTGAATCCGACCCAGCATGTTCCATCAGGCTGTTCTAATAAAGCATTGACGTACAACCGATGACTCAGTGGTGGCTCGGTTTGTAATTGCTCCGGTAAAAAGTGCGTAAACGATTGGTCTTCAGGATTGAATAAATCAAGACCATGTACAGTCCCTACCCACACCCGGTCATGGCGGTCTACATGAACAGCCCTGGTCCAATCATCCGCCAGACTAGCAGGTTCTGCGGGATCATAGCGGTAGCGGGTAGTCTGACCAGTTAGGGTATGCATATGGACAAGCCCATCCTCACTGGCTGCCCATACGGAACCATCGGGCGCTTCGGCAATGTCCCAAAAATTATTTCCATTCAGGTTATCCCTGCGGCTGCTATTTCTACTTGCCTCCTGGGAGAAATCTATGGGCTTTGTCATGGAAAGTGTCTGAGGATCAGCCAGATAAATTCCCGCGCTGGTACAGATCCATAGCTTTCCGTCTTTCCGTTCCCGTATTTTATGCACATGTATATTCAATCCTTTGACCGGGTCTAAAGCATCATAGCCTATAGGCTGAAACTTTCCTGTTTTGAGGTCAAACAACTCTAGTCCCGTGGTTGATCCAACCCATAACCTTTGCTGCTTTTCTTCCCACAAACAGGTTATGTTATTATTAGAAAGGCTGTTGGAGTCTAAAGGATTTTCCTGATAAATAGTAAATTGATATCCGTCAAATTTATTAAGCCCCGATTCAGTGCCTACCCAAAGAAGACCCTGGCTGTCTTGTAACAGGCAAGTTGCATAATTATGGGAGAGCCCATCCCGCATAGAATAGTAGCGGGAGATGATTTCTTCCGGCTGGGCAGAAAGGTGAGCTGTAGCATAGCACATCCAAAAAGCTGTAAAAAAAGAGCCTATTCGTGATTTCATATCGCTCCTGGATATAAGGAAAGAAATACATTTGATAAGCTATAGAAATAACGTTAGCGACAACCGCTTACTCAATAAGGTAAATCTGATTTTCGTAGGTTTTTCTGCGATGCGCTTCTTTCTAACTTTACTGATTCATCGCTGAATAATGTGCTAAATGCGAATGATGGCTATAAGGACATAGCGTATTATGAAGATAAACAATTTGATGATTATTTCTTATGGGCACTGGCAAAAATATTTGTATTCATGACCTCTTCCCTCCTAACTGTTATGAATCTACTTAATTTCACGGGCGATCTTCCAGTATCGGGGGCAAATCAGGATGATTTCATGGCTGATCTGCCTGTATCGGTAACGGATTCCTTGTAATTCGTTGCTGACTCACGTGAACCGGTGGCGGATTCATGTGTATTGATGACCGATTGACCTATATCGGAGATGAATAGGTATTGATTCATGGCGGTAGACGTGAACCGGAAACAAATTTGTATCCATCCATTGCCGGGTTACTTGAAACTGTAAAAGTTTTATTTGCCATTATAAAATGGCCTGCCATAAGCTGACAAGCTATCCTGCTGCGCACTGTTTTACTGGTTAATCCCCAATAATAACCAGCACAACGCCAATACCTTAAAAAGATAAGCGTATCACGTTTTTTCTGAACTAAACCAGGTTATTTTATTAAGAACAAATTAGGCCCTCAACTTATAAGAACGATGACACAATTTGGTAGATAGATATACGCCTATTTAAAAGTTAAGACAATCGGAAAAAAAATATCTCGGATATATTTGTCCTATATAAAAATTCCCCTTACCTTTCTGTCAAATTCAGTAGGATATGTTTTCAAAAGCATGTGAATATGGGATCAAAGCTACGATATACGTTGCCGCACAATCTCTTGAAGATAAGCGGGCAAGCCTGAAAGGTATAGCCAACGAAATTGGGTCACCGGTAGCTTTCACTGCTAAAATACTCCAGCAACTGGTAAGAAATAAGATCATAAGTTCGGTAATGGGCCCTACAGGAGGATTTCAAATAGAAAAAAAGAAGATTGATCTAATCACTTTAAGCCAGCTCGTGGATGCGATTGATGGAGATTCCATTTATCGGGGATGTGGTTTAGGGCTAAAGGAATGCAACGCTGCCCAACCTTGCCCGGTACATGATAAATTTGCCGCGATCAGGGATGAATTACAGGATATGCTCAATACTACCAGCCTGTATGAGTTAACCACTGGCCTGGAAACAGGACTGACTTTTCTTAAAAGGTAAAAAAAATTATACAAAAATAAGATAAAAAGGTCTTAACATATTAAAAAAAAATGCTTCACTTCATCACATTTTTGTTCTTTTTATTCATCCCGACAAGTCTGTTAACACAAGCCAATACTATTGATACCGAGAATTGGCTAAGCAGTCCCGGAATAATCGGCACCTTAATATTAATTGTCATTGTTATAGTGGTTGGCATAGTGATCCTCATGGCTAGGCTCAACAGTTTTCTTGGAAGGCAAAAGAATAAACAACAGCAAGCAGAGACTTGGCAGTTGAATGAACAATTGGCCAACCTCAATCAAGGGGAAATAGACGCCATCCTGGAAAAGAGGAAAAAGGCGCTCAGCTATCACTTGGAAGGTGGTGAACTAGGGAGTGATGATGTGGTTTCGGATGATAAGGGACTGATCCATAAGGTCACCCATAAACCTGAAAACCCAATTGCTGATGAAAAGAAAAGAGCAGCGGAAGCCATAGAAACACCTCCCCAGCTGAAGAAATTGATTATTTTCTACTTGGGAACTGCAGTATTTTGGCTGGTATTTGGCACATTGGTAGGCCAGTATTTAGGCATGAAATTCATCTGGCCGGAACTGGATAGTATCTCCTGGCTTTCATTTGGCAGGCTTCGTCCGGTACACACCAATACCGTATTCTGGGGATGGACTTCGCTTGCCATGTTTGGCCTGGGGTACTTTGTCGTATCCCGCACCTCAAACACAAGAATATATAACTACCAATGGGGATGGCTGTCACTGGTGCTGATCAACCTCACGGTAATCATTGGAAATATTTGCCTGATGGCAGGCATCAATAACGGTGGAGGGGAATACCGGGAATATATCTGGCCGGTGATGTTACTCTTTGCGATTGCGCTGGTCATTAATTTCTGGAATTTCTATAAGACTATTGCCAACCGGAATATCTCTGAAATATACATCTCCAACTGGTACATTTTGGGGGCAATGGTTTGGACTATCGTACTGGTGATTATCGGGTATTTGCCCAATGTCCAGAATGGACTGGGTGAAACCGTCATCCAGGGATATTACATGCACCAGGGCGTAGGAATGTGGTTCATGACTTTTACACTGGGGCTTATTTATTATTACCTCCCATCGGCATTAAACAAACCCATCTATTCTTATTCCCTGGGCGTATTGGCATTCTGGACGCAGATGCTGTTTTACACCATGATCGGAACCCATCATTTTGTGTTCAGTCCCCTACCCTGGTGGCTACAGACGGTGGCGATCGTTTTTAGCGCAGGCATGTTTATCCCAGTGATAGCTGGTACGACTAACTTCCTGATGACGATGAGGGGAAGCTGGAACCACATCTCTAAAAGTTATGTCCTCCCCTTCTTTCTGGTCGGTGTAGTCTTCTATTTTGTAGGTTCCGCCCAGGGTAGTTTCCAGGCGTTCCGCTTTACCAATTACGTCTGGCACTTTACCGATTTTAATGTAGCCCACTCCCACATGACGATGTACGGCATCATCGCGTTTATTCTCTGGGCCTGTATCTATGCAATTTTGCCCAGGATTACAGCCAAAGAACCGCCTCAGATTCTGGTAGGTGCTCATTTCTGGCTGGCTTTTATTGGCCTAATGGCTTATATGATTTCCCTGATGGCGGGTGGCACCCTGAAAGGCTTAAGTTGGGTAGAAGGCTTACCTTTCATAGAATCGGTAATTATGATGAAATCGTATTGGGTCTCCCGGGCTATTGGGGGTACGCTCATGTTTATATCGCACCTACTCTTCGCTTATAATTTTTACTATATGATCAAAAATAGAAGGGTGCCGGTGAATAAAACTTTTTCACAAAAAGAAATCCATCAAGCTGAAACTGAAGCATATGTTTAATTTTCATAAAGACCATAGAAGTTTAGTATTGGTAGCTTTTTTTGGCTTTCTGATACTTAGTCTGGGCGTGGCCGTAATCCCCGCCTATCAGTTGCAGGAAAACACAGAACCCTTGCCAAGCATGGCGCCTTTGACCGCAGCAGAGTTGAACGGCCTGCACACCTTTATCAATGAAGGTTGTGTAGCCTGCCATACCCAGCAGGTAAGGAGCATAGCAATGGATGAGACCTGGGGCGGACGGCCTTCCATTCCTTCGGATTATTACTACAGCAAGCAGCGCATAAGCTTATGGCGGCAATCACCCTCCGTGTTAGGTAGTGAAAGGACGGGCCCTGACCTTACCAACATCGGGCAACGCCAGCCCAGCGAAGACTGGCATTTGCTGCACTTGTACAACCCGCGTATCGTAGTCAAGGAATCTATCATGCCTTCTTATCCCTGGTTGTTTGAAGAGAAAACGGAGGTTGGCCCAAACGATAAGGTGTTAGCCATCCCTGACGAATATTTAAGAAAGGACGTGAAAATAGTACCAACCCAGATAGCGTTGGACTTAACTGCTTATCTGCAATCACTCAAACAAGCCCCGCTGACCACTGAGCAGGAAGTTGAGTTTAT
>JBBSOG010000075.1:0-16677 GCA_038259985.1 Cytophagales bacterium
ATCAGAAGAGCACCACCAAAGGGATTGTCACCACCCTACTGCTGAGCCTGATCATTATTGCGGTGATTATGGTGGGCATTATTCCCGGCCTTCCTTCTCTGGCCGGTACGCTGGAAGTATTCTTCGTCAATAACCTTAGTATGCCCTTTGGTTCTGGGGTTATTTTCCTGTTGCTGGCTATCATCGTAGGACTTGCCTATGGTTTGCTGTATTCTTATAAAAATGGCAAGGTCATTCTTAACACGGCTCTGATTTGTGTCACTTTTATCCTGATTGGATATAGTTCTTATTCCCTGGTATTGATCCGCTCAGCTTATGATCCTCCCATTGATGAGAACGACCCTGAAACACTGATCAGTTTTGTGTCTTATCTTAAACGGGAGCAATACGGCAGCCGTCCCCTCTTATTCGGCCAATATTTTACGGCTGAACTGACCGATCAGAAAAATGGTGCACCCATCTATGAAAAAGGGGAAGACGAATATATCATCACTGATTATAAACTGGAAAATACTTACGATCCTAAGGCCAGTACTATTTTTCCCCGTGCCTACAGTACACAAGATAATCATGTTGAACTGTACCGAACTTGGATGGGTTTGGGGCCTAATGAAAAACCTAACTTTGGTGATAACCTGTATTTCTTCTTCCGCTATCAGGTGGGGCATATGTTTATGCGCTATTTCATGTGGAATTTTGCCGGAAGGGAGAGTGACATCAAAGACGCCAGTTGGATGACTCCCTGGGAAGGCAATAGCGATCTCCCCTACTCTATCGCTACCAACAAAGCGCGAAACAACTTTTTCATGTTGCCCCTTATCCTGGGCTTGATCGGTCTTTTTTATCAGTACAAAAAGGATCTGAAAGGCTTCTCAGTGGTTGGTTTATTGTTCATACTCACCGGCATAGCCCTGGTCGTCTACCTTAATTCACCTCCCGTAGAACCGCGAGAAAGGGACTACATTTATGTAGGGGCATTTTATGCTTTTGCCATCTGGATTGGTTTTGGCGTCATTGCCCTGGCTAAATTCATTGGGCAGTTTATGAAAAATAAACTCGCTGCCGGGGCAGTAGCCACCGTCTTATGCTTGGCAGTGCCTACCGTCATGGCTGCTCAGGGCTGGGACGATCATGACCGCTCTAATCGGTACTTCTCAGTAGATTCTGCCCGAAACTTCCTGGCATCCTGCGCGCCTAATGCCATTCTTTTTACCGGCGGAGACAACGATACTTTCCCCCTCTGGTATGTGCAGGAGGTAGAAGGTTTCCGTACCGATGTGCGGGTAATTGTCCTGAGTTACTTCAATACCGACTGGTACATTGAGCAAATGACCCGGCAAGCTTATGAGTCCGAACCTTTACCCTTTTCTTTAACCAAAGAAAATTATAAGCAGGGCGGGCCTAACGATTACCTCCCTTATGTAGAAAGACCGAACATCAAAGGGGCTATCAATCTTGAGCAATTTTTACGCCTCGTTAGGGAAAACTCTCAGGCGCTGAAAATTCCTAACGCCCGGGCAGATTACAACACTTTGCCGGCCAAAACTCTGTTTCTGGATGTTAAAACAGTGGATGTGCAGGAATCCGGTGCCTCATCAAGTGACACTGACTCTGCTCTAGTTCGCTCTCTGCCCACACATTTACAGGAAATCATTCCGGCAGATATGCGGGAAAACTATACCGACCGATTGTACATTGACCTCAAAGGCCGGGCATTAGAGAAAAAAGACCTGATGATCTTGGATCTGATCGCGCAAAACAAATGGGAACGGCCTATCTACTTCAACAACACATCACTGATGGGGGTCAATCTGGATTTCCGTCCTTACGTAGTCCAGGAGGGGCAAACTTTCCGTCTCTTGCCGGTTGAAAACCCCACTCCCAATAATGAATTTGTCAATACTGATGTGATGTATACCAACATGATGGAGAACTTCTATTGGAGGGAATTGGCCAATCCGGATGTCTACTATAATGAAGATTACCGTAATTTTGCGCTCAACCATCGCTCCAGTTTCAATACCCTGGCCAGAAACCTCATTGAACAAGGCGATATGGAAAGGGCCAAAGCGGTGCTGAACAAAAGTATGGAGGTGATCCCCGATCAGACCATTCCTTTTGATTACGTTTCTTCCCAGACCTTACCCTTGCTTTTTGAAGTAGGTGAAGAAGAAAAGGCTACCGAAATGGCCAAGGTGCTGGGAGATAGGGCTGACGAAATGCTTTCCTACCTTGCAGAAAGATCACAAGGACAAAATATTGAAATCCAAAAACAGTTAATTATATTGAATGGTGTATCTCAAGCACTTACCCGGGCCGGGCAGACGGAACTAGGGAAGAAGTATGATGACATGCTCAACCGTCAATACAACCAGCTCAACGGTTTGTAGGAAAAGAGATATATGCATATCCAGAATGTTTAAACGGTTCAAAAGACTTGCCAAGCAAAAGCAAGTCTTTTGATAATCATGGCCTTACTACCTACAGAACCTATGCTACGTATACTATTTCTTTCAGCCACCTTTTTCATTGCCGGGAGCATTTTGAATGTGGGAATTGCTCAAAGTACGCGGGAAAGCAATAATCTTGAGAAATTCAATGTAGCCTATCAATACGATTTAATGGCCCCCCTGGCCTGTCAGTATCGGGTAGCGATAGGTAGTGGCGAAGCGACCGTTTTTCTTAAAGTTACCCAAAGGGCAAGTGAGATAAATTTGAACCAGGTCTATTATGAAGTCCGACCTGATTACGAAAAAGGGGATATTGGGCAAAAAGCAGAACTCAACGAAAGTCAGCGCATCAAAGCAGAAAAAAATACTACTTACTATCGCTTCACCATTCCGATAAACGGTGATAGTCATTACCTGTTTGTTTTCCTGGAAGGTAGTTTTCAAGGTAGTGACTTAGCTTATCGCTACGATATACCATTAAATAATGAGCTTAATTTCCCTTTAACAGATTTGCTTCTGATGGAAGAAGAGGAGGACATACCTATCTTTGACAATTTCATCCCCCAAAATGAGTCTTTCCGTTTAGTTTCTCTTTATCATAAGGATGATGGGCAAGCGTTCATGTATTATTATAACCATGATTTTGAGCCTAATCCCCCACCCATGGCCGGTGCCGGTGCGGATGTTCAAAAGAGCCTTGCTATAGATTCTATATTTCCGGTTCAGCTTAACGTGCCTATTTCTTTTGAAAACGAAGGGCTTTATTTTAGTCAAATGGATACCACTTCCTTATCGGGAATTTCATTTAGAATTACTGGCAAATATTATCCTCGCTACGTTACTGCCGAAGAACTGGTCGCCCCACTTCGCTACATCAGTACTTCCGATGAGATAGACGCGATGACCGATACGGAAGATGAGAAACAGAGCCTGGACCGCTACTGGATAAAAGTCACCCGCTCTCAGGATAGGGCCAAAGTAGTGATCCGTGATTATTACCGCCAGGTGCTCAACGCTAACCTACTTTTTACCACTTATAAAGAAGGCTGGAAAACCGGACAGGGTATGGTTTACCTATTGTACGGCCCTCCTGATGAGGTGTACAGAAGTGCGGGGGAGGAAAGATGGATTTACAACGAAGAAAATAACTTGCTGGAAAGCCTATCTTTTACCTTCGTCAAGGTACGCAACATTTTTACTAACAATCATTATAACCTCTTAAGAGATGAAGACTACCGCAGGTTTTGGTATAGAAACATTGATCTTTGGAGAAAAGGAAGAAAACAAATATGAGTGTTTCCAAAACTGAAATGATTTTCGGAACCCGTTCTGTCATTGAGGCTATACAAGCGGGCAAAGAACTGGACAAAGTATTATTACAAAAGGGGTTGCGTAATGAACTCAGCCAAGAGCTGATGAGCTTATTAAAGGAACGGCAGATTCCTTTCTCTACCGTACCCATTGAAAAGTTTAATAAGATCACCCGTAAAAACCATCAGGGCACTATTGCCCTGCTGTCTGCGGTTATCTATGCTTCCTTAGACAACATTATCAATGAAGCTTACTACAAAGGGCAGGACCCGCTATTGATTGTACTGGACAGGGTAACTGATGTCAGGAACTTTGGCGCCATTGCCCGCTCCGCTGAATGCCTGGGGGCACATGCTCTGCTGATCCCCTCCAAGGGTAGTGCCCGGATCAGTGGTGACGCGGTCAAAGCCTCAGCAGGAGCGCTGCACCACATTCCTGTATGCAGAGAAGAAAACCTGAAAAATACGATTGAATTTCTTAAGTCTAGTGGGGTAAGGGTAATCGCCTGTAGCGAAAAAGCAGGAACTCTCCTCCAAGACGCTGATATGAAAGGCCCTTTGGCACTACTGATAGGTTCAGAGGACGATGGTATCTCTCCCGCTTATCTGAAAATGGCCAACGAACAAATCCGCATCCCGATGCTGGGAAATATTGCTTCCTTAAATGTCTCGGTAGCCACCTCCATCTGTTTGTACGAAGTCATACGCCAGCGAAGCGTTTCCTGATCAGATATATTTATCTCCTTTGTTCTGTTTAACTTCGTTCATCACACTTTTTAGTGAATTTTCTTTGTTTTTAGGGTAAATTAGCAAAACGTCATCACTATCTGCGATAAGATAATTTTTTAAACCCTGAATGACGATCAACCTTTTGGAACTACTTTTTACAAAACATTTTTTGCTGTCCAGCATCAGGGCATTAGCTTCTACGATATTGGTTTCTTCTTCTCTTTCCTTGATGTCATAAAGGGAATCCCAAGAACTTACACTAGACCAATCAAATTGACCTAGTATCAAAAACACATTATCCGCCTTTTCTAAAATTGTCGTGCTGATAGATGCGTTTTTACACAGTGAATATGCCTTGACCATGCTTTGTGGTTCTTCCTCAGTATTGAAATAGGGCATACATTCCCGGAAGATTTCAGCCACGTCGGGTATATGATATTCAAAAGCCTCTAAAATGGCATCCACGTGCCACACAAAGATCTTAGTATTCCAAGCAAAATCTCCGCTTTCCAATAATAACTTAGCCAACTCAGCCTGAGGTTTTTCCGTAAAAGTCTTGACCCTTTTCACAAAACCCATGTTATCAAAATGATACTGGATATACGCGTAAGAAGTTTCTGCTTTGTGTGGTTTGATGCCTATAATGAGCAGCGCGTTTTTGTCCATGTGGGCAACTTCTACTGCTTTCCTGATGTCCCTGACAAAGGCAATCTCACCGAAAACCGCATGGGAAGCCGGACACACTACGATTACCGCGTTCTTATTGAGCTTTTTTATTTTATAAGATGCGTAGGCGATACAAGGGGCAGAATTCCGTCTCACAGGCTCCACTAATATATTTCCTTCCGGGAAATGACGAAACTGGCTTTTGAACAGGTTCAAAAACTCTTTGGGCACTGAAATAAAAATATTCTCTTCAGGGCAAATTCCTTTACTTCTTTCATAAGTTAGCTGAAGGAGTGTACGGCCAGTACCCAATAAGTCCAAAAACTGCTTGGGGAGGCTCTTCCTGCTGAAGGGCCAAAAATTACTGCTGTTGCTACTGTATACTGTGATCAGTACATAAGTATCTTCCTGTGCCATGGGTTTACTTTAGCGTGGTTCAAAAATGGAGATGCCCCGTAAAAAACTGAAAGAAGAAGTTGATGGTAAATTAATACTTCGCAACACATCAAAAAATATTTTCATAATTTAATAATATTAGAACGTTTCCGAAGTATTATTTGTAGTAAACAATGCAATTATTTTAAATCAACTTTTTTTATTAAATTCATAAACATTTTTTAATAATAATAAAATGTTTGCATCTTTATAAGATAAATTTTAACAATGATTAGATAATGGTAGACCAGCAAACTAACCTGAAAGAGTATCTTAAAACATACTTTGGTTATAGCCAATTTAGAGGAAATCAAGAACTCATTATAAGAAATATACTAAATAGAAATAACACCTTTGTGATTATGCCTACCGGCGCTGGCAAATCATTATGCTACCAATTGCCGGCTGTAATCCAAGAAGGTACCGCGATAGTCATTTCCCCGCTTATCGCTTTGATGAAAAACCAGGTTGACCAATTAAATGCCCTGAATATCAATGCGCAATTTTTAAATTCCACCCTAAATAAGTCAGAAATTAACAGAGTAAAAAGCGGAACGCTGAAAGGCGATGTTAAGCTTTTGTATGTTGCCCCTGAATCTTTGACCAAAGAAGAAAATATTAAATTTTTACAAGAGGCAAATGTGTCCTTCGTGGCAGTAGACGAAGCGCATTGTATTTCTGAGTGGGGCCATGATTTTCGTCCTGAGTACCGAAGGATCAAAGCCATTATTGGACAGCTGGGAGATAATGTGCCGGTAATTGCCCTGACAGCCACCGCCACTCCCAAGGTGCAACTGGATATCCAGAAAAACCTCCAGATGGAAGAGGCTGATTTGTATAAATCGTCGTTCAACCGGGAGAACCTGTACTATGAAGTACGCCCTAAGAAACAGGCGAAAAAACAACTCATCCAGTATATCAAGCAACATAAGGGAAAGTCCGGCATTATCTATTGCCTTAGTAGGAAAAAAGTAGAGGAAATCGCGGAATTCCTGAAGGTAAATGATATCAACGCAGCCCCCTACCACGCTGGCTTGGATTCAGCGGTACGCATGCGTAACCAGGACGCATTTCTCAATGAAGATATTGATGTGATCGTCGCGACCATTGCCTTTGGGATGGGCATAGACAAGCCTGATGTACGCTTTGTGATCCATTACAATGTACCCAAATCCCTGGAAGGCTATTATCAGGAAACCGGACGTGCTGGGCGTGATGGCCTGGAAGGCAACTGCCTGATGTTTTACAGTTACAACGATATCCTCAAGCTGGAGAAATTTAATAAAGACAAACCAGTGACTGAAAGGGATAACTCCCGCATGCTGCTCCACGAAATGATTTCTTATTCCGAATCTTCGGTATGTAGAAAAAGACAGTTATTGCACTATTTTGGCGAAATCCTGGAGAAAGATTGCGGGTTTTGTGACAACTGTATCAGACCTAAAGAAAAATATGAAGGCCAAGAGTACGTAGAACTGGTGCTGCATACTGCGCAACAAACCGGTGAACGTTTTGGCATTCCACATTTAGTAGCTGTCATCAGGGGGTCAGAAAACCAGTACGTGATGAGCTATGACCATAACCTGCTTTCGGTTTATGGCAAAGGTAAAGACCATGATGAGGCTTTCTGGAATTCAGCAGTACGCCAAACCCTGCTATTTGAATACCTGGAAAAAGACATTGATAACATCAGTACCTTAAAGCTTACCAATAAAGGCCGTGATTTTATATTAAACCCTTACCCAGTCACACTTTCCAAAGACCATATCTACGAAGATTTGGGGGAAGAAGAAGAGTTTGACACTGCTTCCCATGGGTCAAACCATGTAAACGGTCATTCTAAATCCTATGACCAGAACCTGTTCAACCTCCTTAAAAACCTTCGCAAGGAGGTTGGTAAGAAAAAAAATGTGCCGCCTTACGTAGTTTTTCAGGAGCCTTCATTAGAGGAAATGGCGACTACTTATCCTACCAACAACGACGAAATGGCTGCTGTCAATGGGGTGGGTATGGGCAAAGTCAAGAAATTTGGCGCCCCTTTTATTGCTGCTATTAGCAAGTATGTAGAAGAAAATGATATTGTTACTGCAGCGGATGTGGTCATCAAATCAGCGGTCAACAAATCAAAAAATAAGATCTTTATCATTCTGCAGATTGACAAAAAAGTTGATCTAGAAGAAATAGCAGAATCAAGGTCTATTTCCATGGATGAATTGATGGATGAAATTGAACTTATCTGCTTTTCCGGAACTAAGCTTAACCTGGACTACTATATTGAACAGATCCTGGATGATGATCAGCAGGATGACCTCTGTGACTATTTTCTAAGTGCTGAGTCAGATAGTATTGAGCTGGCACTGGAAGAATTTGGCGATGATTATTCCGAAGAGGAACTCAGATTAATGCGGGTAAAATTTATGTCTGAGTACGCCAACTAATTTTTGAGCGGTTCATTTGGAAAGATGGTTGCGGCTTGCCCTACTTTTTTCTTAGCTTTACAGGCTAAATTGCAATGCCTAACCATCTTCTATTATGAACGTACTGATCCTTGGCTCCGGTGGCCGTGAACATGCCCTGGCCTGGAAAATTAGCCAAAGCCCTGAATGTCATCAACTCTTTGTAGCACCCGGTAATGCCGGAACTTCTCAAGTCGCCACCAACCTTCCCGAACTCGGCCATGATTTTGATACGGAGGGCAAGGAGAAGATCGCTAATTTTATCAGAAAACACCACGTAGACTTACTGGTGGTTGGGCCGGAAGTACCCCTGGTTGAAGGGATAACGGACTATCTCCGGCAGCAAAAGAACCTTTCCCATCTTGCTATTGTAGGCCCTACCCAAGCTGGTGCAGCTTTAGAAGGAAGTAAAGACTTTGCCAAGGCATTTATGCAAAAGCATAATATTCCCACCGCCGAGTCCCTCACATTTACTAAGGAAAATATAGACGAAGGAATCACATTTCTTCAATCCAGAAAACTACCTATCGTACTCAAAGCAGATGGCTTGGCGGCTGGCAAGGGCGTGATCATCAGTCCTACCTACCAGGAAGCAGAAGCTACACTGAAAGCGATGTTGCTAGAAGAAAAGTTTGGCAGCGCCAGTAATAAAGTAGTGATTGAAGATTACCTGGATGGCATTGAGTTATCTGTCTTTGTACTTACCGATGGTAAAGACTTTCTGGTACTGCCTGAAGCAAAAGACTACAAAAGAATAGGGGAAAAAGATACTGGTCCCAATACTGGGGGAATGGGTGCGGTTAGCCCAGTATTTTTTGCTGATGAGGCTTTTCTCCATAAAGTAGAAGAGCGAATCATCAAGCCAACGGTACTGGGATTACAAAAAGATCAGATTGATTATCGTGGTTTCATCTTCATTGGTTTAATGAACGTCCAGGGTGACCCTTATGTGATTGAATACAATGTCCGCATGGGCGACCCTGAAACCCAGGTAGTCATTCCCCGGATCAAAAACGATTTGCTGCCGGTTTTGCTTGCCAGTGCTCAACAAAATTTACAATCAAGCCATTTGGAAATTTCAGACGAAACGGCTACCACCGTAGTGATGGTAGCAGAAGGATATCCTGAGCAATATACCAAAGGAAAAGAAATCTCCGGATTGTCCGAAACAAGCAGTGAAGCCCTGGTTTTTCATGCCGGTACCAAGGCCGTAGACGGGCAGATCGTAACTAATGGGGGTCGGGTAATCGCGGTGACTGGCAAGGGAAAAGATATTGAGCAGGCATTAGCACAAAGCTATCAAGCAGTACAGCAGATTTCTTGGGATGGCCTGTATTTCCGCAAAGATATCGGTCAAGACCTCATCTCTCTTTAAGTATGCCTAAGCCTCAACAATTTCATGGCGGCTTTTTAATGCTTTGTATATTGGTTGTGTTGGAAAGTTGTACACCGTCCAACGAACCTCAGCAGGGATGGATAAAACAAAGCGATCTGGCATACAGCTATCAACTTAATAACAGCAAAATCATAGTTGATCCCGGATACGGCGGGCGGATTACCCAACTCAAAATTAATGGAATCCCTTTACTTACAGGCCCTGAAATTGACCCAATCAATTATGGGTCAACCTTATGGCCTAGTCCACAATCCACATGGAATTGGCCTCCTCCCGCCGAACTGGACAGCCAGCCCTATCAAGTTACTTTGGCTGGTGATTCGCTGCGCCTTGTCTCACGCACAGATACAACCTTACAGTTAGCGTTTTCTAAAGAAATTATTCCTCAGGCAAAAGACACTTCTTTTCATATCATTTACGCTGTCACAAATACCAAAGATAGTGTGCAAAATTACACGATCTGGGAAGTCAGCCGTTTGCAAAAAAATAGCACTATTTACTTTCAACTGGAAGAAGAGCAGAGTCTGCGGTTGTTCAAAAAGTATAACAAGCTGATGCCGGAAAACCATACGTTCTACAGCATTCAGGTCAATACTAAGGATACGATGGTGGACAAAATGTACGCAAATACCCAAGGCTGGGTAGCTTACCGCAAAGATTCACTCTTACTTTTAAAAACCTTTCAGGATATAAACATTGGTGAAGTGCCTCCCGCTCAGAATGAGTTGGAAATTTATATTGACGAAAGCGGTTACTTGGAAATGGAACAACACAGCGCGTACATCACATTAGCCCCGGGTGAAACTTTCCGCTGGAAAGTAATCTGGTATCCAAGAAGTATCTCATCAACCCGTGACCTTTATCATTTCATCGGCCAAATTCAGTAAAATATACCCATCCTCTCCTTGGAGATTTGATTGTAAAGTAAATTTTACTTAATATCTTCGCTATTTCATTAAAGTTTATCTTTACAAAAAATGCGTTTTCTCTGGCATTTTTATAGTTTACAGATGGCTTAAGTTTTCAACGTAGGAAGCGGATGATTTTTCATCCCTTCTGATAAATATATACTACTTATGGGATGCAGTACATGTAGCACTGGCAATGGCACTGCCGTTGGCGGCTGCCAAAATAACGGCGGATGTGGGACCGGGTCTTGCAATAAAATGAATGTATTTGACTGGTTATCCAATATGAATTTGCCCCAGTTGGACACTTTTGATATTTTGGAAGTAAAATTTAAAGGTGGTAGAAAGGAGTTTTTTAGAAACATAGATGATTTGGACATCACTACCGGCGACCCGGTGGTGGTAGATGTGCCCAACGGACATCATATCGGTTATGTCTCGTTAACCGGTGAGTTGGTAAGGCTACAAATGCAGAAAAAGAAAGTAGCTAATAATGATGATATCAAGAAAATCTACCGTATTGCCAATGAAAAAGACCTGGAACATTTTCAGAAAATGGCCAACCGGGAAATGCCCACCCTCTACCGCACGCGTAAGATTGTAGATGAGCTAAAGCTCACTATGAAGCTCTCCGACGTAGAATACCAGGCCGACGGAAATAAAGCTACTTTTTTCTATTCCGCTGATAGCCGGGTAGATTTTCGTGAGTTGATCAAGGTACTGGCAGGAGAATTCAAAATACGCGTAGAAATGAAGCAAATTAGCCTTAGGCAAGAGGCCGGGCGCTTGGGCGGAATAGGTTCCTGTGGCCGTGAATTATGTTGCTCTACCTGGCTTAGTGAATTTAAAAGTGTATCCACCTCTGCTGCCCGTTATCAAAACCTTTCTCTCAATCCCAGCAAGCTTTCCGGGCAGTGTGGCAGGCTCAAATGCTGTCTCAATTACGAGCTGGAAACCTACATGAATGCCCTGGAAGATATCCCGGAAATAGAAAGTCCGCTACAAACAAAAGTAGGAACCGCTACACTTCAAAAAACTGATATCTTTAGAAAAATCATGTGGTTTAGCTATGAAAAAGAGAATTCATGGATTCCCTTAAAAGCCACTCGCGTGAAGGAAATAATAGAGCTTAATAAGAAAAAAATCATTCCTGATACCTTGCTGGACAACGCAGTAGTAAATGATCATGAAGATGACGTCTTGAACAATGACCTGGTTAAAATGGACAGGAAATATCAGAACCAAAAAAAGAAACGTAAAAAGAAGAAACCCGGCAAGAAAGATAACAGAAAAAATAAAAATGAGTAAAAAAACTACTCATTGCGGTAAATCTTCCAGGGGTATGCGTTTTTTTTATAGCTTTGGGCTGTACCAGATACTATATCTTAATTCATTGAAAGCTTTCAAAATACCATTTACGCGTTTACCTTTTGCTCTGTCCTGCTTGTGCTTGCTCTACGCCTGCGATGCTGATCGCGTTTATGAGCAAAATTATGATTTCGCTAACGCAAGATGGATGGTAGATACTCTACCATCTTTCCGTTTTGAAATCACCGATCCTGATGAAGCGTACAATATCTTCTGGAATGTGCGCAACACGATAGATTATCCTTATCAAAACCTTTATCTCACCTATTATCTTGAGGACACCTTGGGTAGGACAATCAGTACCGACCTGCATAACATGCTACTATTTGACCCCAAAACAGGCAAGCCTTACGGAAGTGGTATGGGTGATATATTTTCTCATCAGATCACTGCTTTACCTCAACATAAATTTGACAGTGCAGGCATGTATCAGGTTCGCTTACAGCAATATATGCGCACCGATACCCTCCAAGATATTCTATCAGTAGGCGTCCGGGTGGAAGTCGCCGTGCCCTAATCGGTAATCACAGTGCCTTATTATCTAATAATTGTCGCAATCAAAGAGATGTCGTTCCTAACATTTTGAGTGTCCTGATATGGGATAGCAATGCACTCCGAAAGTTGGGCTGCACATTGTAGGGCAGTTGAAATTCTTTTGCAGTATTCTCTACAATTTGGGCTATTTTTCTATAGTGTACATGACAGATGTTGGGAAACAGATGATGCTCAATCTGAAAATTTAGTCCCCCAATAAACCAGTTGAGCACGCGGCTTTCCCTGGAGAAATTAGCCGTGGTGTTTAACTGATGCACCGCCCATGCATTTTCTATATTTCCTTCTTCATTAGGCAAAGGCTGATGTGCCCCTTCAACGAGATGGGCCATCTGAAATATGGTACTCAAAATTACTCCTGCTGTGAGGTGCATCAACACAAAACCTATAAGCACCTGCCACCACAACAGTGAAGTAAGCAGAATAGGAATTCCTATGACAAAGAAGAGATAGAGTAGCTTACATCCTACCAACTTAATGTATTCTTTGTATGCATTAGACTTGAGTTTTTTCACTATCCCCCACCGATGATAATTGATAAGCTTCATGCCATCATTGAGAAATAGGTGCAAGGTCAAAAAACTGTACAACACAAACACATATATGTGTTGAAAACGGTGAAAACTTCTGAGTTTGGAATGCCTTGATAAGCGAATAATCACTTTAGTATTGATATCTTCATCCATACCATGAATGTTGGTATAGGTATGGTGATAAACATTATGCTGTACTTTCCAAACAAAAGCATTGGCTCCCAGAAGATAAATAGTGTTGCCCATGATTTTGTTAATCAAATCATTTTTAGAGTAAGAGCCGTGCAGACCATCATGCATGACCGACATACCTATGCCTGCTTTAGAGATGCCCATTAGCAAAGCAAAGGGCAATAAAAACCAAGCATTGATAGGTAGTAAAAGAATCGCTGCGTATGACAAAAGGTATACCCCTAGCAAAGAAGCACTCTTGATCACCATCTCCCCATTACCGAAGCGGTTGGTATTATTTTCCTCAAAATATTGATTGACCCTTTCTCTAAGTATAGGAAAAAACTTAGAATGATCCTGATTGATAAATTTAACCGTAGGTTTCATAGATAAAATAATATTAGATCAGCTACAAAGAAAGATAAATGATGAGATAAACCGCAGTGGATTAATGAAATCCTAATATTGAAATATACCTATCGTTATTAATAACCCTTGACTACTGAAAATAGATGATTGAATTTATTTAAACGTACATACAACTATTAATACCTGAAATTAGTTTGATCTTTTTTATCATTCAACTTTAATGTTACATTTAAAATACGATACGCTTAAACGTATTCATTTTTTTCAATTTTCATCACTTTATAATGTTAGTAATTATGTCTAAAGAAAGTAAGGTAGGTAAAGGGGGAGAAATTCATCAAACCGCCAATGACAAAAACCCTATTCTAACCACTCAGCAAGGTATACCAGTTGCTGACGATCAAAATTCCCTAAAAATTGGCCGCCGAGGCCCGACTGCGTTAGAGGATTTTCATTTTCGGGAAAAGATTTTCCATTTTGACCACGAGCGCATTCCTGAGCGGGTAGTCCATGCCCGGGGATATGGTGCCCATGGTTACCTGGAAATGTACGAATCGCTTTCCGAATACTCTTCAGCGGATATCTTTCAGCGCCCAGGCGAAAAGACCCCTGCTTTTGTTCGTTTTTCAACTGTGGCAGGTAACAAAGGTTCTGCTGATCTGGCCAGGGATGTGCGCGGATTTGCCGTAAAGCTCTATACCCAGGAAGGCAATTGGGATATTGTGGGAAATAATATTCCGGTTTTCTTTATTCAGGATGCCATCAAATTTCCTGACCTCATACACGCTGCTAAACCCGAACCTGATCGTGGTTTCCCTCAGGCACAGACTGCCCATGATAATTTCTGGGACTTTATCTCCCTGATGCCCGAAAGCATGCACATGATCATGTGGACGATGTCGGACCGTGCTATCCCCCGCTCATTTAGGTTTATGGAAGGCTTTGGGGTACATACTTTCCGGCTGGTGAATGCTGAAGGTAAATCAACTTTCGTCAAATTCCATTGGAAGCCCAAGCAGGGCTTGCAATCAGTGGTGTGGAATGAAGCCGTCAAAATCAACGGGGCTGACCCTGATTTCCACCGCCGTGACCTCTGGGACGCGATACAATCAGGCGATTTTCCGGAGTGGGAACTGGGTATGCAGTTGTTTGACGAAGACTTTGCCGATAAATTCGACTTTGACGTACTAGACGCGACCAAGCTCATTCCTGAAGAAGAAGTGCCTGTTAAGATTGTCGGACGCTTGGTACTTGATCGTGTAGTTGACAATTTCTTTGCGGAGACTGAGCAAGTCGCTTTCTGTACACAAAATATCGTTCCGGGAATAGATTTTAGCAATGACCCCCTTTTGCAGGGACGCAATTTCTCTTACCTGGATACCCAACTTAAGCGCCTGGGTGGGCCAAATTTCACGCATATCCCCATCAACGCCCCCAAATGTCCTTTCCATCATTTTCAGCAAGACGGCCATATGGCCATGACCAATCCCACTGGCAGAGCCAACTATGAACCAAATTCCTGGGGAGCCGAAGGTGGGCCACGTGAATCTCCACAAAAGGGTTTTCACTCCTACCCCAGCCAGGAAAGTGGCGTGAAGGAGCGGGTAAGGTCTGAAAGTTTTGCTGATCACTATAGCCAGGCGAGGCAGTTTTATATCAGCCAAACTTCCGTGGAGCAGAATCACATGGCTGATGCGCTGGTGTTTGAATTAAGTAAAGTAGAAAAGCCTGAGATACGGGTGCGCATGGTGGGTCACCTATTGAATATTGACAAAGGACTGGCAGAACAAGTGGCCCAAGGCTTGGGACTCAAAGAAATGCCCAAGGCAGCCGATGCCGCTAAGCCTACTAAGATGGATTTGAAGGAATCTCCGGTATTGAGCATCGTTAAGAATGGCCCGGACAGTTTCAAAGGTCGCAAGGTGGGTGTTTTTATGTCGGATGGCGCTGATATAAGCTTGTATAAAGCACTGAAAGAGGCGGTGAAAGCTGAAGGCGCTATGCTTGAAGTGGTGGCCCCTACGGTGGGTGGCGTAAAAGCCAGTGATGGCTCCATGATTGAGGCCAAGCAGAAAATAGATGGAGGCCCCTCGGTGCTCTATGATGCCGTAGTGTTGCTGCTTGCTGATAAAGCGGTGCAAACCCTGGCTAAAGAATCTACTGCCCGTGATTTTGTGGCGGATGCCTTTGCCCATATGAAGTTTATCGCCTATACTCCTGCCAGTAAACCATTACTTGAAAAAGCCGGTATCGCTGATAACCTGGATGATGGCTGCCTAAGCCTAGATAAACCAGAGGCCATGTCACAATTTGTGAAGATGTGCCGCAATGTCAGGTTCTGGGACAGAGAAAGCAAAGTGAATGTGGTGTAGAGGATAAAATAAAAGCATGGGAGAGGGTTTTTCTCATGCTTTCGCAAATCGTAACTCAACTTTATCAGCGGAGTCTCCCCCTTCAGAATACCTGGAGGAGAAGGCTCCGCTTACTTTTTTGTGGGGTGTTACACGCCGGGTTCTGAAGTAACCCCACTGGGAAGGAAAAGAGTTTGTTGTGAGCAAAAATTCCCATTTTCGCGACTGGTGGATAGGGCAGCACCTCTGTATGATGTTAGGTGCTGTATTTATTTATTCCTTTCTTCAATCAATCTGTTTATATCCTGTTGCGAAATAGAATCCACTTTTGATTTATCATAGATTGTCAACAAATAAATCGTCATGGTTTTTAGGTCAACAGCAGTTTCTAATTCTAGGTAAGTGATCACCCGAGCACCACCGCTTTTTCCTTTACCTTTACTTTTGACCGCTAATCTGATTTTATAGACATTGTGTCCTAACGAAGTTCCAGTTTCAGGATGAACAATAATTTCAGATTCAAGTTCATGTAATTCCTTTTTGAGCGATTTGTATTTCTTCAGCAATGGCTTAGCAGCTCTTTCAAAATTATCAGTAGTACGTACTTCACATCTCATTGAGAAACTCACCTAATGTTCTGCCTTTTATCCTTTTGCCTTGTTTGATTTCTTGCACTTCTTTTAAAGCATCCTGTAATCCAACTAACACTTCTAACTTATTTAGCAGTTTTTCATGTTCAGCTTTTAGTTCTTTCCACTCTTCAATGGGAACCACCACCGCTGTCTGCTTTCCTTTTTCGTCAATAATGTATTGAACGCTCATAGCTTTTTTATTCTAAAATACATCTTTTTCTTTTATTAGCATAGCCCCTAACATTGAATGCAGCCGACTGCCTGCCCTGTTAACTTTTGTCTTCCGGGTATTTATCAATTTCTAAGCTTGGAGAAACTAAAATCCAAACCTTTACTTCCTCCGATTAATGG
>JBBSOG010000076.1:0-16648 GCA_038259985.1 Cytophagales bacterium
ATGGTCGGTAGAATTAGGTTTTTTGTGGCTGTAATAATGCTTTTTTTAGCCAATTCCACTTATGCAGTTGTTCCAAATGGATGGACTACAGTACGCGAAAACGCGTCTTATTCCATCAGTTATCAGCGGGTGCGTTGCGACGATCGCAGCAATGGCGTGGCTTTTGACTTTTTTGCCATTCGCCTGGAAAACAAATCCGGACAAAAACTCAATCTACAATGGTTCAACAGTCCTGAAGGGGAAGACGCCAGCGATGAAAAGTACGTAAGCCTCATCCTCGCGCCGGGCGAAGTGATGCAGGGAAACTGTGACAGCTACGCCAATAATAACCTGATGGTGCTGGTAAGGGCAAATGCCGCTCAGCCCCGTTTTGCTGACCTCAAATTTTATCTCCTCTAGCAGATGCAAAACTCATTGATCAATATCATATTAGCCATTATATTTTGCCTCGGGGGCATAGCTTCCCAGGCACAAAACTTTACCATTACTTCTGATAAAGAAAGCGGCGCTTGTGGTAATCAACAGGTTACTTTTGAGGCGGGCTTTATTGAAGTAGGTACGAACTACGCCTTCAACGCTGGCCGCATGCCTGATGACTGGTCCTCCAGTCCCTACAACCTGGGACAAGCCTGCTCCGGTATATTTTCGGACACACCCGATGGTTCAAATTATTTCTGGGCCACCATCAACGATCAGGACGGGCATAGGTTCGTAGCGACCAATGACCTGGATGTCAGTGTGGGTGGACAAATTACTTTTGGAATGCGCTTTGGCCGGGACGACCCCAGCAGTGGTTGTGAAAACCCCGATGAGCCCAGCGAAGGTGTGTACCTGCAATATTCTACCGATGGCGGAGCGCAGTGGAGCACGATTAAGTATTGGGTGCCCACCCAAATCGGTATCTTGTCCCCAGAGGGAATAGACCTCTACAGTTGGACACAATTTGCAGTGACCGTACCCGAAGCAGCGAAGTCAAACAGCACCCGGTTTCGCTGGTTTCAGCCTTCCAATTCCGGCTCTAGTTATGATAACTGGGGTTTAGACGACATCTCTGTTTTTGTATTGCGTGAAGCCCAAACGTATGCCTGGAATATAGGTGATGGACAATCATATACTGAACAAACACTAAAAGCAGCGTTTGATAGTGATGGTGAAAAAACGATTAGCTGTACAGTCGTTGATGGGGAAGGTGGTTCCTATACCAGTACCGTGAACTACAATGTCATCATAGACCGGGAAGCACCCCTTGCACAAGCCAATAATTACTTCCTCATCTTGGACGAAGATGGGCAAGCAAACTTGATCGCTGATTATCTGGACGGCGGCAGTACCGACAACTGTAGCGAAATCCATTTTTCAGTAGACAAAGAAAACTTTTCCTGCGATGACCTGGGCGACAATCTTGTTACGCTGACGGTAACCGATAACGCCGGTAATGCGGCTACCACCACGGCTACGGTGAGTGTGTATGATTTTACCGCGCCCCAAGTCATTACGCAAAATATTACAGTACAATTAGATGAAGAGGGTAATGCTAGTGTCAGCGCCGGGCAACTTGATGGTGGTTCTTCGGATGCCTGCGCTGACACACTTACCCTCACCTTAAGCAAAACACATTTCAATAAAAATGACCTGGGCGAAAATACGGTGATACTGACAGCAACTGATAAAAGCGGCAACCAATCCACTGCTTCAGCCATCATTATGGTAGAAGATAAAGTAGCGCCTGTTGGTTATTCTGTGAATTTTGAGGAAGAATTAATTAATACCGAAAACCAGGTTCATCTGGCTTTTAGCATTTCCGGTGGCGAGGTAGGCAGCAGTTTTGCTTACAGCCTCAACAGTGAAAATGGAGGAGCACAAATCAATGGCAATGGAACGATTGAATCATCGGTGCAGCAGGTAAGTCCTATAGATGTCAGTGGTTTAGCCGATGGTGAGTTGGCCCTTTCCTTGACGCTTACGGATGCTTCCGGCAATAGTGGTGAAGCAGCCAAAGCTATTACACAAAAAGACACCTCAAGCCCATTAGTAGCCATAAGTACTGAGGTCAGCAAACTGATCAACAAAAGTTTTTTAGCCAATATTCATTTCAGTGAGCCGGTCAGCGGATTTGCTTTAGAAGATATTGGCTTGACGAATGCCACCGCTACAGATTTGAAGAGCGAAGACCAACAACATTTCACCGTAGAAATTCATCCCTCCACAGATGGCTTATCGGAGGTGAAAATAGAAGCCGGAATAGCCACCGACGAAGCTGGGAATACCAATCAGGCAGGCACAGAAGGTTTGAAAGTAATCTACGATGCAACCCCGCCCACAGGCTATGCCTTACAACAGCCGGAGGCTGTGCATCCTGGGAATGAAAGTGATTTCTCTTGTCAGTTTGAGGGCCTGGAAACCGGAAGCAGTTTGTACTACACTATTGGCAGCGCGTCAACCAGCCCATCTATTACCGGTAGCTTAGCAATAGAAGGAGAGCAACTGACCATTTCAAATTTAAATGTGACTTCATTAGCCGATGGGCCACTGGAAATCTCCTTTTACTTAGTAGATGCAGCAGGTAACCAAGGAGACGTAGTGAAGGCTAAAACTACCAAGGCTACCATAAAAACCACAACTACCAAAGACATCACTTCGGTGAAGACTTTTGCAGTTTTGCACGTTCCTTTTGCCACAGCTTTTGAAGCGCTGAACCTGCCCAAAAAAATTGAAGTCAGCTGCTCCGGTGGGGAAACCAAGGAAATGGATGTAGTATGGAATACAGGAAATTATAATCCCACCCAAGCTGGCACTTATGTGTTGGAAGCGGAAATTCAACTGAGCACATACAGCAACTCCGGGAATTTTAAAGCGCGTATTAAGGTAGAAGTAGGCCAGAACTTTGCCCCTACGCAGATTAAGTTTTCTGGCAACACTTTTAGTCCGGCTATTCTATCGGAACAAGCAATCGGAATTTTCTCCACGGAGGATACGGATGACGAAGAGCATACCTATGCTTTGGTAGCGGGTGAGGGTGCAAATGATAATCATTCGTTCATGATCGCAGGAAATGAACTGTTATTACAATCAAACCATGGGCTGTCAGGGCAAACGGATTTTTCTATCCGGGTCAGGAGTAGCGATGCTTACGCGAATACGGTGGAAGATATTTTTATACTCAACAAAACACCTTATGGTGATGGGGCATCCATCAACTTTGTTAATACCTTCTCTCCAAACGGGGATGGCATCAACGAAACCTGGATGGTACCGGAACTCAAATTTTTCAATGATGTAGACATAACAGTCTTTGACAGATCAGGCAGAAAAGTATTTCAAACTACTGATCCTGAGGGCGGCTGGGACGGTAATGTCAACGGTTACGTCCAGCAAGAAGAATACTACTACATCATCACCATTAAGGATATACAACTTACCAAAAGAGGCGTACTGAGCGTCGTCAAATAGCGAAAAGCATGAAGAGAATTTACCTGATGGGCATATTACTGCTCACTATCATCAACCTACAGGCACAGACCAGAAAGCATTCGGCTAGCTTTCCTTTGCTTAAGCAGTATTTCAATCCTGCCCTGACGGGCTTTGAAGGCTCGGTCATCAACGGGCTTTATCGCAGTCAATGGTCTTCTTTTGAGGGTGCTCCTTCTACGTTTTATCTTGCCACAGACTTGAGTATGGCTGACCTCAGAGAGAAAGAAAATACTACTGAGAGAAAGGGTGAAATGAGTAAAAACCCCACAAATCCATCCACCCGACATGCTTTCGGCTTATCATTTCTCAAAGACAGCTTTGGCCCTTATTATGAGCATCAGCTTTATCTGAGCTATAGCTCCAGCCTGAAACTCACATCAAAAATAAGTTTAGGGGCTGGCGCAACCCTGTCTTACAATATGGAGGGGATGGATGCCCACAAAATAAACATGGAGCAAAGCAACGACCCCTTTGTGCAGCAGTACATGCAAAATTCCAGGAACGGACGCCTGGACATGAACTTGGGAATGGCGCTTAGTGGTGAAAATTTTTACCTGGGCTATGCGATGCACGATGTCACCAAAGGGGCAGCCCAGTTTAATAAAGAGACCGATGTAGTAAGGTATACCTATAAACACATATTTCAGGCAGGGTACAGGGTAGCGGTGTCTGAGCAATTCGGTGTGGTAGCCAATGGTGTGTACCAGTACGATCAGGTGCGGGGCGGAAATATGGAAGGGCAACTCAAAGGAGTATTCTGTAATAAAGTATGGCTGGGAGTTGCTTACCGACACCGCCTGGCTTATTCATTTAATGTAGGCTTGCAGTTACAAAAAGTTAAAGTGGGCTATGCGTATGAGGTGCCCACCGGCGATGCCCAACTGGCGATGCAGACCAGCGAACTTATGCTAAGCTATCAGTTGGGTTCAGCAAGTAAGACATTAAGCAATAGCCTGTCTATCTGGTAAGTAATCGCACATAAATAATGCGGGTATTTCTTCGCTGTAAATATTTAGTAGTCAGCATTTTAGGTTTGGCAAAAAAAGCACTGGTGCTTAAATTTTATTTTGTGTTTAGTGAGTGTTGTTTTTTCCTCTGGTTTGGTAATTTTTTACACAAGCCAGAGGTTTTTTATTTCTGATAAAAATTCAGGAACTTAATTGCTCAGAGAAGTTGATATTGATTAAGTTACAATGATATGCCTGGCATGTACTAACCTAAAAAACTTATGGCTACGCACAAAAAGAAAACCCAAGCAGAGAAGGAACTGACTAAAGAAAATCCTACCACACACTACTGTTCGCTACCCCTGGTTCCACCCCGGATTTTTGTCCATGAAGTAGATCCCTTTAGGGCGGCGGCGATTGTGGTTACTGAAAATAAGTGGGTAAACGGCACCGTCATCCATTATTATTTCTTTGACCAGGAAGAAGACGGGGAATTTGGCTTTACCACCAGTGGAGAACGGGTATGGAGAAGTTGGGTGGGAAGTGAAGCCCAGCAAAATGTAGTGCGGGATGCTTTTAAACAATGGAAAGATATCGGCATCGGCCTTGAGTTTCAAGAGATAGACAATCGGGAAGACGCCGAAGTCAGAATTGGCTTTATGCAGGGTGATGGTTCCTGGTCTTACCTCGGGACTTATATCCTCAATATCGGTGCCGGGCAACGTACCATGAATTTTGGTTGGGACCTGACCAATCAGTATGGTAGGGACACAGCACTGCATGAGATCGGCCACGTGATGGGGCTTCCCCACGAACACCAGAACCCCAACGCGGGCATCGTGTGGGATGAAGAAGCCGTGTATACCGCTTTGGCTAAGCCACCCAATAATTGGCCAAGGGATACCACTTATCACAATATTATCCGCAAACTTGATCCCGATACGGTACAGGGGTCTAACTGGGACCCAGATTCTATTATGCATTATCCGTTTGGTCCCGGTCTTATCATTCAGCCGGAAGAATACCGACAAAGCGGAATTTCTCCTGCCCCCGGCCTGTCGGAACGCGATGTGCAATGGGTCAAGACTTTTTATCCTCCCCAGGAAGAAGAACTGGAAGAACTAGAGCCTTTCCGCTCCAAGAGACTCAGCATCAAAGCCGGTGATCAGGTAGATTATCTCATCGTGCCGAACACTACCCGAACGTTTAATATCCGTACTTTTGGTGAGTCTGATACTGTATTAGTACTTTTTGAAGATGAAGCCAATGAATGGCGTTACCGCAGTGGTGATGATGACAGTGGTAAAGACCAGAATGCCCACTTGCGATATCGTCTCATCAAAGGGCATCGCTATGTACTAAGGGCTCGGCTGTATTATCAGCACATGGAAGGAAATCTGGCGATTATGATGTGGTAGGGAAATGTTGAATGTATGAATGTTGAATGATTTGTAATAGCTAATTTAAAGATTGAAGTCAGGCTTTGAGTGAATGCTGGTAGAGCGCTTCATAAAAAGGCTTTGCTTCTTCGTAAAGTGCTGTGAGATGATCAGGCAAAGGCCGTTCGCTGGTTTTCTGTTTACTGAAGCCAGTAGTCTGATGAATGTTGTGGTACCAATATTTAGCCCAGACCCCATCTTCGGGGCGGGTCCCGGCTGGCCATTCCAGCATCTTAGGGTCAAAGGTGATGTCTAAAGCATGACAAAGTTTTTGCATCACCCCTGGCGAATCTCGAAGCAGCTCGCCGGAGTCTAGGATAATAGGGTTTTGCCCGCGTTCTTTGAGCCAATGGTAAAGCTCATATTGCTGCTGGGAGCCGATGTCTTCCATTTCGGGCTGCTTCATCACTTTTCCGATAGAAGCAATGAGTTGCTTAGGATTGCGGATCAGAAAAAGGTTGGTCATAGAAAGCATGAATTCCAGTTCCATCTCAATGAGATGATGCGCCATATCTTTGATAAAAACCACCGGACGATCATAGGCTTTGAGAAATACTTCATCAATAACCTGCTGTAAATCGCTGCTCATACTATCCATGATCTCTGCTTTTCCCGGATGGTCTACATCAGGTTTTAGCTTGAGGTAATAAGCATACAAAGGTTCATCCACCGCCCGGGTATCTTCCCGCTGGGCAAAGGAATACATCAGGGCAGTGGATAAATTTCTGGGATTAGAGATCAAATGAATTCTTTTCAATGTCAGGCAAAATTAGGTTCAGGCTTATCAGCGTATTTTTCCAGGTAAGCTTCAATAGCCGATATGGAATGGAACAATTGTTCGTACGAATTAATGATAAAATATTGAGACTGAAAAACATCTTTGCGATAAGGGGTGCCCATCACCTTCTCCACCTCATAAGGTAACTGAGTAGCCTCCTTACTTAGCGAGTATTTGGTTTCTCCGGCGGAAGAGAGTATACCCGCACCGTAAATGCGCAGTTCCCTGTTTTCCCTGATCAGCCCGAATTCTACCGTAAACCAGTAAATGCGGGAAATCAGGTGAATCGCCCAGGTATTCTCAATATATCGGAGGGCAATCTTGCTCAGCGCCTGCAAAAAATCTACAAAGGGTTGGTTGGTAAGCATAGGCACGTGTCCAAATACATCATGAAACATATCCGGTTCCTCCAGGTAATCCAGCTTGCTCATTTTGCGCAGCCAGGTAGAGGCGGGAAACCTGCAATTGGCCATCAACTGAAAAAATTTGTCATCATCAATCAAGCCGGGCACCACATGGATTTGCCAGCCAGTAAGTTCTTTCAGGATAGCATTGGTATCCTCAAAATTAGGGATTTTATCCGCCGTAAAATGAATAAGCTTTAAACCTTCCAGGTAAGCTTCGGTAGCCGCATGAGGAAGGTTTACAATCTGACTTTCGTACAGCTTTTTCCAAACCTGAAAATCTTCCGGGGCATAATGGTCATATTCCTGTGTCATCATGGGTTGTTGTTTTATTATTCAAACGAAAAAAACAAAAATATATCATGCTGATTAGCATGTATTTATACAATATTTACTGCGTTTACTAAACCTAAATAATAGAAAAGTGTTGTTTTCAGAAACATAACTTCGTGAAGAAAATACTTGTGGCTGGTGCTTCCGGCGTATTGGGCCTGGAAGTACTTAAATTATTGCATCATCAACCAGATTATTGGGTTAGGGGACAAATTCGGGATGAAGAAAAGCGGGCAGAAGTGCAGCCCTATTGTGATGAGGTGGTGCTGGCAGATGTCACCCAGGCTGAGCAGCTTTCAGGCCTCTGCGATAACATTGATATTGTATTTTCTACCATTGGCATGAGCATCAGCTTATTTACGGTAGAGCCGGGGAACTTTATAGAAGTAGATTTTAAAGGTAACCTCAACCTTTTGGAAGAAGCGCAAAAAGCTGGTGTGCCCAGATTTGTTTACACTTCTATCTTTGGCAGCGAAACTTCGCCCAAGTTGGTGCAGGGCTGGTCACAGGAAATGTTTGCTCAAAACCTGATGCACTCCAAACTATCGCATACGATCATCAAACCAGTGGGTATGTTTTCAGGGCTAAACGATTTGGTGGTGATGGCGAAAAAGGGCTTTGTCATTACGCCGGGGAGCGGCAAGTACTTGACCAATGCCATTCATCCTAAAGATTTGGCCGCTTTTTGTATCTCCCACATGGTTTCCGGACCAAAAGTAGCCGAAGTAGGTGGACCGGAAATCCATACCCGCAACGAAGTAATGCATTTGGTCGCCGAAGCAACTGGCTGTAAAATCACACTGAATATTCCCCTTTGGCTGGTAAAACCAGGTTTGCAGTTGGTTAGGATATTTAGTAAAAACTTATATCACAAGCTCAGTTATTTTACCTACGTCACCACCCACGACATGGTAGCCCCTCAAAATGGGAGTTTAACTTTTAAAGAATATTTAGCCAATCAGGAATACAATCAGCTATCAGCCTAGCGTCAACTGATCACCCAACTGAAGAAATTTACCACTTTCCGTACCGGGAATGATGGTATTGACACACAAATGATAATAGTGGCTGAACTGTCCGACAGCGGCAAAGGGCGGAAGGGTTTGCTCCCTCATTTTAACAAAAGTGCTCATAAAACTTTTGTCCACCTCGCTGCTAAGTGGGTCGCGGGTAGGTACTGTACAGCGGGCGCAAGGCTTTTTGCCGACAAATGAAACGTCTCCCAACCGAAAATGATAATTTGTACCGGCTTGATCAAAAAGCCGATCTTCCCAGAAAGTTTCCTCACAGCCTCCCAATTCAATGTTTGCCCGAAAACGTTTTCTCAAACTATCTAAAGAAAGAGCAGGAAACCATCGTTGTACTTCCCGATAAGTGGCAGTACTCACGATGGTAGGCCCGGAATTTTCATCGTCGTCAGGAAAGCCGGAAGTAATATTTTGCTTGATATACACTGGTTCGCCAAAATAATCACTAAAGAATTTAGCTATTTTATCGGGTTCTTCCAGCGAGATTGTAACCATCTGCTGATTGGCAGTGAGATTTACCGTTAGCTTCTCCAGGTCATAACCGGCACGGACCTTCAGAATGTCCGGGTACTTTTTGGCATTGACTGTCCTACCAGCTTCATTGTACAGCGCAAAAGCCCTGTCCCATAGTAGAGCGCCGCCTTCCGTAATTTTTACTTGCGATACCTCTACACCGTCCAGCGACTTGATAGGGTAGAGGGTGAGTTTGTCAATGTATGGCATAACTTAGGGGTGGGCGGAAACCCAACTTACTCCGTCTTCAAAAATCTCTTTTTTCCAGATGGGTACCCGCTGTTTTAGTGTGTCAATCGTGTATTTACAGGCTTCAAAAGCCTCCTGCCGATGCGCGGTGGAAACTGCGATGATCACGGCAATGTCACCAATGTACAAGGTGCCTTTGCGGTGATGGATAGCGATTCCGGCGACCGGCCATTTTTCGGCAGTTTCTTGCGCCAGCTTTTCCATCTCTTTAACGGCCATACTGTCGTAGGCTTCGTACTCCAGCCGGGTTACGGCGCGCTCTTGTGTCTTGTTTCTGACGGTGCCAATAAAAATATCCACTGCTCCGGCACTACCATCTTGGACAGCTTCCAGGGCAGCGTTAACCTCCAGAGGTTGGTCACTGAGCAGTATATCTATGTTAACTCCCTTCATCATTCCTTTGATTTTGGCACAGACAAAGTTGGTAGATTTTTATAGAAAAGAAACTTAAATCTTCTTTAAATAAAGTGTAAACTACTCATGGAAGAACAGCAGAAAATAGAAAGGATTAAAAATACTGAGGGCACAAAACTTTTTGCTTTGTGCCCTCAGGTATATTCTATGGCTATTGAAATTCTTTTACCTTAAAAGGCTTTCTTCTTTAGGAATTGGGCGAGTTCTTTGCCTGCCTTCGCATAAGACTCCTGTATTCTGTAACCCGAGTCAAAGTCATAGCCCATGCCACCTCTGCCGGGAGAATTATCTATGCTGATGGTAGCGGCTTCATCGGTAGAACCGGTGGGTATAAAAACAGCTTCCAAATCGGTATAAGCATTTTTTCGGGCCACACCCACATTGAATCCAGGTTCGGTAAAGGTAGTTTTCAGCATCAACGTATATTCCGCGTCAGGATAATCCCCAATCTCAATACCTTCATCTTCCAACTCATTGTTCATCAACTCTTCAAACTTAGGCTCAAACCTTTCTTCTCTGTCGGCGATCCAGTTCTTCTTCCATTCATCCCCTTTGCCCGCTTCCTTTTTGTTGTAATCGTTCACCTTATCCTCCACATAATCTGCTTCGCGATCGTATTTTCCTACGCCCATAGCAGAATAATCATATTGGACGTTAATTGTCTTCTGGCCTTTGAGAAAATCAAGGTCACCGGAGCTCAACTTTAACTTTTGTGAAACTCCTGGAAAAGCCAGGAATAAAACCATTCCTACTAAAATGCTAATTTTTCCTTTCATAAGTGAAAATATATTTTTATGAAGGTGAAAAAAATTCTTTAAGAAAAAAAGAACTCAAACGAGGTTTTTATTATAAATGGGCAGAAGAAAGAAAAAAAAGCATAAAGATAATGCCCAACAGTCGATAAAAGCATTGTCTGTTTACTGGTAAGGATGGGAATAAGCAGACAAAATACTAACTATAGCTTGTCAGTGAAGGCTACCCACCGCTTACTGGCGGAATGATGGCAATCTCATCGCTTTCCTGCAAGAGTTGATCTTGCGCACTGTACTCATTGTTGACTGCCACCAGCATCGCGTCCAGGCTTTCCAGATCAGGATAGGTTTGCTTAAGGCTTTTCAGCAAATGGCTTACACTGCTTTGTGCGGGCATCTCAAAGCTGAGCTTTTGCTGCCCTACGATTTCTTTGGTGATACCAAATAGAAGAATATTGAGTTGCATAGGATACAAATTAAGTCAGTTATGTTTAATACGCAAAGCTATGTACATTTGTAATTCAGCCAGAACAAATTTTATCCAATGCCTGACCTCATATACGATAATCATGGACGCCCCATTACCTACCTGCGGCTGGCAGTAACTGACCGCTGTAACCTGCGCTGTTTTTATTGTATGCCTGCCGAGGGTATACGGTACATGCCCAAAAAGGAATTGCTCACTTATGAGGAAATGCTGCGGATGGTCAGCCTGATGGCAGAGATGGGTATTTCTAAGGTGAGGATTACCGGGGGAGAGCCTTTTGTCAGAAAAGACCTCATGTATTTTTTGCGGCAACTGCGACAGATCAAAGGTATTAATGAAATTAATATCACGACCAATGGCGTACTGACTACCGAACATATCCCCGAACTGAAAGCACTGGGTATTAGTTCAGTCAATCTGAGCCTGGATACTTTTGACCGGGAACGTTTTGCAGCCATTACCCGCCGCGATGAGTTTGATCAGGTGAAAGTTTGTTTTGAACAACTGATTGCCCACCAAATCCCTACTAAAATCAATGCGGTGGTGATGGATGGAAAAAACACTGAAGACATCATTCCGCTGGCGGAACTGGGCAAGGACTATCCTGTTTCGGTACGCTTTATTGAAGAAATGCCCTTCAATGGAGAAGGCAGCCACTACCCCGTCCTGGTGTGGACGCATCATAAAATCCTGGAAAGGCTAAAGAAGCAATATCCTGACATACAAAAGGTGAAGGACGCAGCACATTCAACCTCCTACAATTATCATATTCCCGGCCATCAGGGAGATGTAGGTATTATCGCTGCCTTCAGTCGTACTTTCTGCGGGACTTGCAACCGTATCCGGGTCACTGCCCAGGGTACGCTAAAGACCTGTCTGTACGATGAGGGTGTGTTGGATATCCGGGAATTGATGCGCGGTGGGGCAAGTGACGGAGAAGTCAAAATCAAACTAAGATCCGCCTTTAGCCAGCGTGCCAAAGATGGTTTTGAAGCAGAGCACTCTCGAAAGTCACTGGGACCCGCCTCTGAGTCCATGTCTACCATCGGTGGTTAATCATGAGTCTCTTCAATAACCATCCAGTCTATCTGTTTAGCCTTTATTTCCTTTATAAAGCACACAAAACCGGACATCTATTACTGCATCAAAGTAAACAGTCCTGATAAGTTTGGTGAGGTGCGGGCAGTTGTACAAAGAAGCAGCCTGCTGCTCAGTACGACGGTATTTACCTGTAAACCGGGCAAACACTTAATCCTTATACCATGCGCGGACGGAGAGTTTGACAAAGAAAAAACTTCGCGCTTATCCGTAACGGTTGCTGGGTTTGGGCAAGTTATTAAACTAAATAAACTTGCCCTTGTTTAAAAAATGAGCATACCAACTAATCATAAAAAAAATGAGGATAACGAAAAATGTGATCAGCGTAATAGCCATCTTTTTGCTTCTGCTGTCGGCCTCCTTAGAAACCAAAGCCCAGAGCGTAGAGTTTACCCCTTTTTCAGGTTATACCCTACGTTCCACCTTTGATGTGCGCGGAGGTAGAATGCGAGTATACGGAGGGCATACCTTTGGTGGTATATTGACTTATAATGTTAATCCCCTTTACGGAATAGAGTTTATGTATAGCCGCCAAAGTACTAAAGCAGATGCTAATTCCAGATTCCTCACTGACAGTGATGTGCCGGTAGCCGTGGTGTACACCATGCTGGGTGGTATCCGGCAGTTTCCGGTATCCGAAAAAGTTATCCCTTTTGCCGGGGTCAATTTTGGGGCAGCCGGGCTGGTCCCCCAGGTACCCAGATATGATGACAGCTGGCGCTTTGCCGTCGGCGTGAAGGCAGGTACTAAGCTGATGATTACCGATTTGCTTGGCTTGCGACTGCAAGCGGTCATGAATGTGCCTATAGAAGGCTTCGGCTCCTCTTTCTTTATCGGTACTGGCGGAAGTGGCGCCAGCCTGAATTCCTACAGTGGTATTTTCCAGTTTACCTTTACCGGTGGCCTGGTCTTCCACTTAGGCCTATAATGCGATATGCATAATACTTATTACTAACCTATTAACTTCACAAAGATGTGTACGAAATATACCTTGTTCAATACACTTACCGCACTGAGCCTGCTCGCATTGGTCTACGCCTGTTCACCCATCAAGGTAATTTCCAATGAATTTGATGAGGATGCCGCTTCCCGAAATTATAAGACGTTCAACTTCTACGATGTCAAGGTGAAATCACCCAATCCAGAGCAGGTCAGGCAAGAACGGGTAGAGATGCTGAAAAATGCTGTCCAAAACGAGCTGGAAGCGGTTGGCCTCAAGAAAGCAGACAACCCTGATGTGTGGGTGAACATTGGTGTGCTGGTAGAAGATAAAGTGCAGACCCGGAATACAGACATCCGCGAGGCGCCAGTTTACATTGGCCAGCGCAACTACCATTGGGAAAGCCGGGAAGTAGTGGTGGATAAATATAAAGAGGGCACAGTAACTATTGACCTGATAGATGCTAAAACCGAAGACATGGTCGGGCAGTCAGTTGCCAGTGGTGTAATTGCAGACGATGACAAAAAACTACAGAAGAGGATCAACCAGGGCATGGCCAAGATATTTGATGACCTATGGGCTAGTGCTAAGTAGGCACTTTCCTTCTTCCATCCCAGCGGGGTTCCCATATCAGGAAACCCGGCTAGAACAGTGAAGTAACAAAGCAGAGCTAAAAAAGGTAAACTATTGATTGTTTGACAGGATTAGTTATCATCCTTATCCAGGCGTACTACGATGTTGTCCAGTTCAATGCGTTCTATTTTGTCATCATTGTCTAAATCCCAGATGACTAAGAGTTCTTGACCAACAGGTTCCTGGTCGACAGTTCCTTTGATGCCTTCGCGAAACTCTTCCATGCTCAGGTTGGCATTGTTGTCTGAATCCCAATCTTCATAACGTCCGAATTCGCTGAAGCTGTAGTCGGCAAAAAACTTATTTGCACCATCCTGAAATTCAGTCTGATTGATCCGATTGTTCTTATCCGCATCCCAAACCTTATAAAGTCCCTGGTAGAATTCATCTTTATCCAGTATGTTGTTACCGTCGGTGTTCCACTCCTTATAGCTGGTGGACATCGCTGTCAATACCGGTTTTTTATTTTCCGGCATTTTAATTTTACTGGTGGAGGGGGTTGTGGCTTGCACTTCATCCTCTACTGGTGCTTCGTTCATAGCATTATTTTCCTGTGGTTCATCTTCTTCCATAGCGGGAGCTACAGCAGAGGTATTATCTTCTGAATCATCTTCTTTATTGCTTTCGGATGAGCATCCTGCCCCCAACAAAAAAAATAGACTTACCATGATGGCAAGTGGAGCCTTTAAGGTTAGATTTTTCATAATTAAGTAGATTAGTTTTGAGCTTAAGGGTTAAAGCCCAACATTTACTATAACAATTTACGAGGCTAATTGTTTAAATTAGTTTATCTAATGTAATCATCTGTAAATTTTGTAAGCTTAAACGAATGCATTCTATGAATCTGACCCAAAATTTTGAATTGATTGAAGTTGCTCCTTTTCAAATCATTGGCATTGCGCTGCGAACTACCAATGAAGGTGGCAAGTCCGCACAAGACCTCGGCATGCTCTGGCAGCGTTTCTATACTGATCATATAGCTGACAAAATACCGCACAAAGATGGAGCAGAAGTTTACGCTATCTATACAGACTATACTTCGGACTACCAGGGGGAATATACTTGTTTGATCGGATACCGGGTCAATTCATTGGACAATATACCGCCGGACTTGATTGGAAGAAAATTTGATGGAGGAAACTACCGCAAATTTGTGGCTAGTGGTAAGCTCCCTGATGCCGTGGGGGATGCATGGCAAAATATCTGGCAGCAGGATGCCAATCTTCCCCGTGCCTATACCGCTGACTTTGAAGTATATGATGAACGTTCGGCTAATTTTGACAATGGTGAAGTAGACATATTCATTGCCGTATAATAGGTTTAGGGATTAGATATTGGGTTATAGAATTTTGCTTTTCAAATCAATGATATAATCTGAAATAGCCCTTGTTTTCAACGAGGGGTACTGAGGTCGGCGATTGTATCGCCCGGGATAACGACGCACTTGCTTTTTCTACCAAATGATGTGCTATCTTTAGCGATACAATCGTGCCCCGCATATGCCCTCGTTGAAAATGAGGTCAATAAAGAAGTACAGGTAAAACTGTATTTGAAAAACAAAGCTAAGCATCTCATCTCACCATCTCTTGCATCAAGTTTTTTCTTATTCTTTGAGTTCTGGGGATTAATTTACAAATTGTACAATGCAACCGTTTGTATTAACACTAAAATTATGAATGACAACCGCAGAACCTTTATCAAAAAAGCCGCTTTAGGCACTACCGGCATCACGCTGGGCGCATCCACCTTCGCATTCAGTGCCAAAAGTTACAATGCTATTCTGGGTGCCAATGAGCGCGTGAATATGTGCGTGATTGGTACCAGGGGACAGGGCTTCGGCCACCTCAAACGCTGGGCCGGCATGGCAGAGGCCAATAATGTACACGTCAAAACCATTTGCGATGTAGACGAAAACCTCTGGGCAGAGCGGATAGCCGCTGTCAATGAGCTTCAGGGCAAGAAGCCCGGTACCGAAGTAGACATGCGCAAGGTGTTTGACGACAAAGACATTGACGCAGTTTCTATCGCCACCCCTAACCACTGGCATGCCCTGGCGACCATCTGGGGCGTGCAGGCAGGTAAAGATGTGTACGTAGAAAAACCATGCTCCCACAATATTTTTGAGGGCAGAAAAATGATAGAAGCTGCCAGGAAATACAATAGAGTGGTGCAGGTCGGCTTTCAGAACCGCTCCATAGAGAATGTGCGCAAAGCGATGCAGTTTTTGCACGACGGTGGTATAGGCGAAGTATACATGGCCAAAGGGATGTGCTACAAACCCCGGGATTCTTTCGGCATTGCCCCGGATAGTGAGCCGCCACAAGGCTTTCACTACGACATGTGGCTAGGACCAGCCGCCATGCGTCCTTATAATGAAAAGAGAAGCCACTATAACTGGCATTGGTTCTGGGACACTGGCAATGGCGACATTGGTAACCAGGGCCCGCACCAGTTTGACGTAGCCCGCTGGGGGATGAACAAAAACGAACATCCGGTCAAAGTCACTTCTTCCGGTGGTTACTATAAGTATAGCCCTGACGAATGTGCCCAACAAACGGCTAATACCCAAACCGCCGAACTGGAATATGCCGACGGCAAGCTATTACAGTTTGAAGTCCGTGGACTTTATTCCGGAGGAGAAGCCCCGATGGGCATCAAAATCGGTAACCTGTTCTACGGCACCGAAGGCTGGATGGAAGTAGACGGAGGCAACTGGAAAACCTATATGGGTCCTGACAATGAGCCTGGGCCAAGCTCGGCCGGGCAGGAAGAAGGCACCGATAAAGTAGTGGATTACCTCGCCGCTCCCGGTGGAGGTGGACATTATGCCAACTTTATCGCCGCGGTACGTTCCGGCAATAAGTCTGACCTGACCTGCGACATTGAGGAAGGCTATTATTCTACCGTGCTCCCCCATTTGTCCAACATCTCCTATCGCCTGGGCCGCAGCCTGGAATTTGATGGTAAGAAGGAGAAGTTTGTCAAAGACGCTGAAGCGGACAAAATGCTTAGCCGCGAATACCGCAAACCCTATGTGGTGGAGAACAACGTATAAATTGTAAAGTGCTTATCACCTTTTACTGAAGCGGATGTGGACTATGAAAGTCCACATCCGCTTTTTTTATAACCATTTACTATCCCTGCTTTGTCACGCTACTGTCA
>JBBSOG010000077.1:0-16592 GCA_038259985.1 Cytophagales bacterium
ACCGCAGGTTCTCATGGTTCACCATTAGGAAAAGACGAAGTAAAAGCTACGAAAGAAAACCTAGGTTGGCCCTCCGATAAGTTCTTTTACGTGCCTGACGAAGTGCAAGAATATTATGATGAACTGACCAACAAGGGTAAAGAACTTCAGAAGGAATGGGATAAGCAATGGGCAAGCTACAAGCAGTCACATCCTGAGAAAGCTACCGAGTGGGAAAACGCACAAAAGGGTAAGCTTTCCAAGGAAGCCATTGACAAACTGCCGGTGTTTGAAGCCGATAAAAAAGGAGTTGCGAGCCGTAAGGCATCGGAGAAAGTACTAAACTATATCGCTGAACATTGCCCCTGGCTGATAGGCGGTTCAGCGGATTTAGCCCCTTCTACCAATACCAATCTGACTTTATCGGGTTCATTTAGCAAGGGTAATTATGCGGCGCGTAATTTTCATTTTGGAGTAAGGGAGCATAGCATGACGGCCGCCGTAAATGGCATGAACCTGACCCAGGGTGTAAGGGCATACGGTGCTACTTTCCTGATTTTCTCAGATTATCTCAAGCCATCACTAAGACTCGCAGCGATCATGCGGCTCAATAGTATCTTAGTGTTTACCCACGATAGCATTGGCCTGGGAGAAGATGGAACCACCCATCAGCCGGTGGAACACCTAATGGCCATGCGTATTATTCCCCGGGTGACAGTCATCCGGCCGGGGGATGCCAATGAAACCGTACATGCCTGGCGAGTAGCTATGAACCATGAAGGTGGGCCAGTGGCTTTGGCATTGACCCGACAAAACCTACCCACGATAGACCGAACAAATACTGGTCAAGCCAGCGAGCTGGAGAAAGGTGCCTATATTTTAAAAGATAGCGGGGACAAACCTCAATTAATCCTGATCGCTACCGGTTCGGAAGTGCATTTGGCGCTGGAAGCACAGGAAGCATTAGACAAAGATGGTGTTTCTGTAAAGGTAGTCAGTATGCCGAGTTGGGAATTATTTGAGGAACAAAGTGAAAGTTACCGTGAAAGCGTACTGCCAAAATCTATCACTAAACGGATTTCTATTGAAGCAGGAACAACTTTGGGCTGGCAAAAATACGTAGGTAGTGAAGGTGTGTCTATTGGCCTGGGTACATTCGGCGAATCTGCCCCCGGTGAAGAGCTCATGGTTCATTTTGGTTTTACCAGTGATAACATCATTAAAAAAGCTAAGAAATTGCTTTCTTAAGCATAAAACAATTTGCAATCTAAGAAAAATCACACTAAAATTTGGTGTGATTTTTTATTTAAAGAAGGTTCTATCGTAGCCAGTTATGAAACTTTGTCTATTTTAGCATTCATTTTTGCTGTTTTGTAAAACTCCTTTTTATAAAGCGTTTTGTTTGATTATTTTGAACGGCATATTGTATTTTCAGATTATCAAAAATACTTTATAGCGCTCTTGGTAAGCGTACTAAACCTCGGGCGTATGTTTATAATGGAAGCACTTGTCAAAAGCGTAGCATGTACCGTAACCACTTCAACTTAGCCTGGCGGCACCTTACCAAAAATAAGGGATACACCATGATTAACCTTATCGGTTTGATCCTGGGTATCAGTTGTAGCTTATTGGTACTGCTTTTTATATTTGATGAACTTCAATTTGACAGACATTTTACCGATGCAGAGCAAATTTACCGGCTCAACTACCAGTATAAAGATGAGACTTTTGCAGTAACCGGTTTTGTCAATTGGTACGAAGCTGAACGGGAGGAGCAGCAACTCAAGATTGCAGCCCTCAAAAGTATTACCGCCGTAGAGCAGGTCGCCCATTTTAATGCTTCCCACAGTGCGATCATCAAAAAACAGCCTTTTTTTGTCACAGTATCTGATGGGAGGGGAGAACCAAAAAAATTCACCGAAAAAAAAATATTATTTACCAATACAGGCACTGCCCTCATGGACATATTCCAGTGGCCGATATTGTATGGTAATCAAAAAAGCAGTTTTGAAGGCCCCTATGCTGCCATTCTTACCAGGGCAAGTGCGGAGAGGTATTTTGGAGAAAATTGGGAAGACGAGATAGCAAATCAAACGCTTGAATGGTATCAGGAAGAATATCCGGTGACCGCAGTTATTGAAGTAGATGAAAACAACGCGCATTTTGATTTTGATATATTCCTAGTGACGCCGAAAATCCCTGCCTGGGGCGCTTATACCTATCTCAAGTTATCAGAAGACGCTTACGTTGATGAAATAACTAAAGAAGTAAATCATCAGCTCGGCCTGGTTGAGCCTTCAATCGTGGGCAATCCTGATGAAAAAGGCAGCTATCTACAGAAAATTACCGACATTCATCTATCCAATGACATACTGTACGAACTGACTCCTTCCGGGGAAATCCAGTATCTGTACATTTTTGGTGTGATCGGACTGATCATCATGTTTATAACGGTAACAAATTATATTAATTTATCGGTAGCGCTTTACTCCAAACGAAAAAACGAAATAGGTATGCGTAAAGTGATGGGCGCCCAAAGGGGAAGCATCACCTGGCAATTTCTGTCTGAAGCCATTCTGCTTTGTTTGATCAGCCTTCCCTTTTCTTTACTGCTGCTTCAGTTGAGCATTCCGTATTTCAACCAGATCATGAACCTGGGCCTGGATAATGTATATGTAAAGACATTGCCGGGTTTTATGCTGGTATTTGGTTTTACGGTATTGATTGGCTTCATCTCCGGCTTATATCCCGCGCTACTTTTATCAGGCAAAAATGTACTTCAACTGATCCGTAATGGCTCCAGCGGGACCAAACAGCGATTCTCTCTCAGAAGGGTGATGTTCGTGTTACAATTTACACTGCTCATAGCCTTGGGGTCCACCACAATTTTTGTCAATGGTCAGCTAAGTTATATCAACCACAAAAATCTGGGTTTCAATAAGGAAGGTATCATTTCATTTAATCCAATTAATTGGGAGGCTTATCAACGCATCAAAAACAAGCTGCTTAGTTACCCTCAATTCAATCAAATCGGGCTGGGCATGCTGCCGGGAGAGGATATGGGTTTTCGTACCTCATATAAGCTAATCGGGAATGAGAAGGTATTTGACAACGCCGGTTTTTGGCAAATGGACTGGGATGCTGTGCATATTTTAGGCATCAAAATTTCCGGTATTGATATGGATAGTGCGCCGGAGGAGGTGTTAATCCTTAATCAGGCATCCGCAAAAAATTTAATGGAACAGCTCAAAACCGATGACATTAACTCCTTACTGGGAAGAAGCATAAGAACTCATCTAGAATACGAAAATGAAGACCATACCTTTGGGGATGAGCAAATTGTAGGAGGATTTGTAGATGAACTTCATTTAATGTCCCTCAAGGAGAAAATCAGCCCGCTGCTGATCCTGATTGATAAAAAACCCGATGATGTGTATTCGGGCATTCTAAAAATAGAAACCGATCAATTATCTTCTACCTTAGATATACTGAAAAGTGTGTACACTGAAGTGGTGCCGGAAATACCTATTGAGATCAACTTTTTGGAGAGCAATCTGGAGGAATTGTATGAGCAGGAGCAAAGGGTAGGCAAACTCTCCTTTTACCTCAGCATCATCGCGGTGGTTATCGCGGTACTGGGGCTAATGTCTATGTCGGCGTACCTGGTGAGCCTGCGGACGAAAGAGATAGGCATAAGAAAAGTGATGGGTGCTTCGGTGTTTGAATTGCTCTTATTGTTAAGCAAAGAATTTATCATGCTGGTGTGTATTGCTACCGCCATCGCGACACCTTTTGCCTATTTGTTTGTCAGTCGCTGGCTCTCTGATTTTGCTTACCGCATAGACGTAAGCCTGTGGGTATTTTTGCTGACAGGCTTTATTGCCTTATGTATTGCTGTAGCGGTAGTCATTTTACAGACCGCAAAGACCGCCAGCACTACGCCAGCGATCACCTTGAAAGCAGAATAAGCTCATATTTTGGATAGCATCAACAAAATTTGCCTCACTTAAATTTTCAGAGAGAAATGTGGTAATTGTCTTACACAACACCTAACTTATTGGTAGAATTGATTTTTTTACCTTTTGCTTTTATAATGAATAATAAATCTGTAAACGTAAGCCCGGTGAGAACAAGCAGGACGGGTGTGCCTAATGATAAAAACAAACAGGAACAAATTAGTAAAGAGCAAACAGAAAAATACCTTCTTTACACCCTCATCGGATCTTTGACTGTTCTACTATGCATGCTCATTTATGTGATCAACGAATACTACGCTGTAAGCAATGCAAGCCCGGAATATTTGGAAACTCATTATAATTTTGGCACACATCAATCTTTTTATCTGGAATCTTCGGATGCTTACCTGAAATTTATTTTACGTTTTATCACCATCTATGGGCTTATTAGCGTATTCGGCATCTTTTCCATGATCTTTCGGAAGCCCTGGCTGTACCTGCTCATTATCGTTATGGCATTGATCTCGGTGACCTATTTCTTCTTTCTGTAAACCTTTTTCGGTTTCGGGAATTAGTAGGATAAAAAGCTAATGGCCTATCAAAAATTAGCCTTAATTCTCGGCAATTGCCTCTTCCCTGACCACGCCCTGCTTATGCCAGATAAGCATACTGTATTTTTTATGGCTGAAGATGTGGGTCTGTGTACCCATTTCAATTACCATAAACATAAGCTCATTCTTTTTCTTTCTGCCATGCGTTCCCATGCCGATGAAATCCACAAAGAACACCGGATTGAATACCGGATGCTGGAAGAAGAAAATGCTTCATTGACTTACGAACAAAAGCTGGATGAAACTCTTGACAAGTATGCTTCCATCAAAGAAGTAGTCACCTATACGATTGAGGATCATTTTTTTGAGGAAAGAATCAGAAAGTATTGTCATCACCACAATTTGAAGCTGAGCATCATCCCTTCGCAAGGATTCCTCAATACCATCAATGATTTTCAGAAATATGTAAAGCACAACAAGAAGCCTTTGATGGCAACTTTTTATAAAGCGCAAAGAATGAAGTTGGGTATATTGATAGAGAAAGACGGCCAACCTACTGGTGGCGATTGGTCTTATGATGCCCAAAATCGCAAGAAACTCCCCAAGGGAACTTACATTCCCAGTCAGCCGAAAAGTGAGCTTACCCAGCATACACAAGATGTGATCAAACTCGTTGACCAACGCTTCCCTGATCATCCGGGGGATGCTGTTAATTTTCACTGGGCAACTACGCGCAGGCAAGCACTTTACCGGCTCAATGACTTTCTGGAAAAACGCTTTCAGCATTTTGGACCATACGAAGATGCCATTGACCGGCAAAGAAATTTTCTGTTTCACTCAGTATTGTCGCCTTATCTCAACATAGGGCTTATTACTCCCGATGAGCTGATGGACAAGGCATTAGCCTATGCCCATGAAAATGATGTGCATTTGCCTAGTGTGGAGGGATTTGTAAGGCAGATCATTGGCTGGCGGGAATTCATACGGGGCATGTACCATACCCACGACCTAAAAGGAAATTTTTTCAATCACCAACGAAAGTTAAAATCATGTTGGTACGAGGGGACTACTGAAGTACCTCCCTTGGATGATAGCATACAAAGAGTGAAGCGTGATGCTTATACTCACCATATAGAAAGATTGATGGTCTTGGGGAATATCATGCTGTTATCAGAAGTCCATCCCGATAATGTGTACAGATGGTTTATGGAAATGTTCATTGACTCTTCTGACTGGGTGATGGTGCCTAATGTGTACGGTATGAGCCAGTTTGCCGACGGAGGCATGTTTGCTACCAAACCTTATGTCGGCGGGGCTAACTATATTGCCAAGATGAGTGATTACGCTAAAAAAGGCACTTGGGCTGATGAGATTGATGGTTTATATTGGCGTTTCGTAGATAAAAACAGGAAAGTATTCGGTAGCCACCCTCGCATGTCTATGATGGTATCTATGTTTGATAAAATGGAAAAGGATAAAAAAGAGAGGTTGATGAAGGCCGCTAGTAAATTTATGCAAAGAACTACCGAAGAATGAGCGATAAATCGGCGAATTAAACTACTTAAGTTGGTTTAGTTGAGCCTCCTTTTTAATTTGCCACTTCTTATGAAAATCGCCATCATAAAATATAATGCCGGTAATGTACAGTCCGTAATCTACGCGCTGCAACGTTTTGGTTTAGAACCTGAGCTCACCGATGATGTAGAATATATACAGCAAGCAGACAAAGTGATTTTCCCTGGTCAGGGAGAAGCTAGTTCTGCAATCCGCTATCTGAAAAGTAAAAGATTGGATGAGTTGATCGTCAATCTTAAGCAACCTGTGTTGGGGATTTGTATTGGATTACAGCTGATGTGTGCACATTCCGAGGAAGGGAATACACCCTGTTTGGGGATTTTTAAAGAAAAAGTAAAGAAATTCCCCCCTCAGGACAAAGTGCCCCACATTGGATGGAATACATTGGATACCAGGAAAGGGATTTTACTCAAAGATCTTAGTGAAAAGGCTTACCTCTATTATGTACATAGTTATTATGCTGAGGTTGGTGAAGAAACCGTAGGTGCCACCAATTACATTTTGCCCTTTAGTGCGGTGATGGAAAAAGATAATTTCTATGCCATACAAGCCCACCCTGAAAAAAGTGGTAAAGACGGTGAAGTTATTTTGAAGAATTTTTTAGACCTCTAGTCCAAAATGGAAATCATACCTGCAATAGATATTATTGATGGCAAATGTGTGCGTCTCACCCAAGGAGATTATGCCCAAAAAAAAGAGTACAGTAGCCATCCGTTAGAGATAGCAAAGAAATACGAAGATCACGGTATCAAAAGACTGCACTTAGTAGACCTGGATGGGGCAAAAGCCAAAAAGGTAATCAACTATCCGGTGCTGGAACAAATTACTAAGCATACCTCGCTCAAAGTAGATTTTGGGGGTGGCGTACAGTCGGATGAAGATCTGAAAATTGTGTTTGACCTAGGGGCAGAGCAGGTGACCGGCGGAAGCATTGCGGTCAAACAGCCTAAAACTTTTCTGCATTGGCTGGAGAAATATGGGGCGGAAAAAGTGATTTTGGGTGCCGATGCCAAAGACAAGAAAATAGCGATCGCTGGTTGGCAGGAAACCACTGCTCAGGATGTGTTGGAATTCATCCAACACTATCATCAAAAAGGGATAAAATACGTGATTTGTACGGATGTAGCGAAGGATGGCGTCATGCAAGGCCCTTCCGTTGATCTTTATGAAGAAATTCTGGCCATTGTCCCCCAGGTAAAACTCATTGCTAGCGGTGGAGTTTCAGGTTTAGAGGATTTAAATCAGCTAAACACAATTGGGGTGCATGGAGTAATCATTGGCAAAGCACTTTATGAAGGGAGAATTCAGTTAGAGGATTTAAAGCCTTTTTTATAGCTTTCAGGCGTTCATTAATCATAAAAGGCTTTACATTAGCATGATGATCGGTTTTTAAGACCATTCATAAACTTTACTTATGTTAACAAAGAGAATTATTCCCTGTCTGGATGTTAAAGATGGGCGCACAGTTAAAGGGGTCAATTTTGTAGAATTGCGGGATGCCGGTGACCCGGTGGAACTGGCGAAAATTTATGCTGACGAAGGTGCTGACGAACTGGTTTTTCTGGACATTACCGCGACCGTAGAAAAACGAAAAACTTTAGCAGAACTGGTCAGGAAAGTAGCGGAGCAGGTAAACATTCCATTTACGGTGGGCGGCGGCATCAGTTCGGTAGAAGATGTAGCGGCCATGCTCAATGCAGGTGCGGACAAAGTATCAGTAAATTCCGCTGCGGTGAAGCGCCCTGAACTCATCAACGAGTTGGCGGCTAATTTTGGTAATCAGTGCATTGTCGTAGCCATTGATACTCGACATGTGGAAGGGAAACATACTGTTTATACCCACGGCGGGCGCACTCCCACCTCGTTGGAGACTTTTGCTTGGGCACATGAAGTGCAGGAAAGGGGCGCAGGGGAAATACTTTTGACCTCTATGGACCATGATGGCACCAAAGCTGGTTTTGCTAATGCTATCACCGGTCAATTATCTTCCGAACTTACCATTCCCATCATCGCTTCGGGAGGTGCGGGTACGATGGCGCACTTTGTAGACGTTTTTACCCTAGGAAGGGCTGATGCCGCGCTGGCTGCCAGTATTTTTCATTACAAGGAAATCCCCATACCTGAACTTAAAAACTACCTGGCAGGCCACCAGATTCCCATCAGAATGACCGTTTGAACCATGACTTATACACCACTTAGCGAACAACAATTCACTTTCATTAATCACCTGCTTGAGCTAATCCATGAGCGGCATCAAGAAGCGGAAAAAGAAGCTGGACTAGAGACAGAATCTACCTCATACACTGTTACTCTTTTTAAAAGAGGAATCAACAAAATTGCCCAAAAAGTAGGGGAGGAGGCGGTAGAGCTGGTAATTGAAGCCAAAGACAATGATGCCGAGCTGTTTAAAAACGAGGCAGCAGACTTACTTTTTCATTATCTTGTCCTGCTGGAAGCTAAAGGTTTTAGCCTGTCCGACATTATTGAAGTGCTGGAAAGCAGGCACAAATAATTAAGCACCAAACGCACATCTGAAAAAACTACTAATATGAAATATTGGCTATTTTCCGCATTACTATTGGTAAGCCTGAGTGTCACTGCGCAAAATGAACTGGAAAGATTGTCTATCAATTCACAGGCAGATGAAAAGAATCCAATACTGACACCCGATGGGCAAACCCTCTATTTTGTGCGTCAGTATCATCCTGAAAATGAAGGAGGAAGTCGCGACCTGGGAGATATCTGGTCTTCTCAAAAACAAGCCGATGGAAGCTGGTCTGAACCAGTGAACGAACGTTCCTTGAACAATGATTATTTTAACAGCGTGGTGGGTTTTGCCGAAGGCGGTAATAAAGTGTATTTGAACGGGCATTATTTGGCTAATAACAAAAAACCAATCACCCAGGGAATCTCGGTCGCCAAAAGGGAAGGCAACAAGTGGAGTCAGCCCCAAGCCCTGAAGATACCCTATTTCTATACTAAATCAGAGCATCAAAGTGCGAGTTTACATGCCAGTGGCCAAATCATGATCGTCACCCTTCAGTCTTATGACACCAAAGGTGCGGAAGATTTGTATGTATTATTCAAAAAAAGTGATGGTGCCTGGTCTGAGCCTAAAAACCTGGGCAGCAATATCAATACCCCTTACCAGGAAATGACGCCTTACCTGGCCCCAGATGGTAAGACACTATTTTTTGCCAGCAATGGATACGAAGGATTTGGTAGCCGGGACATTTTTATGTCAGTCAGGCTGGACGATAGCTGGAAAAAATGGTCTAATCCCAAAAATTTGGGAGCGAGGGTCAATACTGAGGGTACGGAGTTATATTATTATTTGCCCGGCGATAGTGAATATGCTTATGTCTCATCTACACAGAATAGCGATGGTTTGGGTGACCTTAACCAGGTGAAAGTAATTCCTGAAGAGGAAGAAATGTTAGAAGAGGTTGCCGATATCCCTGAAGTGACAGAAGAAGATGCGGTAGTAGAAACGGTCATTGAAGAAGCGCCTGAAGAAACACCAGTAATTACCGAAACGGAAGAAGAAGAGGAAGTAGAAGATGAAACTACCGCTGTCAGCCAAGTGGAGTTGAGAGGACAAATTACCAACGAAAGTACGAATGAGGTGCCAGGTGCAAAGGTCACCCTTACCAAATTAAGAGGTGATACCACACAAAACCAAAATTTGACTGTGGATGTAAATGGAAATTTTACCATTAAGCTACTAGCCGATCAGGATTATGAAATTTTGGTAGAAGCCGACGGATATATTAAGAAACGAGGTAAAGTATTACTAAGTGAACAGTCCCCGATTGATAATTCTGATGTGGTAGTGAGAAATTTCATCCTTTCTCCGATTGAAGTGGGCACCACCGTTAACCTGGAAAACGTGCTATTTGACCGTGGTACGGATGAAATGCTTCCTGGTTCCAGCGAAACTTTGGATGAGGTGGTTGAATTCCTGAACGAAAACCAAGGCGTTGTCATTGAAGTCTCCGGACATACCGACAATAGGGGACGACCGGATCTGAACTTAATTCTCTCTCAGGAAAGGGCTGAAGCTGTCAAAAGATATTTAGTGGAGCAGGGGGTAGATACTTCACGGGTTGAGGAGAACGGATATGGGGGCACCAAACCTCTGGCCAGCAATGCGATTGAAGAAGAAAGGCAAAAAAACCGCCGAGTGGAATTTACGATATTGAAAAAGTGAAGCTAGGATTTGTACCTATCGTGGTCAGTGCTTACGATAAGATGCTAAGTAATTTTATTTCAGTTTTTGGTAAAAATTGACCTCTACAGCACCCACAATAAGCATATTGAGATGAATTTGAAAAAATTCATCTCAACTAACACTGAAGAAAATACCCTGAATTAATCAGTTTTATTAAAGAAAGAATTTTAGTTATGATCCCACTCTATCACAGTTTTGATATCATCATCAGATCGTTGCTGTAATGCTTTCTCAAAATCGCGATAAGGAATTCGGTTAGTGATAATTTCATCCACCAAATCCCCCCATAGGTTTTTAGCTTTTTCTAAATCCCGGATGCCCATCGCAAAATGCTGGGGGCTAGCATTTACGCTGCCTAGGATAATTTGGTTTTTTAGGACAATTTGCTTCATCAGTTCAGCACCCATCATACAAGTGGGCCGGTCGCCATGAGGAATGCCCGTCATGACATACACGCCATTAATTCCCAGCACGTCAATAAGTTGGAAACCAAGTTGAGCTACGCCAGCGGCTTCAAAAATGAAATCTACCTCACCGAACTTGTCATCAATGTTCATAGTATCTATCGTCCGTCCGTCAATATATTCCCCACCCAAAGCTTTCAGCAATTGTGGGCGTTTACTGCTTTCGTCTACTATGTCTAGTCCCCAAACTTTGGCCCCTCTCAAGCGCAGAACGATGGCTGCCAGAATTCCGATAGGGCCTAATCCAGCTATTAAAGTTTGTTTTCCTTTGATCCAGTCCTCCTCAAGAATGTGAGGTAAGCGAGAGGCTTGCAGTTTTATCGCTTCATCAATGGCTTTTTCGGCCACCGACATGGGTTCGGCCAACACGCCTACTGACTGAATACTGACCGGAACTTTCACTAAATATTGTTCGTGGTCAACGACATATTCCGTTTCAAAACCATGAATGCCTTTGATGCCCCTTTCGGTGTAATCGCCGGTAAAACACATATCGCTGCGGTTCTTTTCGCAGGCTGCACATTTCCCACAACCTCTTCTCACAGTAAAAACGCCATAATCACCAGCCTTTACAGTAGATACTTCATCTCCTGTTTCTACTACCTGACCAAACATTTCGTGGCCAATAATAAGCTTTTTACTTCCTTCCGGCGCATTCGCCCGACCGCCGATCACTTCCTCCCGATCGGTTCCACAAATACCCACCTGCAAAACTTTTAATTTTACATCGTTAGAAGAATTGAGCGTGGGTTCATCATGATTAATTATTTCAGAACCAGCTTTTCCTGGTTCTATGGATATCGCTTTCATACGTTACGTTGTTTATTTTCCTGGTTCCGTTGATCGTCAAATTGTTTGTCAAGGTTAAGAGCTGCACTGATCAGTCCCAGATGGGTAAAGGCCTGTGGAAAATTGCCCAGATGTTCACCTGTATAACCCAACTGCTCAGCGTAAAGCCCAACATGGTTAGCATAGCCCATCATTTTTTCAAAATATAACCTAGCCTTTTCCAGTTCACCGGCCCTGGAGAGGCATTCTACATACCAAAAGGTACACATAGAAAAAGTGCCTTCTTCTCCTTCCAGCCCATCAGAGGCCGCATTCTTAGGATGATAGCGGTATACCAAAGAATCAGATACCAAGTCTTCTTCTATCGCTTTGAGGGTAGACAGCCAGCGAGGGTCACGTCCACCGATGAAACGAATTAAGGGCATTAGCAAAGTGGCGGCGTCCACAGTATCAGCCCCTTTGTACTGGACAAAACACTGGCGTTCCTCATTCCAGAAGTCTTCCCAGATGGAATTATAAATTTCGTCCCTCACCTTATGCCATGTCTCGGGATAAGTAAACGGCCGAGTCTGGCCTAAACGAATAGCCCTGTCCACCGCGACCCAACACATCATCCGGGAATAAATAAACTCTTTTCTTCCTCCCCGTACTTCCCATATCCCTTCATCAGGTTGGTTCCAATTGTCGCACAGCCAATTGATCTGTTTGATCAGGGCTTGCCAAAAATCATAGGAAATAGGAGCGCCATATTTGTCATAGAGATAAACGGCGTCCATGAGTTCTCCATAAATATCCAACTGGAGTTGGTCTTGTGCTGCATTGCCTATTCGTACCGGTCCGGATTTTTTATAGCCTTCAAAATGGTCAAGCGTCTCTTCTTTCATTTCCACATCGCCATTAATTTTATACATTAGGCCCATGTAACCAGCATCGCCAATAGTCTGGCATTTTTTCTCTACCCAATTGATGAAATCAGTAGCTTCCCGGGTATAACCTAGGCTAATTAAACTGTATATGGTAAAGGAAGCATCCCGTATCCAGGTGTATCGGTAATCCCAATTGCGTACCCCGCCTAGCTCTTCCGGCAAGCTAAAAGTAGGTGCGGCTACCAATGAGCCAAATTGAAAAGAGGTAAGAAGTTTGAGCACCAAGGCAGAACGATTGACAATATCCTGCCAACGTCCTTTGTAGTTGGACTGTGCTACCCAGCTTTTCCAGTAGTTTACTGTTTCGTACAGGTTTTTGTCCACAAAGTCAGTGAGATTGGATTTGGAAGGTTTGTTTTCCTCGGCCAGTTCTAGAATAATATCAGCGGTTTCCCCACCCTTGAGCGTAAACTTTGCGCACCCATCTTTTCCATCCACGTGCAGCGGAACATTACTTTTCAGCCTCAATGATATATGTTCAGGATCTTTGCAAACAAACATGACATCGTTATCATCCCGCATCGTAACATGCTCGGAGCGCGCGTAATTGAAGCGGGGGGCACAACACATGTTAAACGTAATTTTCCCCCTGACACAAGTTACCCTCCTGACCAGGATATGGCCCTTGTAAAGCTCCTCCACAGGCATGAAATCCGTAATTTCCCCTACACCTTCGGAAGATAAAAAGCGGGTAAGCAAGACATTAGTATCCGGCAAATACAGTTGTTTTTGCTTGGGACATTCCAAATCAGGATGAATGGTAAAATATCCCCCTTTATCTTTGTCTAACATTTTGGCAAAGACGGAAGGAGAATCAAAACAGGGGAAACACATAAAATCAATAGAGCCATCCAATCCTACCAACGCAACTGTGTTGAGGTCTCCGATGACACCATAGTTTTCAATGGGCTGGTAATCCGGCATAAATATTTAGGTTGATGATTTTTGCTACATTACAAAAACCCTTACGATAATACGATTGTTTAGGGGTAATTATAAAAATCAAGTTGAATGAATATTAGATTAAGAGCTGCCAAAAGAGAAACCTTAATTTCACTGCTAAGACTTTCCGGACCTATCGTACTTGCGAATGTTTTACAAACGGCCTATCAGTTAATTGACACTTTCTGGCTGGGAAGGCTGGGGGCCAATGCGGTAGCTGCTGTTTCCTTAAGTTTTCCTCTACTGTTTCTCGTGATTTCCTCAGGACTTGGATTAACTATGGGCGGGGCCATCATGGTAGCCCAATACAAGGGAATGAATAATCAGAAGATGATCAATTATACCAGTGCCCAAACATTCTTGGTACTGTTTTTTATTTCTATTCTTTTGGCTTTGGTTGGTTACTTTTTTTCCGGCCCGTTAATGGAACTCATTGGTGCTAAAGATGAAGTCCTGAAAGATGCGGTAAGTTACTTCAAAGTTTCGTCCATCGGCTTTATATTTCTATTCACATTCTTTGTTTTTCAATCCCTGATGCGGGGCATTGGCAATGTCGTTATTCCGACCTATGTGGTGCTTAGCACGGTTATTCTCAATCTTTTTTTAGACCCATTATTTATTTATGGTTGGGGGCCAATCCCGGCAATGGGGGTGGCAGGCGCAGCCATGGCAAGCATATTGACACAAGGCCTCTCAGCACTTATGGGAATTTTGATTTTGTTGAATGGGAATTTTGGCATCCAACTCCACTGGAAGGATTTCATATTTAATGCTCAGTGGTTCAAAGAACTCATCAGGATTGGCATACCTTCAAGTTTGGAAATGTCTACCCGGGCATTGGGTTTGACGATGATGATTACGTTGGTGACTGGTTTCGGAAGTATGGTGGTAGCCTCTTATGGCATTGGCGCCCGTATCCTGAGTTTTGTCATTATACCAGCCTTAGGTTTGTCTGCCGCCACCACTACCCTGGTTGGACAATATATCGGGGCCGGGAGCATTCGTAAAGCAGAGGAAATAGGGGTTTTAAGTTTAAAAGTAGCTTTTTACGGCTTGACAGGAATAGGATTGATCATGTTCCTATTTGCCCGCCCTTTGACTGCTTTTTTCGTACCGGGCGAAGTAGAAGTAATTGATAATGGCGCGATGTTTATTAAGATAATGGCGCCAAGCTTTGGGCTACTGGGCGTTCAGCAGGTGGTGAACGGCGTGTTCAATGGCGCCGGTTTTACGCTGGCATCTATGTTGGTTTCTATACTGTCGCTGTGGATTATCAGGTTTCCACTCGCTTACATTATATCACAAAAAACCACTTTGTCCTATGATGGGATATGGTGGGCATTTCCCGTCTCAAACCTTATTGCCGCCGCTTTTGCTTTCTTGTGGTTCAAGAGGGGAGACTGGAAAAGAAGAAAGAGAATCACCTGGGATCTTTAAAACTAAATTGAAAATTTATTTTCAGAAAAGTAAATAGCTGGCAGGTAGGGTTTTAGCATTTGAAAGTCTTGAAAAACCTTCACTTTGACAATGTTCTGCCACGGAAGGTAGCTGGAAGACCAAACTTCAAAATAAATCCCCTTAATCGCATACAGTTTGATGAAGTACTTTTCAGAAGTGCGCGTGGCAAGATAATTCCCCTTTTTCCTCAAAAGTTTAATTTTTTCCCTGGCGGTAGTAGATTTTAGTTCTGGCAGACTCATAAGCAATAAGTTTAATTTATCTACAGCATTATGAATAGGTAATGCTAAAATGTTAAAAATTATATTACCAAAACATCTGGTATAATAACTTCAGAAATCAACTTATAAAAAATCAAGTCTAATTTCAGATTAGAATTTTATAATAGGATTTAAGGTAATGAATAACTTTTAATTATGCTAATAATCACTTTATTGAAATTATATTTTGACATTCTTGATAGAACTTATTGTAATATATGGGTAAAAACTTAAGTCATCCCTTGGATTATCATGATTTAAAACCTCCCTCACGACATTTTTTTATCTACTAATTGAATATTAATTAAACTTGAATGGCCTAACAGCTCAATGAAAATTTCCTATCATCTATGCTTTAAAAAGAAGTGAGCGTATTTACCTAAAAAATCATCCGTGTAACAATATTGTTTTTTTAATAAATTGTATAATCATTCGCTGCGTACTTTAGCCAATAGAACCAAATGCGTAGTTGATGATTACAAAATATTATATCTGTTTGTTGATGTTTGTGTGTGGCTACATGCAGAGTTTTGCCCAGCAAACTGCCGATTACGAACTCGTTAATCTTGGGCGCAATGTCAATAGTACTTATCATGACTCAGCACCAGTCATTAGCCCGGATGGCAACATCCTTTATTTTACCATCACCAACCATCCTGAAAATACTAATGGTTTAGAGGGCAGCCAGGATATCTGGTATTCTATCAAGGATTCTACCACAGGCAACTGGTCTAAATCTGTGCATATGGATAAACCCTTCAACAAAAATCGTTATAACCAGGTCATGAGCGTTTCCCTGGATGGCAATAAGTTGTTGATCAGAGGGGGAAATGGAAATGATAATCTGGGTTTTTCAGTATGTGAGTTGGTCAATGGTCAATGGCAGAAACCAGAAGCACTGGATATTCCTGATTTTGATGAAATGTGCAAAGGTTACTTTAACGGTGCTTTTCTATCCTATGACGAGAAAGCTTTACTACTATATTTCAGCGAAAAACCAAAAAGTAAATACAGCGATTTATACATAAGTTATCACCAAGAGGGCAATAAATGGACAAGGCCAGTACTGATCAAAGGTTTGAATACCCATATGGATGAGTTTGGCCCTTTTCTGGCACCTGACAATAAGACACTTTATTTTGCCAGCAACCGGGGTGGTGGATTAGGCAATATGGATGTCTACGAGACACAAAGACTGGACGAAAGCTGGTTGAAATGGTCTGAGCCAAAGAATATCGGTGCCCCGGTCAATACCGGTGGATTTGACGCTTATTATGCTGTTGGCTTAAATGATACGTTGGTATTTACGACTAGGGCTTTTATGTCGGCTGATGGCGGTCACCTGGATATCTTTTCATTGAAGAAAGTGGTGAAAGTAGCCCCGAAAATATGGCTAGAGGGCGTAGTGATGCATAAGGAGAGTTGGGAGCCGGTAAACGCCCATATCCGCTATACCAAAGC
>JBBSOG010000078.1:0-16451 GCA_038259985.1 Cytophagales bacterium
GCCATCACTGGAACGATATTTTGGGCTAATAAGCCAATAATACCTTCGGCATTTACCTCATCTATATCCCCCACCAAACCATAGTCTACCGGATCAGCAGGACGTTTATGCGCCTTCATGGCATTCATATCCGCCCCGGTCAAGCCGATCGCATTACAATGTTCGGCCTGCAATAGTGCGGTAATCTTTTTGTTCAATCCGCCATAGACCATCAGCACAATTTCCAGCATGGCTTTATCGGTGACGCGTCGGCCTTCCACCATTTTTGTTTCAATGCCCAACTTTTCTGCCATAGTAGTTGCTGATCTTCCACCGCCGTGTACCAGTATTTTAGGATGAGGCAAGGCAGCAAAATCTTTCAGGAAGTTCTTGAGCAATTCAGGTTGCTCAATCACCTTTCCGCCTATTTTAAATATTTTGATATTATTGCTCATGTTGATTGGTTTCAATGATCTGAATGAACTATGAGAAAGTTTGAGGTAGAATTTATTCTTTCAATAGTTCATCAATTACTTTCTCTAGCTTGGGTAATTCTTGCACCACAATGGCCCGCTTAGTCTTGAGGTCTTTTTGAAATGCAAAAAAGTTTCTTTCTGCTGGCAGAAAGTCGTTTATTTCCTGAATGGCTTGTTTCATATCAGAAAGCCATACCATGATTTCATTTTTACCGGAGTGAATACTCATAGATTAGAATCTTGGTTCGGTCAATTTCTTCTTTCAAATATGAATTCTTAATGGCTTTTGATTCAAGTAAGTCTACTGTTCTTCCTAGTATTTCTTCGAAAGAGAATTTTAAATTAAAATATTTTTCTGTGTAAGTGAGGGGATCATCATCATTAATAACTACTATCAAATCCACATCACTCTCCTCATTGAACCTTTGATAGGTTACAGAACCAAAAGCAAATAGTTGGTCAACACTATTAGATTGACAAAGACTGTTAATCTGTTCCTTATTTTTTTCCAGTAGGTCCATCTTTTTTTGTAAAGATCAGTAGTCATATATTTTTATAATCAAGTTTCGCTTTTGAACTAATACATTCAAAAAGCCCTGCGTAAGTTTCTACAACATGCTTTTCAGTTTTTGTCATGCGTTTTTCTATTAAAATTTAAGGTTTTATAGCTGAAACTGATATGACGTGTACAATTGAATTTTTCCCGTTTCTATGCAATTCCATTTATCATCAAGTTGCTCAATTTCTTTTCTTCAAAGTTTACATTGATTTGCCAATAATGACTACACCCATCAAATACTACTGTATAATCAGAATCATGGTCTAACCTTCTATCAGCAAATCCTTTCAATCTGTCTAATAATCCATATTTATTCCAATAGAAATTAATATGAACTACCCGTTGTCCTTTATCATTAACAATTCCTACGTACTGCCTGAAGTAAGAATTCAAATTCCTGTGAATCACAGGGCAGCTTCCCATTTGGTTAACTTTACTTTTATTAATTGCTTTGATCGTAGACCTCAAAATATCTTCAGCAAGTTTAATATCTTCTTTCTTCGGTGTCCATAGAGTTGATGAATCAACATCGCTAACAAAGAAATCAGAAAAGTGATAACTTTTGTTGAAAACTGTACCCCTGCTACTTTTATAAGTTACACCAATTTTAGAATCGTCAACTTTAAATAGTTTTATTTCTGATGCGCAAGAACAAATGATCAATGAAATGCTTATTATTTGAATTGCCTTTTTCATTTTAATGCTGAACAAGATTTGTAATTAAGAGCATTAAATTAGTAATATATTAAAGGTATGTGTCTTCACTGACATTCAGTGGCTTTTGAAGATCAGCAATATCATTATTTTTTACACTCCCTAAAATAAATCATGTATTTATCAACAAAAAGAGCAAGTATAATGAATAGCTAAATTTATATTAAAGATAATTTACCTGATTCATTCTCTTTTCCTCACCCCTCCAAAATCATCCTAATCACCGCCTGGGCGGCGACTATCCGGTTGGCCGCTTGTTGGATGACAATGGATTGCTCACTGTCAATGACTTCATCAGCGACGATCACATTACGGCGAACAGGCAGGCAATGCATGAACTTGGCTTGGTTGGTCAGCTTCATTTTATCAGCGCTTACCATCCACTGATCACTTTTTTCCAGAATTTCTCCGTAGCGCTGGTACGATGACCAGTTTTTGGTGTAGATGAAATCTGCACCTTCAAAAGCTTTCTGTTGGTCATATTCCACCTTCACGCCTTGGGTAAATTGCTCATCCAGTTCATAGCCTTGGGGATGCGTAACGGTAATATCCTGCCCAGAGGCTACCATCCATTCTAAAAAAGAATTAGCCACCGCCTGGGGCAAGGCTTTGGGATGCGGTGCCCAGGTAAGCACGATTTTAGGCTTTTCTACGGTTTTATGCTCTTCAATCGTTATCAAATCGGTTAGAGATTGCAGCGGATGCCTTACCGGGGATTCCAGGCTGATAACCGGCACCTCAGCGTATTTTTGAAACTGCTTAACCACTAACTCAGCATAATCTTCTTCCCTCTTTTGCAAATGGGCAAAGGCACGGATACCGATGATATCATAATACTGTCCGATCACTGCCGCCGCTTCTTTGACGTGCTCCGGCTTGTCCATATTCATGACCGTGCCGTCCTGAAATTCTAGGTTCCAGCCGCCCTGGTTCATGTCAAAGACTACGGTGTCCAACCCCAGGTTCATCGCTGCTCGCTGGGTGCTGAGCCGGGTTCTGAGGCTAGGGTTCAGGAAAATAAGGCACATCGCTTTATTGGATGCCAGGTTTTTATCTGTAAATGGAGAAGCCTTGACCTGAGCTGCAGTTTCCAGTAAAGCTTTCAGGTCCGTCACATCTTCTACCGAGGTAAAATGTTTCATAGGTATCGGTGATAAAAAATTGCTAAGAAAGCAGAAAATAAGTGGTTTTTTAGATAAAGATCAAAAAGCACAAGCAAGTAAATCAAAACTTACCCTTTTGAGAATCTTAATTCAACTTAATCTATTAATACATAGTGAAGCGGTAAATCTGAATAATAAAAATTAAAAACATTTTGATAAGCATGATATGCAAGGCTCTTTCGTCTTACACGATCTGAAAAATGAAAAACCGCTTTTTTAAACGCTTTTGACTAAAGCTTTTGTGAAAATACTTTTCTACTTTTGTCGCATGAAATGGATCAAAATTATCACTATCGCTTCTTTGTGTTTTTCGCTTCAGCAATGTATGGTTGATGAAAACAAAGAAAACTCTGCTTCCACGCAAGCCCAATCCCAGAAAAATATTGTCGTCTATGGCAGCGACGAATGCAGCCACTGTGTTGACTTTAAGAAACAACTGGACTCCGCTGGTTACGAATATACCTTCTACGATGTGGAAAAAGACCAAAGCAAGGGTGATGAGATGCTCCTCAAAGTCCAGCAAACCGGATTCCGTGGTAATATTAGTTTTCCAGTGATTGTAGTAGATGGAGCTGTTAAAGTTGCTCCTAGTTTCCAGGATTTGGAGCAATCCCTGTAGTTCGCTATGCCTCTCTGATCAGAGGGTAATAGCGCTCCTTCAGGACTTGCAAATGATGTAGCACATGCCCAATGATCGTAAAGCCTAGGGCTAACACAGTCATTTTTTTACCAAAACAGACGCCTTCTCTTAATAGCATTTCGTCATTAAAACTGCGAAAAAGCAAGATGGTAGACTGGCGTACTACCCCATACTCTTCCAACAAATCTTCTACATTTCTTTCATCGGCTCCTGTATTTTCTGCAAACAAGTTTTGGTCCATGCCTGGCAATTCTGTCCGGTCATTCCTGGCAAAATGAAGGACACGATATGCGAAAACCCTTTCCGTATCAATGATGTGCTGTAAAATATCTTTTACCGTCCATTTTCCGGGCGAATACACCTGATTTCCAATGGCTAGAAATTTTCCTTTTTCCGCCAGCAAATAATCGCCATCATACTTTTGTAAAGCAGCATTTAGTTTCAGTTCGTCATTCACTTTATTGATGTACGTATGATAAAAATCGGGAATAAATGGGAGGTTTGATTTAAGCATATTTATAAGAAATTGTGTAGATGGGAAAATTATCAATTACGGTATTTTGTTTTTTAGTCAAGCTCATTGACCATTTCCCGCATTTTGAGCATGGTTTTCCAGTTACGGGTCGTAGCTATGCGCTTTAGTTTTTTCTCAAAAAAATCATTGGTAAGTTTTGTCCTGCCATAGCCATTAATGCAGTGAAGATACACAGTTTTACCTAAGACCTGATATTCATCATGGGGAAAAGTGTAAGTGAGTAACTTTTCTAATTCCGCCTGCCCCGGTACATCATCTAACATCGTAAAGTATAGCTTACTGGTATCGTCTTCAGTAGTAAGATAAGGATTTTCGCTAAGGACTTGATGGATTTCTGAGGCTGATCTAAGTATCACTTTCACCTCTAAACCAAACTGACTCGCTATTTTGCTTTCTATTTGATTTTGCAATGCTGGTGCATCTTCTATTTCAGAAACAAACGCAACATTTCCACTCTGGATATAAGTATTTACCTGCTGCAAACCCATACCAGAGAGCATTTCTTTGAGTACTTTCATGTTGACTTTCCGGTGCCCTCCCACGTTGATTCCCCGCAAGAATGCTATGTAAATATATTTTTTCATCTGAATAGTTTATCTATAATTCTTGGATAAAAATATCCTTATACCAGACTTCCAGCGGAGGGCCGGAATGCACCTGCAGGCCAATGATTCCTCTTCGGGGCATATTTTCTTCTTCGGTGTAGTCAATAGTGAGCTCATTATTTAACCAAATCGTAATCTGATTTTCCTCTGCCCTAATCCTGATTTCATTCCAATCATCAGGTTTTAGCGTAGCCAAAACTATATCCCTATGCGCCAATGCCAGTACTTTTGCCCGGCGTGACTCATCGTACAAACTTCCCCACAAAGGATACAATACATCATCAGAAAGAGTAGCGGTTTTATTCTGGAACTCTTCAAAGTTGTTTACCCATTCCACAGGAATATAGCCGATATCCGCCTGATAACCGGAAACCTCACGATCGTCGGGAATGCGTTGGCTCCTGAACTGTATGCCACCATTGTCCCCCTCTCCCACCAGTTTGATTTTTACTTTAAGCTCAAAATCCCCGTATTCTTTAGTGGTACAGAGAAATTCGTTTTGCGGGATCATATCGCTAAGCCTTCCGGCGACAATGGCGCCATCCTCTACTCTAAAAAATTCCGGGTCGCCTTCCCAGCCCTGCAAGGTTTCCCCATTAAACAATTGCGAGCTTATCGGTCGTTTTCGGCAGGAAAAAGTAAACAAAAGTAGCAGCACGATGCAGGGAAAAACAAGATGGATAAGCTTCTGGCTGAGTAAAAATCTGATCACGGTAAGCGTAGGTTTGATGAATAGTGTACTGGATTTTGAGCAGTGTTTCACGAATGTAATCACTCAGCCAATAATTCTACAACAATTCTTTACTTTACCTTATTCTCTGCAGATGGCTTTTTGTAAAAAATTCCTGTAATTTTCTGTTTTTAAAGTATAATGGCCTTAAAAAAATTTTGTAGGCATATTTTAGTTATCTATCCTTTTATGAAAAACTTGAGTTTCGCACTTATTCTACTATTGTTCACCAATTGCCAGAGAGTCAAAATTAGTGAGCGAAGTTATACCCTTGGCGTAGGGGAAGAAAAACAGATCTCCGTGCAAGGAGCGGTTGATCCCGGTGATTTAGCCTGGCATGTCGCCAATGCTTCTGTAGCGGAGGTTTCAGACAAGGGCTTGGTCAAAGGGCTTAAAGAAGGTGAAACCTATGTCCGAATGATGCTTAGCAATAATGAGCAGTTGTTGGATAGTGTTAAAATTACGGTGGAGCCTTCAGAAAATGCCAACACATCCACTTCGCAAACAGAAGATTTTACCGCTCCCGGTAGTTTTACCAAAGGCATTGAAGGCCCGGCAGTGGATGCACAGGAAAATCTGTATGCGGTCAACTTTCAAGAGCAGGGCACGATAGGTAAAGTAAGCCCTGATGGAAAGTCTTCTGTGTTTGTCACCTTACCAGAAGGCAGTATTGGCAATGGCATTCGCTTCAATAGTCAGGGAGAGATGCTGATCGCTGATTATCCCCAACATAATATCCTGATGGTTAATATGCAGGACCAGAGTATCAGTGTATATGCCCACGAGGACCGCATGAACCAGCCCAATGACATTGCGATCATGGACAATGATATCCTCTTGGCCAGCGACCCCAACTGGGCTGAGTCTACCGGGCAACTTTGGCGTATTAATACTGACCATACGGTGGATTTACTGGAAGCGGATATGGGCACTACCAATGGCATAGAAGTGAGTCCTGACGGAAAAACGCTTTATGTCAATGAAAGTGTACAACGCAAAGTCTGGGCTTATGACTTGAGTCCTGAAGGGGAGATCAGTAACAAGCGCCTTTTCACTGAGTTTCCGGATTTTGGTATGGATGGCATGCGCTGTGACAAGGAAGGTAATCTTTATATATGCCGCCACGGCAAAGGCACAGTAGCCATTCTTTCCCCGGCAGGGGAATTAGTGGAGGAGATCAAAATGCAGGGTAAGCTGCCTTCCAACATTGCCTTCGGTGGCCCCGATGGACGTACCTGTTTTGTCACCCTTCAGGACAGAGGATGTGTAGAAACATTCAGGGCTGAGTATCCGGGCAGAGCTTGGAAAAGCGAGTAATAAAATAATGAAGTCAAGAGTCCGAAAGCATTTATCAGACCCTTGACTTCAATTTATAACCTATTCTTTAAATTATTTAAAACTCATATATTTCCATACTGGTGAGTTCCGGGCCACCGCCACGGTTGCCGCTGCCAGCGGCGATATAGATTTTATCTTCAAATACAATGGCTTGGGTGCCGTGACGCCCCTGGTTCAGTTCAGGCAAAGATTCCCACTCTCCAGTGTTGATGTTCAAGGCTTCTGCCTGGGGGTGGGCGGATTCCATTGCCCCACTTTCCCCGCCGATCACAATGATTTGGTCTCCATGGTGAATGGAAGTAGTACCCGCCCGCATGGTAGGAATATCGTTTTCCCAAGTTGACCACTCACCGCTACCAAAATCATAGACATCTACTTCAGGAACAGTGAGTTCCAAGGTCTGTCCGGTCGCATTGGAAGTAGTTCTTCCCCCGGCCACAAAAATTTTGTTATCCGCTACCACCGCCTGCACGTGGTCCCGCTGATGGGGAGCGTCGGGCAACTTAGTCCAAGTATCTGTAGCCGGGTCGTACTCATCCAGCCAACTTACATAGCCATCGGTATGGCCGTTCTGAATGCCATTGACCAAATACAGTTTATCGTTGTAAGCAAAAGCCCCGGCAGCCCCTCTCCTTCTGCCTTCGGGTATTTCCGGGCCTTTGGTCCACTTGTCAGTAGCTGGATCATAGATATAGATATTGGGAATTGGTTTTTCATCGGGGAAACCTCCGGTCAGCGCTCCAATCACGTATAGCTTACCATCAAATGACACTGCCTGGAAGTGGTTCATTTCTAGTGGAGGAGCCTGACCTTTGGACCATGATTCGGTTTGAGGGTCGTAGATGTCTACTGGCCGGTCTCCCCTGCCGCCCACCAGGTAGAATTTGCCATCTACCTCGGTAAAGGCATTTTCGTGCCGTGCAGCCGGGCCATTATCTGCATCTATCGTGGTCCATTCTTTTTTTTCAGCCGTATCTGGTGGAGTATTCTCAGAAATATCGCGGTCTTCCTTCTTTTCAGTTTGGCAGGCCATTGCCAGCGTTAGTATTGCAATCAATAAATGTTTCATGGAATGTAGTGGGATTTGTAATGAGTGATCATAATGATCGGTTTAGCTCAAATGAAGTAAATAGAGATGTAGCCGCTTTGTTATTAATGTTAATAATTAGAACCATCCCTACGATTTAGTGGCAGAAAGCTCGGAAAAAAACAATCCTTGAGCAAATAGAAAAATTCAAAAATGGTTAGGCAAGTTTGATAATCTCTGGTTCCCATACCTGATCATGAAGTATTTTGGAAATTTTTGCTTCCAGGGCTTTTTTCTTTTCCTCAGCAAGCAGCAGGGGTACACCTATCCGGTTCATAGGGCGATTATGACCGATATGTTGTAACAAGGCATAATCGTACACTTCTCTTTTGCTGGCAATGAGTTCATAAAGCTGTCGCGCTTTCTTGGCAAATGACAGATGTTTGTAGTTGATGTCTTTAGATATCGGGCTGATGACTATCCCTTTTTTTAGTTCCTCATGTGAACACTGTCCCAAATATAAGTTTTGGTCAAATAACTGAAATGTACCCTGCGGGCAATCCGTTAGAATCAACTTGTAGCTTTGGGGAATAGTAATGTGATCGTTGTATCGCGCATCGTCAGAAAGCACGACGTAATTCACCTTTGGCACTTTAAGGTTAAGCTGCCTGAGGGTAGCTTTTTCTTGATCGCTATTTACTTTATTGGCTGTATTTAAAGATTGCCAATTCAAGCTAATGTCCTGTACCGAACTCTTAAAATCATTAAAATGATGGAGTATGGTATGGGCTATCAACTGATGGCCTAACTGATTTGGATGGATGACATCCTGCCCATAGCATAGCTCCTGGAAATTGCGCATGGGGGTTTGGATATCAATGCTTTGCACCTCTTTTACACTCAAAATCCATTCAGCATACTGGCGCATCACTTCGTCATAAGCAGCGTAGGGGCGTTGATAACCATAGTTGTCACGGTTCAGATCGGCACGGGCTTGTGACCAATCGCTAACCGGACTGGCGTAAGGCGGGGGAGTTAGTAATATCAGCTGCATTTGGCGTTCCTTCGCTGTACGAATCAGGCGATGAATTCCTTCCTGAAATTTTTGGAATATTGCTTCTTCTAAGGGATGATAGATACCACAATTGATACCGTAGCAAGCGAAGATGAGTTCGGGTTTTACGTAATCCAATACCTTTTCCAAGCGATCGTGAAGGTAGGGCCGAGGAAAAGGGTGATCTTCTTCAGACAGGCCGGAAATCGTTTCGCTGCTTAAGCCCAGGTTATAGATTTCATAGGGCTTATCCGGATTGTCAATGCGCAATTGGCATTCAAAAAAGTTGATATAGTCTGCCGCCTGCGTGATACTATCGCCCAGAAAGAGGATTTTGTTTGGCTGATCAGAAGGAGAAGTTTGTGAGGCTACGAATTTTGGCGAAGCAGCCAGTGATAATGCAGCCAAGCTGGTTTGGGAAAGAAAAGTTCTTCGGTTCATAAATATCAATCGCTTATTGTGCTGCATGTTGAAGTAGGCTTTATCTTGCGATAATGTTTTATGAGATAAAACGAAACTTCATTGTTTTAAACAACTATCGTAAAAATGTCTATAATATTTTCGGCTATTGAGTTGAACTGAAATGAAGCAAACATCTTTTCAAGTCTCAAAAAGTTTCTTCCTGAATGACAGATGCATAACCCTTAACTTTTTACATTATTTACACTCAGTTTTTCTCAAGGAGCACATAAGTATAAGGTGAATCCAGGCTGATTTTTCCTTCTTCCACAAGTACATGCTGACCGGAATAATGTTCTCTGAGTTGGGTATCGTTTTCAAATATATTCCCTACATCAATTACCTTCTCCCCTGCCGGTGCATTGATCGCGACTACTACTTGATCTGAATAGTCACCCTGCTGATAAGTACGGGAAAAGGTGTAAGGGTTATCCGCTAACTTTTGGTGCCGCCCCGCTCCTATAGACAGATGGTTTTTTCGGAAAGTACCCAGCTTGTTCCAGTGGTCCAGCACCTGCTGAAGGCTATCAGCCTGAGCAAGGTCATCCCAGTTCATGAATGACCTCAAGGTAGCATCCCCTTCCGTACCGTCAATGACGAGCGAACGGTCTGACTCATCACCGTAGTAGATTTGGGCTGCCCCCTGGCTCAACAATAATTTATTAGCGGCTTCTTCACTTTTTATCCGGCGGGGATCAAAAGGTGAACTATCATCGTGGGAACTGAGGTAATTAAGCACATTTACCCCTTCCAGATCACCACCGTGTAAAAGTACATCGTATTTATTGAAAATCGCTTCGTAATCATTCTCCGCATCATATTTAAAGTCAAAATTCAGTAGCGACTCAAAGCCATTGTCAAAGAAATTTACTGTTGTATCACCATAGTCGTATGACTGTCCCTTACCCGCACTGTAGCCATACACTTCCCCTACCATCCAGAAGGGCGATTCATCTATGCGCTTATCGGGATTTTGTGCCTTCCAAGTTTTAAGAGCAGCCAGTGCCTGCTTTTTCAGTTCAGCCCATATTTCTGCTTCGGTATGCTTAGCTGTATCTACACGAAAGCCATCAATACCCAGTTCGCGTACATAATCCGTCAGCCACTTGATCAGGAAGTATTTGGGAGTACGGGGATAGCCAGTATTTTCAAAAAAGTCATCCAGTTCTTGCATCTCTGCTTCGTATCGTCCTTCTGCTTGCCACTTCTCCCTAATAAAGGGTGGCAAGTCTACGGCCACTTTACTTTCGGTATGGATATCGGGCAGGTTGACTACCAGCGTACATTCAATGGTAGATTCATAATCATGATAGGTACACGTTGGTTCTTGCCTCACCCATGTTTCTGGCCATACAGGGTCTACATCAGTCACCGGGCCGGTATGGTTAGCCACCACGTCCAGTAATATCCTGATACCATGGGCGTGGGCGGAGTCTACTAACGTTTTAAGTTCTTCCATGGTGCCAAAATTAGGATCAAGCGTTGTCCAGTCTTTTGCCCAGTAACCGTGATAGGCATAAGTAAGGCCCGTACTTTCGTCGGTCGCTCCGTGTACCTGCTCCACTACGGGCGTAAACCAGATGGCAGTTACGCCCAGGTTATCAAAATAGCCTTCCGTGATTTTTTGCATAATGCCGATGATATCACCTCCTTCAAATCCCCTGAGCTTAGCAGCATCTTCGTTGCGCTCAAAATTGACGTCGTTTTTAGGATTCCCATTATAGAAACGATCGGTAAGCAGGAAATAAACGGTGGCATTTCTCCAGTCAAAAACTTCAGGCGGTGAATCAGTTTCCGGATTTTCGGAAGGTTGAGAACAATATGGAAAAACAAGAAAAGACAGAAAAATGTAAAAGCTATGCTTCATTTCTTTAACGGTTTAAGCAATTATAAAAGGTTGTGCCTTTATACATATACAAGTTAAACACAATTATACTTTTTAACTACATTGCTTAAAATTGATAAACACTTTGACTTGCATCAGCGTTATTACAGCGATTATTGACCTATATTTTAATTTTGTACTTGAGCTTTTAAGGAAGTAGCGCTAAAATTACCAATGATAGCGGTAAATGTACATTCTTCATTTGTACGAGTCTTTTTTGTGTATCTTTGTATTGTCAAAGCATTTTTTGCATACTTTATAACCTATAAACATTGAGAAATACCGACCAAACACCCATAGAGCGTCTCTTTCAACATATCAAAGAATATATCTCTGCGCAACGCAACCTGATACTCACGGTTGTTTCCAAAAAGGGAGGTGATGTTGTTTATGGAATCGTTTTAGCCGTTATCCTTTTTTTCCTGGCATGTTACTTTCTGATGATATTTAGTATTGGCATTGCCTACGGCATTGGCGTTTTGATTGGTAGTATTTTCTGGGGTTTTATGATCGTAGCTTTTCTATACATTCTACTTGTTCTGTTAATTTGGATATTCAGGGATGGATTGCTTAGAACGCCTATTTTTAAGTTATTTTTTAAACTAGCTAACACGGATAAAGAAGAAGCCCATGAGCAAGAGTAAGAGTAAACAAAATTATGAGGAACTGAAGGCTTATTATAAACTACAAGCCAAGGAAAAAGAAAAGCAACTTCACATGGATCTTACGGCGGTGAGACATGAATACATACCTCATCACCTCAAAAGTAAGTTTCTTACCGGATGTGCGCTTTTTGGTTCAGTCTATTTAACAGAGAAACTGATATTTGGCAAACGTCTTCCTCGCATTGTCCGTTTTACAACGTCTTTGGCAGGAATCGTCCTGGTGCCCAAAATTTATCAGAAGTTGCACGATAAGTTTACCGGCATAGGCGAAATAGAGCCGATGGAGTTGGAAATGATTGAGGATCAGCAACTCGCTGATGAAAACGGCACGGTTTATTTAGAAGAAGAACTTTGGATGACTGAAGAACAAGATTTGACTGATACACCAGAAGTTGAGGAGGAGGTTATTGTGGTGGTAAAAGAAGAAGATGAACTGGATGTTTACCTGCCAGAGGAGGAACGTTTAATCCACGATGATGATGTCAATCCCCGGGATGAACAAAATCCAAAGTAAAATGCAGGGTTTAGTATGACTTAATAAGAAGCCGGGAAATAAATTTCCCAGGGATGGGTAAAATGAGAGAGGGTTGTTGAGTTCAACAACTCATCCTTGATGACCAATTCGCTTCCCAGCTCTATTTCATGAATGTGGTACTGTGACAAAGCTTCTACTTTTTTTTCCAGCACTGCTTTATTATCCAGAAGCCATGGAGTATTTTTCGATAAAAGGAGACGCTGCCATTGATCATCTTCCATCCAGGGAACTAAGGAATATTCCACCAGATTATAGGTATAAGGTGCTTGCTGTAATGCCTTCAGCATAATTTGTTTCAACGCCTGACAATCTCTATTCCCATCCACCTGCCAGGGAAGCAGTACTGTATCGGGAATAAAATGGGCAATCTTATTTTGGCACTGATGAACCACTTCTTTAAAGCCTTTTTCACCCTTGAAAGGCACTTCAGCGTCTTTCATTTCTAGGTAAGTAATAGAATCCTGATCCACACCCAGCACGGATAAAGCGCATTCTGCCTCGTATTTGCATAAATCTTTTCTACATTTTGGAGGCAAGTAGGTTGACTTAAATGGAGACTTGGAACCGTCACATACAAAAAGAACATGTACACGGTAGCCCATTTGCCTGAGCAAAGCAATCGCACCCCCGCACCCCATCACCTCATCGTTAAGATGCGTGGCCACTACCAAAGTAGTGCCCCACTCATAAACCGCTGAACTTGAACAAACCGAAATGTTTTCAAATGAACGTATGGTATTCTTTTTTCCGAAAGTCATAGCAAGCTTGTGGTTTGATTAGTTTTGCATAAGTATATTTTTGCTTTTTAGGGGAGCTGTTGGCTGAAAAAATTATGCTGAAATTGGGTAGCAAAAAAAATATTCAAAAGGTAGGGCCTGAAAAATGCGATTTAAGGCATACCTATGGTTTGTTTAAGTTAAGCCTATTTTTGTAGGCACAAAATAAAATTCAGAAAAAATTTATGGTAAGTTCACTTTGAAGAAATTTTTGACTTAGGTATTCATCTACTTTTTACCATATTGTCACCGGTTTATCTACAAATGATCACCCAGCCGGTTACAATTGCTTTCGTAGTAAATTAAGCAGGGCCACTTTTGTAAGCCTAATATTCAACATTCTGTCTTTGGAAAGGCTCAGCTTTTGGGTTACTGTCCCCTGCTCGCCAGATACAGCTATCCATACTGTTCCTACCGGTTTCTCGGCAGTGCTTCCATCCGGCCCGGCAATACCGCTACTGACCAGCCCAAAATCTGCCTGCATCAATTCACGAATATTTTGCGCCATTTCTTTTACCGTTTGCTCACTCACTGCCCCTTCTTTGATAAGCGTATCTTCTTTGACACCAAGTATTTCTTGCTTTAAATGATTATGATAGGGCACTAAAGCTCCCTGAAAATAGGCTGAGCTCCCGGCGATGCTGGTCAGGCGATGGGCCACGTACCCGCCAGTGCAGCTTTCGGCAAGGGCTACGGTTTTTTGTTTTTCCATCAGTTTTTTACCGATGGCTTCTTCCAGGCTCACATCTCCTAAAGCAAAGACATATTCCTCAATTAATGGCATCACTTTATTGACTTCATCCATCACCTGTTTTTCAAGCAGCACTTTATCCTCTCCCATTGCGGTAAGGCGTAGTTTGACATTCCCAAAACTGGGTAGGTAAGCTAGTCGGATATGAGCAGGTAAATTGGTTTCCCACTCCTCAATCTTGTCAGATAGCCAAGATTCTCCGATACCAACGGTCTGTATCATCTGGTGAAAAATGATGGGCAACTGAAAATTAGCTTTCAAGCGGGGAAGCACCTGCTCTTCCATGATCGTTTTCATCTCGTAGGGCACGCCGGGCATAGAGATAAAAACTTTACCATCACGCTCAAACCACATGGCTGGGGCAGTTCCCATGCGGTTAGTGATCATGGTGCAGCCAGCTGGTAGATCTGCCTGCTTTTCGTTGGTCGGTGTAATCTCACGGCCCCGGCTGGCAAATAATTCCGTAATATGGGCAAGGGCTTCTTCATTTCTTTGAAGAGGCATATCAAAATATTCCGCCAGCGTATATTTGGTAATATCATCTTTGGTAGGCCCCAGTCCGCCAGTCATCAGGATAATATCCGCCCGGGAGGAGGCTTCGTCCAGGGCACTGATAATTTCTTCCTTAGCATCACCAATAGACACTTTGCGGATAATCTTGATGCCCAGTTCATTCAGCTTCTGTCCCATCCATTGTGTATTGGTGTCCAGCGTCTGGCCATAAAGGATTTCATCTCCGATAGTGATTACTTCCGCGTAAACATTTTTCATTGTGCAGGATTACATTAGGGTTGGAACAAAATTTGAAACGACTAATTTATGAAGCAAATTAATATAACAAATAAACCCAATCGCATTCGGCAAATTTTATTTGCGCTAATGCTTGTCCCTTTTCTAACTTTCTACAGCTGCGATGTGCTCAATGGCGTATTAAATGACTACGGCAGCGGCACTGTAGGGCTAAGCAATAGTGAAATCACGCAGGGACTGAAAGAAGCTTTAAAAGAAGGTGCCCGTTTTGCCAGTAATAATGCTTCCCAGCAAAACGGATTTCTCAACAATCCTATCGTAGACATCAGGATACTGCTTCCTCCCGAACTTCGCAAGGCGGAGAAAAACATCAGGAAAGTCCCTCTTATTGGAGATCAGATCGTAGATGATCTTGTTGAAGGAATGAACCGGGGAGCGGAAGCGGCAGCCAAAGAAGCTGGTCCAATCTTTGTCAACGCGATTACCTCCATGACCATTACCGACGCGGTTAATATCCTCAAAGGCAATAATGACTCAGCCACGCAGTATTTAAAAAGGACTACTTCAAGTCAACTGGCCAGTAAATTTCAGCCAGAGATCAAAAAAGCTTTGGATAAAGTGGGGGTTTCAAAAGTATACAGTAACCTCAGGGGAGGCATAGAAAAATACAATGGCACCCCTTTCGTCAGCAAGTTGGACGTAGATGTAAAAGAATTACCTGTATTGGAAGAGTACGCCACTGATAGAGCTTTAGACGGACTTTTCAGCCTGGTGGCGGTAGAAGAAAAAAAGATCCGTGATAATCCGCTGGATTATAGCCAGCAGATCATCCGCAAAGTTTTTGGTAGCATCCAGTCTAATCAATCATCTTCTTCTTCAAATAAATACTGATTATACGCATTTTGCAGTTCACGAAGCGCCAGTGCATTCTGCTGGTGCTTTGCTTTTTCAATTCCTCTCTGGAACGTCTGCTCCGCTTTGTCTTTCATGCCTAAATCAAGATATAAGCCAGCTGCCTGATAATAAGTAGCCAGGTAATCAGGATGTTCCTGTAAGAGCTTTTCAAAGTACGGCAAAGCTTTGGAATCCTGACCTTTCTGGTATTCCAATGCAATTGCATAAAGGGTAAATGCATCATCAGGATCTTCTTCCAGAAAGCGGAAAAGTTGTTGAATCCGGGCTTGGGGCATAGGCTTAGTTGGTTTTTATTTCTTTGATTATTACGTAACTTCGCACGGAATTTCAGGTTACTTATATATTAGTTTGTATTAGAAAATAAGGCATTTTTTTTATGAAAATTCTAGTTTGTATAACACACGTTCCTGATACCACTTCAAAAATAACTTTTACAGACAACAATACGAAGTTTGATAAGAAGGGGGTTCAGTTTATTATCGGTCCTTACGACGACTACGCCCTTGCCCGTGCCGTTGAGTTAAAGGAGCAGCATAGCGGCAGCCTAACCATTATCAATGTGGGTACTGCCGAAACAGAGCCTACCATCAGAAAGGGGTTAGCCATCGGCGCAGATAACGCTATTCGCATTAATGCTGAGCCTACTGACGCCTTTTTTGTAGCGCAGCAGATCGCCCATGAGGTCAAAGAAGGACAATACGACCTGGTGTTGATGGGTCGTGAATCCATTGATTATAATGGTGGGCAAGTGCACGGTATGGTAGGTGAATTGGTAGGTATGCCTTCCATCTCCCCGGTCATGCAGCTGGATATTGAAGGGGATACCGCCAAGCTCAGTCGTGAGATTGAAGGTGGAAAAGAATTTTTAGAATTAAAACTGCCTTTTATTGCCGGA
>JBBSOG010000079.1:0-16427 GCA_038259985.1 Cytophagales bacterium
CAGAAGGAGCAAAAGGCCTTATTATTGAGATGCTGAAGGATGGTGCACTATCACTGACAAAAATTGCTGCTTATGCCAATGTGAGCGTAGAGGACGTCGTCGCTATTCAGCAAGAAATAAACAGCAAGAAATAAACTACGATCTATGTTCAACGCCTTTCTCGGAGATGCCGGGCATCTGTTTGTCATCACCTCCTTTATCACTTCTTTGGTTGCCGCTTTTGCCTACGTTAAAGCAGCGAATGCCCACGATCTGGAACAAAAACAATGGCGCAACTACGCCCGGGGTGCCTTTTATCTGCACGGGATAAGTGTGCTGGGCATCGTAGTAATGCTGTTTTATATCATTTTCAACAACCATTACGAATACCACTACGCCTGGAGCCATGCCTCGCGCACCCTTCCTGCTTACTACGTCATTTCCAGCTTTTGGGAAGGCCAGGAAGGCAGCTTTCTGCTCTGGATATTCTGGCACGTAGTGTTGGGAGTTGTGGTGATCAATACCAACAAAAAGTGGGAAGCCCCGGTGATGGCGGTGTTTGCTTTTGTACAAGCTTTTTTAGCTTCCATGATATTAGGCGTGGTTTTAGGCGATGTAAAAATCGGAAGTTCCCCCTTTATTTTGCTCCGTGATGTTTTGGCCGCTCCTGTTTTCGCTGCTAACCCAGAGTTTGTTCCTGAAGATGGCACCGGACTAAACCCACTATTTCAAAATTATTTGATGGTCATTCACCCGCCTACTTTGTTCTTGGGTTTTGCACTTACCATCATTCCTTTTGCCTATTGCATCGCCGGGCTTTGGAAAAAAGATTATGAAAACTGGGTAAAGCCCGCTTTGCCCTGGACGATTTTTGCTTCCGCCATTTTGGGTATTGGTATCATGATGGGCGCTTACTGGGCCTACGAGACACTCAACTTTGGCGGTTACTGGAACTGGGATCCGGTAGAAAACGCGGTGTATATTCCTTGGCTGATACTGATTGCCAGCATTCATACCCTGATCATTTTCAAAAACAATGGGACAGCGCTTAAGACCTCTATTGTATTAGTCATTACCTCCTTTATACTGATTCTGTACAGCACTTTCCTGACCCGGAGTGGTATCTTGGGGGAAGCCTCAGTGCATAGCTTTACCGATTTGGGCTTGTCAGGCCAGCTTTTGATTTATCTTCTTTTCTTTACCGTAGGGGCAATTGCACTATCCGCCTTGCGCTGGAAGCATATTCCTACTTCCGAAAAAGAAGCCTCAGCCTATAGCCGGGAGTTCTGGATATTTATTGGCGTAACTACCCTTTGCCTGATGAGCTTTCAGGTACTGATTCCCACTTCTATTCCGGTATGGAATGCCATTGTAGAATTACTCGGCGGCATTTCCAATATGGCTCCTCCGGCAGACCAGATCGCTTTTTATACTAAATTCCAATTGTGGTTTGCTATTGTCATTGCCCTGCTTTCTGGCACCGGGCAGTTTTTCTTCTGGAAGAAAATGGACAAGGAGAAGTTGAGAAGTGAACTAACCATTCCGGTGGTTGCTGCTTTATTGATCAGCTCACTGGCGATACTGGTTGGCAAAGTCAGTGATCCGGCCTATATCCTACTTCTCACCGCTGCTATCTATTCATTAGTAGCGAATGGGAGCATATTATTGCGTTTTGTCCGCAGCAAAAACTTCAGGTTGGCCGGAGGTTCTATTTCCCACATCGGTATTGCCATGATTTTTATCGGCATACTGTTTTCATCAGGTTATTCCAATGTGGTGTCCATTAATAATTCCGGTTTACTATTATTTAAGGATGCTCCGGATGAAGCTAACGTGGAAAACATGTTGCTGTGGATTAATGAGCCCCGGGAAATGGGTAAGTTTAACCTGACTTATAAGGGGTCTCGCATTGAGGTGAAAGGCGTACCTGGTTACGTAGAAAAAAACGCGCTTGTCCGCACCAACGACGATTATATTGCCATCGCCCGAGAGGATTTGGTAAAGGATGGAAAAGTTTATTTTGAAAAAGGGGATACGGTAAAGGTATATGCGGAAAACACCTATCATGAGGTGCTTTATCAAAATAAAGAAAATGGCAAGGAGTTTTCCTTGTTTCCCCGTTCCCAAGTCAATCCAAATATGGGTTTGATCGCATCACCGGATATCCGCCGTACTTTGGGAAAAGACCTTTACACCCACGTTTCTGCAATTCCTAACGAAGAAGAAGAGAAGGAATGGAGTGAGCAGGAAGAACAGGAAGTACAGATCGGCAAGCAGTTTTTCATCAATGATTATGTAGCTGTCCTGGAAAATATTGAGCGAGTAGACGAAGTAGAAGGTTCACCCATAGAAGACGGTGACTTGGCCGTGAAAGCTAATATCAGGGTGCTGGGCGAAAATATAGAATACATGCTGTCACCTTATTACCTCATCCGTGACCGTATGGTTGGCCGTATTCCATTTACTTCCAGTGAGTTGGGCGTAAGATTGACTTTGCTCAACATTAAGCCGGAAGAAAACTCATTTTCTGTGGGAATTGAAACTACCCAGAAAGACTACATTGTGCTCAAAGCCATTGAAAAACCGTTGATCAACATACTTTGGATTGGTACTTTGTTACTGATGATCGGTTTTGGCGTTGCTACAACGCGCCGTTACAAAGATTTCGTCCAGCAGCGGGAACAAGAAAAATCTTCACACTTGCCAAAGAAAAACCCTGAAACGCCAAAGCAAAGGAAAACCCGGGGAACGGTATCAGTATAATAGCTCTCAATAATTTTGACTAAAATAGCAAAGGGCCCGAAACTCGGGCTTTTTTTTATTTTCCGAGGATGAGTAATATACCTGCATACAATAATTACTTGGCTAAACCCGCTTCAGTAAGCAGGAGCATTAAAGTGCGCTGTGCTGCCACATAATCATCTTTGGGGATATACCATTCATCCAGGGAATGTGCCTTTCCGCCTTCGCCACCCGCGCCAATCGTTACTGCCGGTATGTTTTTGCTAATTGGCGTATTGGAATTTGTAGATCCTGTTCTGAGGCTGGCCTCTCCCCCAAAGTGTTGCGTAGCAGCAATGGTCCGCTGGACTAGAGGTAAATCAGCCGGTAGAGTGCCGGAAGGACGGTCGCCGATCATTTCAACGTCTACTTCCAAATCCGGCCCGCTCCTTTTGATCGCGTTTTCCTCTTCCAATGCTTTCTGAACAGCACGCTGAAACATTTTGTCGATCCCATTTAACTTTTCAGGGCTTTCGGAGCGCATGTCGACTTGCATCCAGGATTCAAAGGGAATCGCATTGACTGAGGTACCACCGCCAATCATACCTATATTATAACTGGTCCTCGGACCTTGCTGCGTAAACTGATCCGCTTCCTCTGTAAAGTAAGTGATGGCTTTACCTAGTGCATGATGGGGATTTGCCAGTCCAAAAGCACCCCAAGAATGTCCGCCTGGACCTTTGAAGGTAACTTTGTAGCGGTGAGAGCCCAAACCTACATGGGTAATTCTGCCCAGACCGCTCCCATCCACTGCGATATAGGAATCTATCTTGGTGGCTCCTTCCCTGAATAAATATTTAACTCCCCTCAAGTCTCCCAGCCCTTCTTCCCCTACCGTACCGATAAACATTACATCGGCTTCGGTTTCTATTTCATTTTTCTCCATGGCCTGAAGCACTGTAAGTATCATGGCCAAACCCCGCGTGTCATCCGCAATGCCAGGAGCAAAAAGTGTATCCCCACTTTGCCTAACTTTCACATTAGTCTCTTCAGGAAAAACAGTATCCAGATGCGCTTCCAGTACTACCGTTTTCTCTCTACTTGTTCCTTTTCGTAAACCTATGGCATTCCCCTCTCCATCAATCCACACCGAATCTGCGCCGTATTCTTTTAGTAGGTCAGCATATTTAGCCGCCCGCTGCGCTTCTCTAAAAGGTGGAGCGGGTATCTCAGTGAGCATAATCAGATTTTCTTTGGCTTGAGAGCTAAGCTCCTGTACCGTTTTTAGGGCATCTTTTACGCTCCTTTTCTTGGCTATGTCACTTACTTCACGTTCATACTTTTTATCTATCAGCACTTTACCCTCTGCTGCATCCTGTGCATTGGCTTTTGAGTAGAATGCCCCTGCCAGGCATATACATCCGACTAATGAAGTATTTATGAAGCGTTTTTGATTTGTTCTCATAGAAAAGATTAAATAAGGTTTTCTTTTAGCAAAACTTTAGATAGTAAAAAAAAACAAAAAAATTGCCATTAAAATATTGAAATCTAAGATAATGGCAGATATATATTTGCAAGAAATACATAAAGCCGAATAAACAATCTCCCAGTGCTTAGAGATAGGGTTACGGCCCTTTATTATAACAGCAATAAAAAAGCAGCCTGTTTCCAAGCTGCTTTCATCATTCAGATATTCCTGATGTCAAAAATCTGGCAGGTCTATCTACAAATGGATCACCTCATCGTAAGCAGCCGCAGTGGCTTCCATCACCACTTCTGACATGGTAGGGTGAGGATGCACTGACTTGATGATTTCATGTCCGGTGGTTTCTAGTTTACGGGCAGCCACTACTTCGGCAATCATCTCCGTAACGTTGGCCCCCAACATATGGGCTCCCAGCCACTCCCCGTATTTCTTGTCAAAAATCACTTTCACAAAACCGTCGGTGGCTCCAGCAGCACTGGCTTTACCGGAAGCAGAAAAGGGAAATTTACCTACCCGAATATCATATCCGGCATCACGAGCGGCTTGCTCGGTATAGCCTACCGAAGCCACTTCAGGCCAGCAATACGTACATCCGGGAAGGTTATGATAGTCAAGCGGCTCTACATCCATACCAGAGATTTTCTCTACACAAATAATCCCTTCTGCCGAAGCTACGTGTGCCAGGGCAGGCCCTTTAACGATATCACCAATCGCATAAATGCCCTCAACATTGGTACGGTAATATTCATCTACCAATACTTGGTTCTTCTTATCGTTGAGTTTGACGCCTACTTCTTCTATGCCAATATTTTCCAGGTTTGTGGCAATGCCTACCGCAGAAAGTACCACATCGCACTCAATGGTTTCTTCGCCTTTTTTGGTCTTTACTTTCACCTTGCAGCCTTTACCTTTGGTATCCACGCTAGTCACCTCCGAACTGGTCATGATGTTGATGCCCGACTTTTTATAAATTTTCTCCAGTTGGCTGGATACTTCTTCGTCTTCTACCGGCAGGATGCGCGGCAAAAACTCAACTACCGTTACCTCAGTGCCAATGGTATGGTAAAAATAGGCGAACTCCATACCGATAGCCCCTGAGCCCACGACGACCATTTTCTTGGGTTTTTCTTCCATCACCATTGCCTGACGGTAACCGATGATTTTTTTGTTGTCAATAGGCAAGTTAGGTAACTCCCGGGAACGCCCCCCGGTAGCCAGAATGATATGTTTGGCTTGGTAGTTTTCTTTTTTCTTGTCTTCCCCCGTCACTTCTACTTTTCCTTTGCCAGTCACCTTGCCATAGCCTACCAGCGTATCTATTTTGTTCTTGCGAAAAAGAAATTGAATACCTTTACTCATTTTGGAAGCGGTATTGCGGCTTCGCTTGATCATGGAAGCAAAATCTACCGAATGGTCTTTGATATCAATACCGTAATCTTTTGCGTGTTTGATATAGTCGTACACCTGGGCGCTTTTGAGCAAAGCTTTGGTAGGGATACAGCCCCAGTTCAGGCAGATACCGCCTAGCTCCGCCTTTTCTACTACGCCTACTTTCATGCCTAGTTGAGAAGCCCTTATTGCTGCCACATAGCCGCCCGGGCCACTACCGATGACGATGAGATCGTAACTTTTATCAGCCATAATTTTTCTGTATTGGATAGGTTTGGTGCAAAAATAATTGATTTAAACTCTTAACAAAATATGCCCTTTGGACAATGGGAGGCACAAAAAAAAGAAGCGCACTCTAAATAACGGGATAAGCAGGGATTGGTTTAAGCTATTGTTTGAAGTTACGTGGTGGTTTTTTTATGACAAATTCTGCGCCTGCGAGTTGAGATTAGTGAATAAATGTACCAACATTTTTAGCTACAGATGATTACCTTTTGGAACGGATACCATATTCCAAATCGTGAGCGTTAACCACTTATGCCAAAGTACAAGCACATCCTATTTGACCTGGATCATACCCTTTGGGATTTTGAAAAGAATTCTACTGAAACATTGTGTGAGTTGTATGAAACTTTCCAGCTAATGGCTATTGGTAATTTTAGCGCGGAAGACTTTTGTCAAACCTTCCACAAAGTAAACTACCAGTTGTGGGAACTACATCAGCTAGGTGATTATGAACAATCCCGGCTTAGGGAGGATAGGTTCAACATCATTTTTAAGGAACTGGGCGTAGCCGAAACGCATGTCCCTCCTACGATCAAGGATGAATATTTGCGCCTTTGCCCTTCCAAACCCCATGTTTTTCCTTCTACCCATGACATTCTTGAATATCTGCAAGACCGGTATCAGCTACATATTGTGACCAACGGCTTTTCGGATGTGCAGTACATTAAGATCAAAAGCGCAGGGCTTACTGATTACTTCACACACATCATCACCTCGGACGGGGCTGAACTTCGTAAACCAAATCCTGCGATTTTCCGCCATTTGCTGGAACTTATAGCTGCCCGCGCCTCTGAATGTATCATGGTGGGGGACAATTTGCTTACTGATGTGGCCGGGGCACAAAATGCTGATATTGACTGTATTTATTTTAATCCCAAAAAAATACCGCACGAAACAAGCACAACCTATGAAATATACCAATTAAGCGAGCTGAAAGGAATTTTATAGCTTTTATTTCCCTTTGTATATTAATAAATTAAAGGTTCAACAATTACATTTCTTTCAAAATCAGCGATGAACCACTATATTGAAATCCTAATTTTGTAATCATACTTTATCTAATTTATTCTTATCAATGTATATCAACGCAAAAGCAAAACAGGCTAATACCTATGATGCCATCGTCATCGGTTCCGGTATCAGTGGCGGTTGGGCCGCTAAAGAGCTCACTGAAAAAGGCTTAAAGACGCTGGTGCTGGAGAGAGGGCGCAACGTGGAGCATGTTAAAGACTATCCTACCGCTACCAAGGCTCCCTGGGAGCTTCCCCACCGCGACCGGGTTTCCCCGGAAGAGATCGCCGAACATTATCCTAAGCAAAGCCGTACCGGCTATACCATTCGCGAATCCAGCAAGCACTGGTTTGTGAAAGATAGTGAACATCCTTACCAGGAAAATAAGCGCTTTGACTGGATGCGGGGCTACCATGTAGGCGGTCGCTCACTGATGTGGGGCCGCCACAGCTACCGCTTGAGTGACCTTGATTTTGAAGCTAATGCCCGCGATGGGCATGGCGTGGATTGGCCTATTCGCTATGCAGAGATAGAACCCTGGTATACCTATGCGGAAACTTTTGCCGGCATTCAGGGGCAAAAAGAAGGCCTTTCCCAGTTGCCCGATGGCAATTTTCTCCCCCCTATTCCTATGAACTGTCTGGAAGACCACTTTCGCAAGAGCGTAGGTGATAAATTAGGAAGGGTAGTTACGATGGGGCGTACCGCTAACCTTACTGAAAACCACAAAGGCCGGGGCAAGTGCCAGTTTCGTAATAAATGTGTCCGCGGCTGTCCTTATGGAGCCTACTTCAGTAGCAATGCCGCTACCCTACCGGCCGCTGCTGCTACCGGAAATTTGACGTTAAGGCCATTTTCTATCGCTACTTCCCTGATCTATGACCCAGAAAAAAAGAGGGCTATCGGTGTACACGTGGTAGATCAGGAGACCATGGAAGACATGGAATTTTATGCCAAAGTGATCTTTGTCAATGCTTCTGCCGTCGCCTCTACCGCTATTTTGATGAACTCTAAGTCCGATGCTTTCCCTGATGGGATGGGCAACAGTAGCGGCGAATTGGGACACAATCTGATGGACCACCATTTCCGGGTAGGTGCCAACGGTACCTATGATGGGTTTAACGATAAATACTATTACGGCCGTCGACCTACGGGATTCTACATTCCCCGATTCCGCAATTTGGATAAAAAGACTGAGCAGAAAGATTTTTTGCGTGGTTATGGATACCAAGGCCAAGGAAGTCGTGATAACTGGACTTCCGCAGTGAGCGAATTGAACTTCGGTGCCGGGATGAAAGATGCTATTGTCGCACCCGGTCCTTGGTCTATCGGTATGACTGCCTTCGGTGAGACCCTGCCTTATCATGAAAACAAAATGATGCTAGACTACGACAATATGGACAAATGGGGCCAGCCTACCGTGCGTTTTGAAGCTGACTTCAAAGAAAATGAAACAATAATGCGCAAAGATATGGCAGTAGCCGCTGCCGAAATGCTGGAAGCTGCCGGTATGAAGAACATCAACACCTATGATGCTGGAAGTTGGCCGGGCTTGGGAATCCACGAAATGGGTACTGCCCGTATGGGTAAAGACCCCAAAACTTCGGTACTCAACAAGCACAATCAGTTGCACGATGTTCCTAATGTGTACATAACGGATGGTGCCTGCATGACCTCCGCCGCCTGTGTCAACCCCTCATTAACCTATATGGCTTTGACTGCCCGCGCAGCTGACCATGCGGTGAATGAGTTGAAAAAAATGAATGTATAATCCTGACCCTAAAGATTTATAACTATGATGGATAGAAGAAATGCATTGAAAAGGACCGCCCTTATTATGGGGGGCGCACTCTCTTCCTCGGCCATTGCCGGGGTACTTCAGGGATGTTCTGCCAAAAAAGAGCTTAACTGGAAGCCGGTTTTCTTAACGGAAGACCAGGGGGCTGCTACGGCAGAACTGGCGGAGCGCATCATTCCTGCTACGGATACTCCGGGAGCAAAAGATGTGGGCATTCCTGAATTTATTGACATGATGCTCAATGATGTGTATACAGAAGAAGAGCAGCAGCATTTTGTAGATGGCCTGGCTAAGCTGGACGAAGACAGTAAAGCTGAGTACGGAGATGCCTTCGCTTACCTAAAGCCTGAGCAGATGGACGCCATTATCCAAAAGCAAGCCGATGCAGTGAAAGATTACGATGGCTCAGGAAAAGCCTTCTTCCTGATGGCTAAGGAACTGGTGATGCTGGGTTTTTATACTTCCGAGATTGGTGCTACGCAAGTGCTTCAGTACGTGCAAGTGCCGGGACACTATGAAGGCTGTATCAGCATTGAAGAAGCCGGAGGTAAAAGCTGGGCTACTTCTTAGACAAACCCTAATTAATTTGATAGAACCGGTGGCAAAAGCTTCCGGTTTTTTTGTGTCTTGTGCTAAGCGCACAAATTTTAGTGTGATACGCTCATGTAGTTTTTCACAAGATTTTATATTTTAAGTACAATTATATAATAGAATATTGCAGTGATATAACCATTCACTGTATGAGATATTGTATACTTCTATTGCTTGCTTCGTGTGTCAGCTTTACAGCTTACAGTCAAGTATCCTTCGAAATCTGTGGCAATGGCATTGATGACGATGGCAACGGACTCATTGATTGTGCTGACCCTGTTGCAATTTGTTATATTTTTGGCGATTGTAGTACTGAAACCAACTGCCAAAACGGTATTGACGATGACGGGGATGGTACTATAGATTACTACGATAGTGATTGTGCGAATGATCCAAATAACCCTAACGAGTATATTGTTGACCATCCGGCATGTGAGAATTATCCTATAAGTGTAAGTTTTGAAGCAGAACCAGCCTGGGATTCTGGTGTCACTACCAGTGCTGCCCTCGGTATGCCCAGTGTCGCTGATCTGGATCAGGATGGTTTCCCTGAAGTCATCAGCATAAACAGCGAAACCGGCTGGCTCTATATTCTGGATGGTCGTACCGGTAGTACACTAAATCAGGTAAGAGTAAAAACCGGACAAGTATACGCCTACCCGGTGGTAGGAGATGTAGACGGCGATGGCTTTGGAGAAATCTTTACCATTGACCTCAATGGTGTGATTCGTGCATACGAACACGATCTTACGCTGAAATGGACACAAACCAGCACCTTTACCGGATTTGGAAGACATTTAGGCTTGGCAGATTTTAATCACGATGGTAAAGCAGAATTATATTATGTGAACGAAATCCGGGATGCCGCAACCGGAACGCTGCTCATCAAAGGTAGCCACGGCAGCAGTATGTACCCCTCAGCTAATAATTGGTATACCGAACTTAATGCTGTGCCGGTAGCAGTAGATGTCCTGCCTACTTCCGGGCTGGAACTGGTACTAGGCCATATCATTTACGAAGTGAATATTACTAGCACTGCTGGTACGAACGGCAATAGCCTTGTAGAAGCCAAAAATATGAATGATGCTGCTTCCAAACCCTCAGATTACAACGGTTACTTTCCAGCTGACGCAGACTGGCCTAACCAAACCTACAGCACAACCGCAGTCGTGGACTATAACCTAGACGGAAATCTGGATGTTATCTTGGGCGGAGCAAACGGAAGTATTGATGGTGTCACTACCGCTTTCTTTTGGGATGTAGCCAATAGTGCAGTTAAAATTTTCAGCGTAACCCGGCCTGGAAATACGATTCCAATAATGATCAAGGGCACTTTCTCCGATTTGGGAGGAAACAGCTGTGATGCTGGTGAGGATTGCTATTGGCAGCGGGGCATGGGGAGCATCAGCATCGCGGATATTGATGGAGATGGCCAATTGGAAGTCGCTTTCGTCTCGGGGAGTTCCTTATATGCTTTGGAAACAGACTTTACCGAAAAATGGGCCAACCACAATGATTTTTGGGACAGTGGTTCGGGAACGACCGGGGTAAGCATTTTTGATATCAATACTGATGGTGCGGCTGAACTTCTGTATCGTGATGAAATTGACCTTAATATTGTCGACGGAAATACTGGTCAACTGATAAACTCTCAGATTAGTGGTACATTTTGCAGCGCCCAGACCCAAGCTGAATATCCTATCATCGCCGACGTTGACGGTGATGGGAAAACGGAAATCATCCTTTCCTGTGCACAATCGCAAAACGTTTATGGAGATGCACCGGCTACCTCCTCTAACCGACAGAACGGTTTCATTCGTGCCTACAAAGCTTCCCAGGGAAATACTTGGTCACCTGCCCGCAAAGTCTGGAACCAGTTTACTTATTACAACACCAATATAAATGATGACCTGAGCATTCCCAGAATACAAGCTGCCCACCATCAAAGTCTAAATTCAAATTGCTCAAATGCCTTGCCCTTGAATAAATTTCTTTCGCAATCTTCACGTATTACCACCTGCGGAGAAATTGTCAATCCAGTACCTAAGTTGGATTTCGTAAATGCAGGTGTTATAGTTAACCCTCCCGCTTGTACGGAAAGTGAACTGCAAGTCAGGGTGATCTTTAAGAATAACGGAGACAAAGCAGTAAACCAACCCATTCCCCTCTCTTTCTACACTGCTAATCCTACGGAAGCATACAGTAACACGGATGACAGCCCGTATCTAGAGACAATTTATCTGGATGCATACGATGGTTTAAAGCCCGGGCAAATTATGGATACTACAATTATAGTAAATGCCATACGAGGAAATTTTGACTTGTTTGTTTCCCTCAATGACATTGGGCAGCAAGATGAATACGGAAGCCCGCTTGCTAACGAAGCTTATTATCCGCTCACCGAACTCAATGGCACAGTAGAGGAATGCGACGGTTCGCCTACGATCATCAGCAAAGCTGTTACGCCTAAGCCATTTGAGGTAAAAGCTATACTGCTCAGCGACAACCATAACTGTGCGGGTCAAGCCGCTTACAATAATGGTGAAGTACAGGTGGTAGCACCCGATGACACCCCTTTTCCGGCTTCCGAATATTCCTTCATCTGGACGAATATCAGCAATGGGCAAGTCATCAGTAATGATGCTTTGGTGACCGGATTGGATGCGGGAACTTACCAGATCATCGTAGAAAGCACCATTTATGGCTGTGTAGGCAAAGCTGATACCGTAAATGTGGAAAGGCTAGAAGACTGGCCAGATACGCAAGTCATCACTTTGAAAGTATTACAAGCTGTCTCTAGTTGCGCTCCCGGTACTGCCGATGGAATCGCCCGGGTATTGATCAATGGAACTCCCATAGATGAAAGCCAGTACGACATTGAATGGGAAGAAGAACAGCAAGCCGGAATATTAGCCATCGGTGATACGGCTACTAATCTCAAAGCAATTCTTTATAAAGTAACCGTAACCAGCAAACTGAGCGGCTGTTCCACGAGCGAGACAATTGATATGACATTGAATTTGCCCATCTTGGATAATCCATTGGTTGAACACAATACCAGTTGTACAGGGTCTAATGGAAGCATTACTGCACAATTGGTAAACGGCAATCCCGCTGATTATGAATTTATACTGATTGGGTTGAGTCCTGCGCAGGATACTATTGTAAGTACCACTCCTAATTTTGAAAATTTAGCAGCAGGCATCTATGAACTAAGGGCTTTTGATCCAGCAACGGGGTGTGGAAAGTTCAGCAGCGGGATAGAAGTGGAGATTGAAGACCAAATTACGATTGATGACCTGAACCTTGAAGTCGTGAGCCCTCAAACAGCTTGTGAAGCGCCTTACGATGGGCAGTTAAGGGCTATCATTACTAACCCTGCGGATTATGACTTTATTTGGTATAGAGGGACGGTTACTACGGGGCCATCGGCATTAATAGTAGCCAATACGGCTATCACTCCCGATACTTTAAGTACCATATTGACGAATATCTATACCTTAATAGTGACTAATAAGATTTCAGGCTGCAACATTGCCCTACAGATACAGCTTACGGAAAATATTTCTACTGCTGACTTCAATTATACGCAAAGTGCATACTGTCAGCAGGATGCTAACCCAACTCCCACAGTGGCTACAACCGGCGGCACATTCTCTGCTTCACCTGAACTTGTACTAAACGCGAGTACCGGGGAGATAGACTTAGCTGCCAGTACACCAGGTACATATTCAGTTACTTACACCATTGCCAATGTCAATGGATGTAGTGCTGATACTACTGTGATGGTGAGTATTACCTCTTCTGATGACGCTTCTTTCTCGTATGTTCAACCCAGCTATTGCCAGAATGAAACGAATCCAGTGGCAGACATCACAGGAAATATGGGAGGGACGTTTTCTTCTACTGCCGGGTTGGTATTTGCCAATACCACTACCGGAGAGATTGACCTGAGCACTAGCTCAGCAGGTGTTTATATCATCACTTATACTACTTCGGGTGCTTGTCCAGCGAATGCTGGTTTTGAGATTGAAATCAGAGGGGTTTCCATAGCCACTTCCTTGGCCACTTCTAATGTGTATTGTGAAGGGTTTACAATTACTTGGGATAATTTTGATAATGGTATTCCATACAACCCAGAATATAGGGTGCAGATATCTGAGTCTAAAATTTTTGGCGATCAACCCGAATTGGTTACTACACCGTATTACATCGCAGATCAACTCAAGGAGGGACAAAAGTACTACTTCAGAATTGGATTAAAATCAACCTGTGCAGTAAATTATACTGCTACGGATTCTGTTACATTAAATAGTATGCCCCAAATCTCACTACCCGAATCCATCACACTGAGTACTGATTCCGTTGCCCTGACCGCAGTTGACCCTGCCTTTTCCGACATTTCGTCTTTAGGGTTTACCTGGTATAAAATTATGGGAACGGATACTTCTTTAGTGGAAGGAAAAAATACAATATGGGTAAATGAAGCGGGACTATACAGAGTGAATGTCATTAATCCAAACGGCTGTGAAGCTTATGCGGAAACTTTGGTCATAGAAAAGCGCCCACAGGCACAAAGCATCACTTTTGAAAGTATTACTGACAAAGAATATGGTGATGAAACCTTTATACTTAAAGCCACCGCTTCGTCGGGCCTGCCAGTAAATTATGAAGTGATGGATGGACAGGAGCTTATCAGCCTGAGTGATTACACAGTCAACATTCTGGGTGTGGGGACAGTCAGCATAAAAGCAACACAAGTAGGGAACGAACAGTATGATGCAGCCGAGCCGCTTACCCGAAGCTTCAGCATCAGCAAAGCACCCCAAAGCATTGACTTCGCAGCATTACCCGATCGTTTATTAGAAGAAGGAAGCTTTGCCCTAGCAGCCAGCAGTAATGCAGGATTAGCATTAACTTTCACTTCCAGTGGGCCAGTCGTGATTATTAATGATAAAGTAAGCCTGTTAGACAGTGGTCAGGTAACGATCACTGCTTCGCAAAAAGGAAATGAGTTCTATCTGCCTGCCGGGCCGGTATCGCATACTTTCAGCATTAGCCGGAAAGTGTTATTGGAAGAACCCTTGGATACGTTACACCAAATCAAGATAAAAATTGATACTCAGCTCAGCGATGTTTATCCGCTCAAAGTGATTTTGTACCAGCAACAAAACGGTGTCTTCAGCCTGGTAAAACAGGAAAGCACCTCTACTTCACAGCTTTTGTGGAACGATTTGCCGGAAGGAATCTACACATTGAAAGTAAAGTCTGAAAACCGTAGTTTCTTGCCTACTTATTTAGGTCAGAAGTTGCTGCTCTCCGAAGCGCAGCCATTCACCCTGACGCAGGATACTGAAGTCAGTTTGCACCCTATTAGTATTCCCGAAGTACTGGCTGAAATTGGCGTCCGCTTATCCGGTGTTTTTGTACAAACTTCCCAAGCAGACAACGGAAGAGTACAAATCATCAAAAATACCCAAGTAGAAGGAACTCCGATTGTTGGCCTGACGATTTTTCTGGTCAATGCGCAGAATCAAAAACTCGTAGCCACGGCAATCACCGATGGAGAAGGTGAATTTACTTTTCCTCATGTTCCTGCTGGAACTTATCAGGTTAAAGTTGATTATGAAGGCTTATCGCTGGATGCTTCCACTACTTTTGCAGTAGGTTCGCAAAACCTATCACTTAGCCTGATGGCCGGGAAGAAAATCAGTATGAATGCAAAAACGGAGGAAGGACAGCAGGTGACCGGCATTAGGGAAGATATTTTGAGCCAACTTAAGTTTTATCCTAACCCGGTAGAAGACCAGCTTTATCTGGAAGTGCCTGCCGAGTTGGTCGGTGGAACGCTGGAAATCTTTGATAGCCGTGGAAAGCGGGTGTATATTTCTACAATTTTGACTAGCAAACTAAGCGGCTCATTAGCCCATTTGAGCAGTGGTTATTACCAACTACAAATTTCACATAAAGGTGATACGTTTTCGCTGAAAATGTTGAAAAGATAATTATCGGTAGCATAATTCGCCGATCGGCATCTACACTGTCAGGCGAAACCCGGAGGCCCAAAGCTTCCGGGTTTTTCATTTCAATTTAATTTTGATGTCCTGGGCTTTACCAAACAATAGTTTATCTTTCTAACTATATTCTACGAAACCCACATGACGTTTATAAGTCAAAAACTTCATAACTTGGACACTTTTTATAGTAAGTTATTGAGTAAAATTATTCGGGTGGTTTTTTACAAAACAACCACCCTTTGTAACAACGCGTTACACAAAAACCGTAATAACCTCTAGCAGATAAAAATGATGCGTTACAAATCTTTGAGAAGAAAATATTGGAAAACAAGCCGTTGGGTAATCATTGTGTGCCTAAGCCTAGCTGCCTTTAGTTGCCAATCGGAATATCACCAGAAAGTGGAGCAGGAACTTGCCAGGGGCATGAGCTATGACAGCTTATTCCTGGGAATAAAATTTGGCATGACTTCCAAAGAATTTTTTAGCCATTGCTGGGAACTCAATAAACAGGGCTTGATCAAAGAAGGCCCTACCAATACGACAGTTGAGTACACAGTAGACAAGCTAAACCATCCGGCAAAAATGTATTTTTATCCCGATTTTTATCAGGATTCAATCTATGAAATGCCGGTCACCTATATGTATGAAGGCTGGGCGCCCTGGAACAAGGAACTCACGGCCGACAGTTTGCAGCTTGACGTCCTGAGAATGTTTCGAAAAGAATACGGCGATGGGTTTATGGAAATAGCGCATCCTGAGCGGGGAACTGCCTATGTGAGGGTGGATGGCAACCGTCGGATCAGTATCTATACCAACCCGGATGATACCCAGGTCAAAGTAACCTACACCGACCTGCTCACCGAGAAAAAGTTGGCACAAGAAGCTCAACATAAAGGTGGCATGTAAGCATCCTTATTCACAAGATGTAGAAGGCGCAAATCCTTTTGCATTAATCATGGGTGGTCTGATAAGTAGTGTATGTGCGGACAAATTTTCCGTCAGCAGTCACTCCTTCCACTACAATTAGAAAGTGGCCAATCGCCTGACTACTTACAAAAGATAAGCTAGCTTTGCCCTTTTCATTACTCATAAGATCAGGTTTCCAAAATACCAATGGCCGAAAATCGGGGAAATTATTACCTACTGCCTC
>JBBSOG010000080.1:0-16406 GCA_038259985.1 Cytophagales bacterium
AAAGATTTGGTTTCTTCCCTTCGGCTTCTGCTGCCTGGCGATTAGACCAGGAGCGTTTCTTTGAACCGTTGACCCATGTAGTAAGTACCTTCAAGTTCCGTGCTTCTTATGGCTCCTTAGGTAATCAGTCTGTGTCTGATTATGGTTATATCCCTACCATGACTGCTAATCAGTCAGATTATCTGATTGGGGGAAACCGCCCTCAGGAAGTAACTGCCCCGGGCCTGGTATCCCCCAACTATACTTGGGAAAAAGTAAATACCGTAAATTTCGGTGTTGACCTGGGCTTCTTTGAAGATAGGCTTACAGCAAATTTTGATATTTACGAAAGAAATACTCTCGGCATGCTCACTTTGGGTAGGGAACTGCCGGATGTGCTTGGGGCTGATGAACCTGCGGAAAACGCCGCCGACCTGCAAAACAGCGGTTGGGAGTTTGCGCTGAATTATCGTAACGACTTCAATGTAGGAGGTAGCCCACTGAATTTTGACACCAGGTTCATATTATCAGATAGCCGCGCCACCATCACCAGCTTTGACAATCCCAACCGTAATCTTACCCAATACTACGAAGGCATGGACCTGGGTGAAATCTGGGGCCTGGAAAGTGATGGTTTATTTGCCTCGGAAGATGAAATACAACAGTTAGATCAGACGGCGGTCATTCCCTGGGGGGCACTTACCATTGTTCCCGGCTGGCCTAGGTACATAGACCAGGATGGCAACGGCGTCATTGAAAAAGGAAATACCGTGGATGATCCCAAAGACCTGAGTGTGATCGGCAATATCTCACCGCGTTACCGCTTTGGCCTGGACCTCAATATGTCCTGGAAGGGCTTTGATGTTCGCGCCTTCTTCCAAGGGGTTGCCAAACGAGACTACTATCCCCGGGATTACCTGTACTGGGGATTCTATCAGCAGCCCTATGCCGGAGGATATGCCCACCTGAATGACTTTTACCGGGCGACTGCCGATAGCGATGTAGACCGTGCCAGGCATTCACAATCCTACATTGAGGCAGGACTGGCTGACCAGAACCTGGATGCTTTCTATCCGGTATTACAAGCATGGCTGGCTGACCGCAATTTGGGTGAACGCATTGATGAGGCCCAGGGGCTGGCCATTTCCCAAACCCGCTATCTGCTGGATGGCTCTTACCTAAGGCTTAAAAACCTAACGGTAGGCTATACCTTGCCCCAGGCCATAATGGACCGGGTGGGTATTGACCGCCTCAGAGTGTTTGTCAGTGGAGAGAATGTGTTTGAATGGTCAGCGCTTAGGGATTATTATGATCCTGAGGCAATCAATGATAACGACAATTACAATCCGGCCACGGCAAATTCAAGGGAAATAGGTAGTGGATATGCCTATCCGGTGCAGAGAAGATTTGCTGTCGGGCTTAATGTTAACTTTTAATCAATCATGAGAACTACCATGAATAACCTATATAAATCACTGTTCGCTTTCGGTTTGATTTTACTGATAGCAGCCTGCAATGACGATTTTCTGGACAGGGTTCCGGAAACCTCCATTGGTAAGGAAAACTTTTTCAATACAGAAGAAGACCTGAACCTTTACATTTACGGCCTCTACGACTTTCCTGATCATGGTGAGTTGAATGCCGATCTATCTACGGATAATGCGGTCACTACCGGGGTTACCGAAATCAAAAATATGATGATTGGTAATCCATCTTCTACCACCATCAATGGGGGCTGGAACTGGGATGGATTGCGGGATATCAATTTCTTTCTGGAAAACTTCGGCAACGCTGACCTTTCCGAAAGTCGCCTGAACCATTTTGAGGGCTTGGGCAGGTTTTTTCGTGCCCGTTTTTATGTAAATAAAGTGAAGCGCTACTCTGATGTACCCTGGTACGATAAGGTCATTGCCGCCAACGATGATGATCTGTTATTCAAAGGAAGGGAGCCTCGTGAAGTGATTGTGCAAAATATCATGGATGACTTTGCTTTTGCCGCCGAAAATGTTGATCTGGATTCAGAAGAAGGTGCAGTCAACCGTTGGGTGGTCAAAACCTATCTGGCGCGCTTTGCTTTGTACGAAGGCACCTATCGTAAATACCATACTGAACTTAACCTACAGGCTACGGCAGATGAATTCATTCGTCTGGCCAGAGATGTGGCCCAAGATATCCTTGACAATGGTGGTTTTGCTCTTTATAACACCGGAAACCCTGCCACTGACTATGCCCGGCTGTTCAATAACACCAGTTTAGGAAGTAACCCTGAAGTTATCCTGGTGCGTGCTTTTGAAGATGAAACGCTGAACAGTGGCTGGTCGTCAACCATCTTCGGAAACTACGAGGTAAGCCCTACCAAAGACCTGCTACAGGCTTACCTGATGACCGATGGTACCTATTATACGGATCAGCTTGGCTATCAAACCAACTTATTCGTGGAGGAATTTCAGGACCGCGACCCGCGCCTCGTCCAGACTTACGCCTATCCGGGCTGGGAGTTGATCAATACCACCACTTACGCACAGGGGGCCGGGATATATGTGCAGGAGTTGGCGAAAAGCTTTACCGGTTACCACCAAATCAAAGGTTTTATCAACGATACGGATGTGACTGTACAAAACAGTGCTGATTATCCGGTACTCCGTTTGGCAGAGCCTATGCTGATTTATGCGGAGGCCAAAGCCGAACTGGGTGAGCTTAGCCAGGCTGACCTGGATATAACAGTAAACCAACTTAGGGAAAGAGCGGGAATGCCTGATCTGAGTATTAACCCTGTGATTGACAATATACAGGCAGCACGTTATCCTAACATTATATCCACTCAGAAAGGGGTGTTGCTTGAAATCCGTAGAGAGCGGAGAGTAGAATTAGCACTGGAAGGTTTTCGTTTTGATGACCTGATGCGCTGGGGCGCAGGGGAGTTGCTAGAAAACGAGCCTGAAGGCATTTATTTTCCATCTCTGGGCAAATTTGACCTAACAGGAGATGAAGTAGAAGATATCTTCCTGATAGAAGCATCGGCATCTATACCGGAAAACAAAGAGGTCAATGCACTGGGGAAGGCTTTGGTTTACTACCGCGCCGGTACGGTTGGTCAGGATGTGGGCGTGTTTTTGAAGAACGGTAATTTAGGAACCATCCAAACGATGGCTGACCGGGGCACCTTTGTGTCACCTAAATACTACTATCGCCCTATCCCTCAGTCTGATGTGGTACTCAATCCTAATCTAACACAGAATTTTGGTTGGGAATAGGATTCCTTTTAAGTCTGGTAAAATGGTGAGGGCCCGGTCTTGGGCCTTTGCTTATTTTAAAATCATACTTTCAATAATCCTCTGAATGCCCTAGCTGCCTAATATGGTTCTGTTCCATATATTACCTATCCTTTTTAGTCCCTATTTCTTTCGTAACTGCCATTTTCAAAAATAACTTTATAGTCAGATTTAAAAAGTTTACTGGGTAGGTAATAATCGGTGGTGATGACTTGTGCACTGGATGCTTTGGCCTTTTCAAATCTGTTATAATCATTTTCCCTTGCTTCCTTGGTATCTGCATCTGCCCGGGTGCGGACCATGTATCCCAATGCTACCAAGTTTTTGATCTTCTCAAAATTCTCAATAGGGTCATTAATAATCATAAATGCAGCATTAGGATTTCCTTCTTCTTGATTTACAAACAATGTAGCCCCTTTTAAATTTGGAAAACGGCTCAGATATTCATTGGTTTTTTCCTCCCCTTCATCTAAAACGAACAGAAATCGACTTTTTACTTCGTTCAACAAAGGCCAACCATTGGTGAGCACCGCTTTCTCAAGCGTTTCAAAATTGCCTCTAACCCTATCCGGAATGATCAAATGCTCTTCATCAAATACTTCCCGTATCTCTTTATCGATACTTTGTAATGCTTCAGCAGTAAATGGGAGGGGCTTTCTGGTATTTGGAATCTCGCCGTCCTTGGCGTTAATGGTGACGATTATTGGTGTATGCCCTTCATTGGCCTGTGACCATTTTTTTAATTCATTCAAGGCATCCTTAAACAGAAGTTGATGGCTTCTAAAATCAATTTCTTGCACATGAAAAACCTTTAGCCCGGGTAGTTGCAGCTTTTGTTCAACATCAAAAGGTTGAGGTTCTGCATTCAGGGATTTAACAATTTCCAATCCTTTAGGATCAGCATAATAACCGCCTTGGGGGTCATAAAAAACATCCAGCTCTAAGCCACGCAGTCCCAAATTTAACTGCTCTGATAGTGGAATATGTTCATACGCCAAACCGCTTATAGCAGGTCTACCTTTTAGGAGATAATCGTACAAGGGTTTTTCAATCCCGATCTTATAACTATTATGACTGCCAATGACCTGAATTTCGTTCAACCTAATTTCTTCTAAGCTTTTATGCACAGAATTACTGAAAACCACGATGGACATCATCACTAACAGTAGAAAATATAATGTTTTCATGGGCTTGGTTTTATACGCGGCACAACGCTAATCAAATATTTTTGAATGACATAAATAGGTATTGTAAAATGATACGGCAAGACATTAATTTCCTGTCGTATCATTCTGGTCAATCATTGGTTTAATATCCTGGATTTTGCACTAAAAAACCTGCTTCGCTAGAAGCGCCATCCACTGCTCGTTGAGGAAGCGGGAACAATCTTTTGTTGACATCACTATCGGTCTTCCCTGTCCAGCTTCCTTCATATTTCCCAAACCGTATTTGATAGTTTCTTCTAAAACCCTCCCAGTAAAGTTCAAATCCTGTTTCACGGAACAATATATCCAGGTCAATGAAAGTTAGTGCCTCCGGGGTCTGTTCTGAGCGGGCAGTTCTTGAGGTTCTTAGCGTATTGACATCGGCCAAAGCCCCGGCGATGTCACCTTTCCGCAACTTAGCCTCGGCACGCATCAAATAAATTTCCCCCAAACGAATCAAAACCAGATCAACACCACTATAGGAACAACAATTAGGAGCGTTACGGCTGAATTGATATTTTGAGAACCGATAACCGGTGTTATGTAAACTGCCCTCTGCGGTAAAATCGACTCTGAGCGTATGATCAACATAGCTCAGGTTTGCACCACTAGTTCTTCTATTGACTACTGGATATATCCGTACACTTCCATCGTCACAAGTTAAAATGTTGCCTCCTCCGTCTTTTCTAGGGCCCCATATAATACCCCCAAGAAGCCCCCTGTCGATTTCAAACTCATCGGCCGGTACACAATAGAAATGAGCCGAATCATTGGCTGGGGTCACCCCGCTAAGATCTTTTAGGTCTTCAGGGATAACCGTATTTTTTTTAAAGAAACGGGCATCGGCATCGGCCGGGTCTACATTACCATAGGCATCTACCCAGGTCTGATAAAAATCAGGGGTAGCGGCTACAGCATCCGTTCCACGGGTATTTGGGAATTCAGGTCTAGGCACCTGATCACCCGATATGGACCAATAGGCCCATCGTTGGTGCTCGGTTTCAAGTACGCCCCTTTGATCAAGAGCAAATATAATTTCAGGATTACTATGGTTACCATCATTAAAGAGCTCAAAATATTCCGCGGACAATGAATAGGAACCCGAAATAATATCATTGGTATATTGTATTACCTTATCCATATCAGCGGCAGCAAATTCGGGCGTGCCATAAGGATCGCGGTACACGGCAGCGTTCAAGTACAAGCGTGCCAACAGCGCCTTTACGGCATTTTGTGTTAGCCTGCCGGGTCCATTATCATTGTTCATGACATCCACCACCGACAAAAGTTCATTTTCAATATACGCAATGGCTTCTTGTCCCCTTAGGATTTCAGATATTTGGTCTGAACTCTCCTTCTTAAAAACCAGGCCCCAATTATCAAGTGCCAGCATATTGAGGTATGCCTTCATGGCTATCATTTCGTTCAGTGCATCTCTGGCTTTTACATCACCCATTTCAGCTTCCTGGCTCAACCTTTCCTCTGCTATTACGGTCCTTGATAGAGATAAAGTGATAAATGTCCACGAATCACCTATCAGGCTATTACCGGGAGTCATAAGATGTTGGTGAACCGCGATGAACTTACCACCATCAAACCAGTCCGTGCCCCCACGATAGGGAAGGATGGCTTCATCAGAGGCAACCTCTTGAAGTCCAAAATTCACTGTATGCTGCCACACCTGACGCAGAAGGCCGTAAACTGGCGCGATGGACCCACTCACAATTTCTGCTTGCCCGGTCCCGGTAAGCGACTCATCAAGAATTTCTTCATCTAAGTCAGTACAAGCAAAAAATGCGAACAAAAATACAAATATCGGCAGTATCTTATAAAATTTATTGTTTTTCATAGTATTTGGTATTCTAGTAGAGAGTAAAGGATCGTTAAAATGTGACATTCAGACTGAATAATATCGTTCTTGCCCTGGGATAGGTAAAACGGTCAATCCCAAAGGTTTGAATGTCGGCAGAAGCAGATCCGGTATTGACTTCCGGGTCAAATCCTGAATAATATGTGATGACAAATAGGTTTTGACCGGTTATCGAAAAACGGATATTTTGGACCGCACCCTTCAACCCGATCTTTTCAGGACCTAAGTTATAGGCGATGGTAGCGTTATTCAATCTTAAGAATGAGCCATCCTCTAGGTATCGGGTAGAAACGGTGTTGGCATTGCTTAATAACTCATCAGGGTACTGCACCGCAAAATCAGTGGTGTTATTAGACCTAGCCAGCAGTGCCTTATTGAACAGTGTCATGGTCGTATGATTATACACCTTGTTACCGGCTACTCCATTGAAGTTTAAACTTAAGTCAAAAGATTTGTACTTCATGTTGAGGTAATATGCGTAAATCAACTCAGGAATAGCACTGCCCACGACGCTGCGGTCATCGTCCAATACTTCACCATCACCATTGATGTCCCTGAACATATTCAGGCCAGTATCAGGATTAATACCGTCAAATTGAAGCATATAGAATGCCCCTAAAGGCTCATTGTTGACGTAGCCATTGATGGTCGCGCCAGTTTGGCCAGAACCTTGGGCCGCCCCGGTGGTTAATACCGAATAGGGCGAATCTCTCACCTCGTTTTGGATATAGGTAATATTGCCTCCGATATTATAGGAGAACTCTTGCTGTTTATCGCTATTGTAATCCAGTGCCAATTCAACACCATTGTTCTGGATGATCATATCCGGGATATTATTCCAATATAAAGCGGTTGGTTCCACAGGATCTGCAGGAACAACTTCCAAAAGTATATTGGAAGATTGTTTATTGAAATAATCTAAGGTTCCGGTCAAACGGTAATTAAAGAATGCAAAATCAACTCCTATATCTATTTGGGAAGAGACCTCCCATTGTAGATCGGGATTTGCCAAACGTGTAAAAACAATTCCGTAGGGATAACCATCAATTGAAGTGGCGTCAGTATCTATGGGGTACGTGTTGAGACTGCCAGCACCAGTTAATAATCTATCCTCCGAAAAACTGGCTTTGGTAATTTTGGAGGGGATCTCCTGGTTACCCGTTTGACCCCAACTTGCACGCAACTTTAAATTGTCAAAAAACGAGTTTCCCATAAACTCTTCATTGCTGATGTTCCATCCCAGGGCAAAAGAAGGGAAATAGCCATATTTGTTGTTTTCCCCGAACTTTGAAGATCCATCGGCACGAAATGTGGCGGTAAACAAATATTTATCGGCATACCCATAGTTCAGTCTGCCGAAAAAGGACTGCAGTTCGTTCTTAAAGGCTGCCGAACTTACTGAGGTAGGATATTCATCGGTACTGGTCTGGTCCTGGTACTTAGGTTCAATGTTATTATCTGCAAAGCCCCGGTATGAAAATATTCTTGTTTCATCCGAAAAGCTTTGGTAAGATTGTCCCCCTAGCAGTGTAACGCTGTGAACATCACTGTTCCATTGATAGGTAAGCGTATTCTCTACCAGTTGGTTGGTATTGGCACTAATTGCACTTTCTAACGAACCATCTGAAACATCGGATTCGTTTACAACTTCCGGAAAGGGTTTGTACTGTTGATCCCTATTTGTGGCGGAATAATCGACCCCAAGGTTCAACTTATAAGTCAAGCCATCAATGAGTTCTATTGAAGGTGAAATATTGGCCAAAATACGGTTATTGATGGCTACATCACTAAAAAGTTCATAGCGTTTAATCGGATTTAAAGCGTTGGTATTTAATAAGGTCGGCTCCCCGTCCGTATATGCAGGGATCGTAGGGTTCAAGCTCAGCATATCGCTGATGGTGGAGGTGATACTGGGGCGTAAGTTTTCAGTGCGAGAGGCAGTAAGGTTATAATCTACATTCAACCTCCCATTCAACGCTTTTTGGTTCATATTCAATTTCCCAGAATAACGCTTTAAATTACTATTCTTCAAGATGCCTTCCTGGTTCTGATAGCCAAAAGATGCGAAATACGAAAACCGCTCGCTATTGGCCCCACTCATGGAAAAATTGACATTGTTTGATACGCCGGTTTGGCCCAACTCATCCTGCCAATCCGTATTTCCACCGAAGTCTTCCAAAGTTCCCCCCACGTCCACTACCTGCTTACGAAACTCATCGGCATCAAACACACCTATTTGATTGGCCATGGAGGACAAACCAGTAGATAATGAAAGATTTATTTGAGGTTGTCCTTGTCCTTTTTTAGTAGTAATTACTACTACTCCATTTGATGCCCGGGAACCATATACTGCAGCAGCACTGGCATCCTTTAGCACATCAATACTCTCTATATCATTAGGGTTAAGAAAGGTCAGGGGATTGGTGGGAATGCCAGTAGAGGAATTGTCCAGCAAAAAGCCATCTACTACGTATAGCGGCTGGGTACCGGAGCGCAAGCTCCCGATACCCCTGATAATGACATCTTGTGAGGCACCAGGTTCGCCACTATTTGAAGCAATGGAGACACCAGCCAATTTACCCTGAATCAGTTCACCTGGGTTCGTAACCACACCCACGTTAAAATTTTCACTATTGATAGAAGCGACTGAGCCAGTCACGTCTGACCTTTTTTGAGTACCGTAACCAACCACAACAACTTCATTCAATTGCGAAACATCCGGTTCCAACTGGACCGCCAGGGAAGACTGCCCGTTCACGGAAACCTCCTTCGGAAAAAACCCCACGTAAGAAACTTCAAGCACGGCGTCGGCATCGGCATCAATGACAAATTTTCCATCAACATCGGTAATCGTACCGTTGGTTGTTCCTTTCACCACCACTGTGGCACCGGGTAAGGGTGCCCCAGTTTCATCGGTGACCGTGCCCGAGATGGACTGGATAACAGAAACTGCACTTGATAAAGGGGCATTAATTATAGAAAGTCCCTCTCTATCAATAGTGGTAGAAAACGCATGGGATGGGTTAACGCTAAATCCAGCCCAAGTGATCAAACATGCGGAAGCATATATGATTTTTGAGGATCGTAATTTTGAATACATAAGTTTAAGGGTAGGTTGGCTAAAATTTTTCTATGCCTTGTATATTAAGCCACAAAAGTAGTTGGTCTGCCACAGAGGATTGTTAAGAAGATGTTAAGATTATATTAATAGTAAAGCGTTTATGATCTGGGGATTACGCTAGTAAATTCAGGGCAGTTGATACTAAGGTTGCTTCTTTCCTATCTTCAAGATGATAAGAGTAATTCAATAGTGAAAAAAGAAATTTTAGAATATTGGTTATGACAATCTGGCTTAAACAGCGTAGCGATGCCTAAGAAAACTGAGTATTTAGCTAGGGTGATCTAAGAGTATGTTTTAAATTGTAAAAAATATAGAATCGGAGAGGCTACTAAGCGTTAAACTTAAAATTCTTCAGGTCTTAAGTTTATGCAAAGCAAGTTTAAAGAACTCTCCGACTCAGAGTGGGAAATTATAGAAAAAACATTGGACGATCAAAGAGTGAGATACCATAGTTTACGAACGGTTATGAATGCCATTCTTTGGATCAATTATACTGGTGCTCAATGGAGAAACCTAGAAAGTAAGTATCCTCCCTGGCAAAGCGTCTACTATTATTTCAGAAAATGGCAGAAGACAGGAGTGTGGGAACAACTCCAGGATGAACTAGTCATTAAAGAAAGAAAAAGGCAACAGAGAGAAGAAACACCCAGTTTGCTGGCCTTTGATAGTCAGACTACCAAAATTGTAAACTTCATCAGTTTGGATACAGGCATAGATGGTGGGAAGAAAGTGAATGGCCGCAAGAGACATCTTGCTGTTGACACATTAGGCCTGCCTTTGGCAGTGCATATCACTGCGGGAAACATTTCTGATAATCAAGGCGGTATGGAACTGATCAAAAAACTTAAAGGAAAAGTGCCTAGGATGAAGAAAATTGTAGCTGATCATGGATACAAAGAAACTTTTATAAATTATGTGGAAGCCATGACCAGCTGGAAAGTAGAACCGGGTCGCCGGGCGATTGTACAGAGGCCGGAATCATCCAAAGGATTTATCCCTGAGAAGAACAGATGGCCGGTAGAAAGAACACTCGGATGGCTTAATTTTAGAAGGCGGCTCTGTAGAGATTATGAAAAAACAGTGGAATCTTCTGAAGCTATGCTGCAAATTGCAATGATATCATTCCTAATTCATAGAATCGCTTCTTAATAATTTTAAAACATACTCTAATAAATAAAAATTATATTAGGGCGGTACCATCGGTGTTTTTGGCTCTGCCATGATGTCTGATTCTGTATTATTTAATTACCTTGAAGATAACCCTTTATAGATTATTCTAATTTTGCCTTCCTACCTAACTCTACTTTGTCACTTCTTGTCTTAGCAATGTCTCTCGCAGAGAATTTGGGTCAAATTACGCAGGGCATTCCATGCGGGGTTCATGACGGAATCCTAGCTATGACTTGGTGTAGGTATTCTTTTTGTTTGAACTATCAAAGTAAAGCTAAAAAAGAACGAAAATAACTATTCAAATCAATGCATTTTTATTCACTATGGTAACCCGGTTTTATGGCTATACGCCTTTGCCTTATGACCTTTACCCATATCATTTTAAGTTCATGGCCTTATCACATTCCATCAAAAATATGAACATCCCCGATAATGATTGCTGACGTATATTTTGTTGTGTGATATCTTGTTTTAATTTGCAGCGGATCAAAAACGCATACCTTTAAGCGATATACTTAACAGCGAGTCATATAAGGAAATAAGAGAGCCCTGCTGGGCTTACACTTCGCGGAGAAGGTTAAGAAACCAGGTAATATTAATAACGATAGCTTGTTATACTATAACTACTTGATTATCAGTGATTAACGACACTTTTAAAATACTTTCCTAGGATTTATAATCAAATAATTATCCTAAGAAGTTCGGAGAGGGTGGATAAGGTGTTGATTACAATGGACCTCCAGGAACGTATTTGCCGTATCTTATGATGGTTAATTTTTGATGCAATTTCAGCAGGGGCCAATCATCAAAATAAATAGGAAGCACTATGGCTCACTTCTTTTACTTTGCCTTGGTAGTTTTCTTGGTAGTTCCTTTTTTTCTCATGTCAGCTGGCTTGTCTGTTTTTTTGACGACTTTCTTTCTGGTTACGGCTTTTGCTGTATCCTGTAACTCTGTACTTGCTTCACTCTCTACTTTGTGTGCGTTTTGATCAGCTTTGTACTTTAAAGCAGTCAGTTTCTTAGCCAGCTTTTTGACTTGCTTGTCCATTTTGCTCAAGGTCTTTTCGTTTATTTCTAAGTCCAATTCGTTTAAAATCTCTTCTAACTTGACTTTCAGTTGAGCTTTGATCTGTTTTTTAAGCACTTTTTCGTCTTTCATGGGGATATAATTTTTTGAACAGCTAATATAGTTCATGTTAAATTAATGTTAAAACTAATAATATTAAGTTGATATTAATTCAAAAAGAAAGCTATGATATCTTAGGAATGGCTTTTCAAAATTCCTTTATTTTTTTATCATTTTGATATTGGTCTTGATTTCACCATTGGCTGCATGTACTACCGTTACCCACCCTAGGCCAATTGTATCTGTGAGTATATGACGTTTTTCAACGCTCCACGGGGGACATTGAGCTTTTTGTTACCGGCAACACCAGTATCTTCACTGACAAAGAGTGCTTATTTAATAGTGTGCGAGTCAGTGAGCAGTTCGAATTGAATTTCCATAAACTTTTGAGTTTTGTCCCCTGTGGAGCGGTCAACCCAAAGTTTAATCTTTGACCAACTTTTTTCAAAATTTAAATAACATCTCTTAAACCTTAAACGTCTCTGTTAAGCTAGCTTTAAGAAACAGTTAAGCTTTGGTTAATTCTGATCCGATGGAGCAGTGATATACTAAAAATGTGATAATTTGACAGATACTTCTGTTCAAATTGTTCTTTTTTCTCATGCGTCATCTGCTCATTTTATTCTCACTATTATACCATACCTCCCCTATTTTTTCTCAGTCGGAAGGGAAAATTACACAGCAGATTGATGGTTATATTTTACTGGACAGTGCCCGTACCATGATGTCCATAAATACGGATTCAGCTTTTGTATTAGCACAAGAAGCAGAGCAAATGGCTTCTAAGCAAGGGCTACCTGACGTACAAGCCCAAAGCGCCCAGCTTTTAGGGCAATTATTTTTTGTAGAAGCGGCCTATAACCAGGCGTTAGAATATTTTTTGAAAGCGGAAAAAATATGGCAAAGCTACCATAATCCAAGTCAACGGGCTGCCAATTTTAACGACTTGGGACAGTTATATTCCCAGCTCAAGCGACCGGATAAGGTGTTATACTACCACCAAGCGGCATTGCACATCTATCAAAAGCTGCAAGACATACAGGAAACTGCCGGAACTTACGGGCATGTCGGCCACTATTTCGAAAAAAAAGAAATGTACGATTCCGCATTGTTTTACCAGTACCGGGCACTCGCTTTGTACGACTCAGCCAGCTATGGTAAAGGAAAAAGCCTCATCCTAGAAAATTTAGGAAGCATCTATGAAGATTTGGAGGAGTATGCCCTTGCAGAGCAATTTTTTAAACAAAGCCTAGAATTGAATGGTGTATTCGAAGACCCATCTTCACGGGCCAGGATCTTGAATAATCTCGGGGATGTGTCTTATAAAACCCAACACTTTCCCGAAGCATTCACTTACATGCAAGAGGCTTTGACGCTGGCGAAAGAACAGCAGGATCAATACCAGATAAGAAGTGTTTATCGCGATTTGGCACAGCTTTTTGCTGCTCAACATTTACATCAGCTCGCTTATCAGTATCTGGATAGCTCGGTAATACTCTACAAACAAATCTATAGTGAAGACGGCCTTAGGCAAGTTGCCCGCTTGGAGACTTTTTTTGGGGCAGATATGAAAAACCGGGAGATCGCTTTGCTGGAAAAAGACCGCCGTATTAGTCAGTTAGTTTTCTTTTTGATTGCGGCCGGGCTGAGTCTCATCATCATTCTGGCCCTGCTGCTGATCAGTCGCCAGCGGATGAAACTCCAGCAAAGTACTGAACTCTATGACACCCAACATCAATTGATGCAAGTACAAAAGCATAACAACATGCTTGCTGAGCAGCAGCTAAAAAACGAACTGGACAGCAAGAGCCGATCTTTAACCACATATACGCTCCACCTCATAGAAAAAAACCAGTTACTCAAACAGGTGAAAAGTGAGCTCAAAGAGATTGATCATGCTGATTCCCGCTACCCTAAGAAAGTGCTGAGGAATTTATCCAAAGATATAGATTTCAACCTTTCCCGTGACCACAACTGGGATGACTTTCGTAAAAATTTTGAGGAAGTACATCCGGCCTTTTTCAAAAAACTGGTCTCAAGGATTCCGGGACTTTCACAAGCCGAACTCAAACTGGCAGCGCTAATGAAAATGCGCATGTCATCCACCGATATTGCGGCCATGATGGGCATCTCAACCAACAGCCTTAGAATTGCCCGCTATCGGCTCAGAAAAAAGCTGGAACTAGACAAAGCCCAAAAACTTAACACCTTTTTGCAGACCATATGATTAACTATTTGGTAACCCACAGTTAACAGAAAGATAATACACAATATCCGATTCATAACTAACTGAAAGTCAGTTAATTATTAATATGACTTTCTCTTTGTAGCTGTTTTGTTAACGTTTGTAAAAGACACGTTGCCGCTTTGCTGCCCCCGCACTATTGACGATGATATTATCCTGTCTTTGCTTTGTCTATCACCTAAGCTGAAATATCATGAAAGCACAATTACTAACCTTCGTTACCTTATTCAATCTATCTTCAGTCTTTGCCCAGCAAGGATTGTTGCAGGCTACTGTACAAGATGCTTACAGCCGGGAACGCCTAGCTGGTGCCACGCTCAATATTCAGGGCAGGAGCTATGGAGCGGCTACCGGACTTCAGGGAGAGGCCATTCTAAACCTTCCCTCAGGTGACTATACACTGCTAGTGCGCTACCTGGGCTACCAGGATACTACTTTGCAGGTAACAGTTTCTCCCCAAAAAAACAACCAACTGCTTATTGAATTGCAAAGCTCCACTACCGAGTTGAGCGGAGTCATCGTCAACGGTGCCCTACAGGGACAAGCCCAGGCACTTAACCAACAGAAGTCTGCTGACAATATCAAAAACATCGTGGCGGCCGACCAGATCGGACGTTTTCCTGACCCTAACGCTGCTGAAGCCTTGCAAAGGGTTCCGGGAGTCAACATTGAAAGAGACCAGGGAGAAGGCCGCTATGTGCTGGTGAGAGGTTTGGCACCACAGTTTACCAACATTAGCGTCAACGGAGAACAGATCCCCTCACCAGAAGCAGATGTGCGTTTCGTAGCCCTGGATGCCATTCCTTCCGACCAGTTAGCTTCCATGGAAGTGACTAAAGCCCTGACACCTGATATGGACGGCGACGCCATCGGCGGAAATGTGAACCTAATTACCCGCACGGCTAGTTCGGCTACCCCGGAAATCAAGGCCACTATCGTGGGCGGATATAACCATCTGGTGGAAAAAGCGAATATTCAGGGTTCGTTGCAGTACGGGCAGCGGTTTGGCGAAAATGAAAAGTTCGGACTGCTCCTCAATGCCAGCTATTACCACAACGACCTGGGTTCGGATAACTGGGAGCGTGAGCCTTTTGACAACGAACTGGAACTGAGGGACTATACCCTGACCCGCACCCGCTTGGGCCTGAGTAGCACCTTAGACTATAAATTCCGTCCCGGCCAAGAGGCTTATTTCAGGGTGCTCCAAACCCGTTTTACCGATCGCGAAATGCGGGAACGCTATGTGTTTAAGACCGAAGATGAAGAGATAGAACGCATTACCAAAGACCGCTTTGAAGCGCAGTCCGTGACCAGCATCAACCTAGGGGCCAAACATAATTTTCCGGGGGTTCACATTGATTATGAAGTGCAATATTCCTATGGGGAGCAGGATACGCCTTACGATTATGAAGGGACATTCATCAACCCTACGCCTAGCGAAATAGACTTTAGCAACACTGATTTTCCTAAACTGGTCAATGTAAGTGGTTACGAAGACAATAGTGCCTATGCATTTGATGCCTTGGAGGTAGGCAATACCCTGGCGCAAGACCAAAACATCACCGCAAAGCTGAACCTTGGCATTCCCTATAGTACCGGCAACAGCGAAGGTGAAATAAAATTCGGTGGCAAAGTACGCTTTAAAAAGAAATCCTACAATATCACACAAGAGGTATACGAAGGACACGGCGACGTTCCTGCACTGGATACTTTTGAAGGGGATTTACCAGAACAAGAATTCCTAAAAGGAGAATACCAGCTTTTTCGGCCTCTTGATTTGGGTAAACTGATCACTTACTATAATAATAACTTAAACGAGTTTGAACTACAGATAGAAGATAAAGCAATAGATGAGGCCCTGGAAGCCTACGAAGCAACAGAAAACGTATATGCCGCTTACCTCATGGCCCGTCACCAGTTTGCCAAGCTCATGATATTGGGCGGTGTACGCTACGAAAAAACCAATGTAGACTACAAATCCAGCGATGTAATTATTGCCCCTAATGGGGACTTACAGCAAATCATTCCGGTGAGTGGCAATTCGGACTACGATTTTGTGCTACCTCAGGTACATTTCAAGTATACGCTAGACAATTTCACCAATCTGCGGGCAGCACTAACTTATTCTTATGCCCGGCCTAATTTTTCAGAGATCATTCCCTCCCAGGAGGCCAATCTGGAAGATGAAGAAGCGACCGTTGGCAATCCCGAGCTGCTCCCTGTAAGCGCCCTCAACCTGGATGTGCTGGCCGAGCGCTACTTCGGCAGTGTGGGTATCTTATCGGCAGGCTTCTTTTATAAAAGACTGGACGATTTTATTTACCCCCGGGTACTTTTCAACAGCCAGTACCCCCTCAACGGCACCCCAGTAGCCAGCGGTATCCGGGTTACCCAGTCACAAAATGGAGGGACTGCT
>JBBSOG010000081.1:0-16265 GCA_038259985.1 Cytophagales bacterium
CATGGCTTTGGGTTTACCAGTAATTAGCACCGATTGCGGCGGGATGCGTGAAGCTATTGAACATACTGAGGAAGGATGGATAGTCCCACTAAGAAATCCAAAAGCAATGGCAGATGGACCGTACATTTACCCCTAATGAAGAATTTAAATCAGAGGATTTACGCAAGCAGTGGGACAAAGCCATTGGCAGATCCAAGTCCTGGATAGAAGAATGATCATTCACATCTGCAAATAATCTAAAACCCAATACCCAAACCCTTACCTGATGGATAGAGAAATTATGATCAACACCATTACAGAACATAATACGGTCTGGGATGTAATTGTGATTGGTGGAGGTGCCACCGGCCTTGGCACAGCCTTAGAATCTGCTTCCCGCGGATATTCAACTTTGTTACTTGAACAGGCAGACTTTGCCAAGGGGACTTCCAGCCGAAGCACCAAGCTGGCGCATGGTGGTGTCCGCTACCTACAACAGGGCGATGTTTCATTAGTGGTTGAAGCCCTACACGAACGCGGGCTGATGATGAAAAATGCCCCTCATCTGGTCAGGAATCAGGCTTTTGTCATACCAACTTACGACTGGTGGGGCGGGCCATTCTATACCGTCGGGATGAAAGTCTATGATGTGCTGGCCGGCAAGTTGGGTTTAGGACCATCCAAAAGTTTGTCCAAAGAAGAAACGCTGGAGCTTATCCCCACGCTAGAGCCGGATGGATTACGTGGTGGGGTCATCTACTACGATGGGCAGTTTGATGATGCGCGTCTGGCCATCAATATTGCCCAATCCTGCGCTGATCAGGGTGGCACGCTGGTCAATTATATGAAAGTGAAAGGATTGATCAAAGCCAGCGATATGGTCAGCGGTGTAATCGCTGAAGACCTTGAATCAGGAAAAGAATTTCAAATTCAATCCCGTGTTGTGGTCAATGCGACAGGCGTGTTTGTAGATGACATCCTAAAGATGGATAATCCCGAGGCCAGAGATATTATCCGGCCCAGCCAGGGCGTACACATTGTGCTGGATAGGGAATTTCTGCCCGGCACTTCGGCCATTATGGTACCCAAAACCGATGACGGCAGGGTATTATTTGTAGTACCCTGGAATAACAAAGCCATCGTAGGCACGACTGATACCCCAATAGAAAAAATTTCCCTTGAACCCCGCGCGCAGGAAGAAGAAATAGAGTTTCTCCTGGAGCATGCTGCCAAATACCTGAGCAAAGACCCTAAGCGTGAAGATGTAAAAAGTGTATTTGCCGGTATTCGGCCGCTGGTAAGCACTGATGACGATAAAAATACAGCACAGATTTCACGCAGCCATGCGCTAATGGTTTCCATATCGGGATTGGTGACCATTACTGGTGGAAAATGGACTACCTATCGCAAGATGGGAGAAGACACCATTGACAAAGCTGCGCTCATTGCTGGCCTGGAAGAAAGGGCTTCAAAAACCAAAGACCTGCGCATACATGGCTGGCTCAAAAACATTAATATGAAAGATGATTTGTTCTTTTACGGCTCTGATATGATTGCCATCCGCAAGCTGATCAACCGGGAGCCAGAGTTGGGAGAGCAGATGCATAAGGATTTACCTATCATCAAAGCGCAGGTAGTATGGGCGGCACAAAATGAAATGGCCCGCAACGTAGAGGATTTCCTTTCGCGAAGAACCCGTGCCCTGCTGCTGAATGCCCGGGCAAGTATAGAGATGGCCCCGGAAGTAGCCAGACTTTTGGTCAAAGAATTAGGAAAAGACGAAGCATGGGAAAAAGATCAGGTCATCGCTTATACAAGATTAGCCAATGAATACATTTTACATTAATCAATACAACCACCAAACTTACCAATCAACATGTCAAACTACACCGCTGAGTTTATCGGCACAGCCCTACTCATTCTTCTAGGTAATGGCGTGGTAGCCAATGTGGTACTCAACCAAACCAAGGGAAACAATGCCGGATGGATCGTCATTACGTTCGGTTGGGGTATGGCAGTTTTTGTAGGTGTCTTCACCGTTACGGATTATAGTGGTGCCCACCTTAACCCGGCGGTCACCCTCGGATTGGCCGCTGCCGGAGTTTTTGAGTGGGCCAAGGTGCCCGGATACGTTGCAGCACAACTTGCCGGTGCCGCATTAGGCGCTGCATTGGTCTGGCTTTTTTACCGCCAGCATGTAAAAGTTACCGAGGACAAAAATGCTAAACTCGCGATCTTCGCTACTATTCCGGCGATCAGAAGTTATGCAAACAATTTATTTTCAGAGATCATCGGCACTTTCGTCCTGGTATTTGCGGTCCTCTACATTGCCGGGCCATCCATGGCTTCCCCTGATTTATCACCTGATACTGAGTTTGGATTGGGTTCGTTGGGTGCCCTTCCGGTAGGCTTCCTGGTATTCTCCATCGGGCTTTCATTGGGGGGCACCACGGGCTATGCCATCAATCCCGCCCGTGACCTGGCACCACGATTAATGCATCAGATTCTTCCCGTTGACAAAAAAAGGGACAGTGACTGGGGTTATGCCTGGGTTCCCGTCTTAGGACCATCAATTGGTGGGACACTGGCTGGCTTGAGTTATCTGCTTTTGCAGTAAAAATTATCGTGGGGTCAGAACTAGATAGGTAAATTTAAAGTTTGTCATTATCAAACTTTAGATCAATATTCATGTCCTTTAAAACAACATTTATAGCAACACTAATATGAGAAATTCCAGAATAACCGGAGTAGGCAGATATCTTCCTGAAAAAGTGGTGACCAACGATGACCTGGCTGAACTGATGGATACATCCGATGAATGGATTAGGGAGCGGTCCGGTATAGAGGAGAGGCGTTTTTTTGAGCTGGGCAAAGATACAACGTCCAATATGGGTACGCGCGCAGCCCTTATGGCATTAGAAAACGCTGGCATTCAGCCCGATGATATTGACTTTATTGTATTCGCCACTCTCAGCCCTGACTATGATTTTCCGGGTTCGGGCGTATTAGTACAACGAGAATTAGGAATAAGAGAAGTGGGGGCGCTGGATGTGCGTACTCAATGCACTGGCTTTGTATATGGTGTATCTATAGCCGATCAATTCATCAAAACAGGCATGTATGATACGGTGCTGGTTATTGGCTCTGAAATACACAGCAGCGGACTGGACTTTACTACCAGAGGTAGAGGCGTTTCCGTGTTGTTCGGCGATGGTGCCGGGGCGGTAGTACTCCAGGCTACTGATGAAAAAGACAAAGGGATCTTGTCAACCCACCTGCACTCCGAAGGTAAATACGCTGAAGAATTGGCAGTGCTGGATGTAGGCAGCAGCCGTTCTATTCCCCGTATCAAACCTGAAATGATAGAGGAAGGCACGATTTATCCGATCATGAACGGTAATTTTGTTTTCAAACATGCGTCAACCCGCTTTCCTGAGGCGGTGATGGAAGCGCTCAATACAAATGGCTATACACCTGAAGATCTGGACTTGCTCATTCCCCATCAGGCCAATCTCCGTATCAGCCAGATGGTACAAAGGCAATTGAATCTAAGAGATGATCAGGTATTCAATAACATCATGAAATACGGAAATACGACGGCGGCTTCTATTCCGATTGCGATGAGTGAAGCCTGGGAACAAGGGAAAATAAAGGATGGCGATTTGGTGTGCCTAGCCGCTTTTGGAAGTGGTTTTACCTGGGCATCGGCGCTAATGAGATGGTAAGGGTTTGGCTTAAAAAAGCCTGCACTGCGTTATGAAAGAGGTATTCACCTTAGGAAATTTAATTTCAGAAAAGGAGAACGAAGTAAAAGTGCTGAAATCTACGGTCAGGAATAGTGCGATCAGCAATATAATAGCAACCATAGCAATCAACACTGAGAACTTGGGTTCTTTTACAAAAAAGTTTCGCATCATTTGGTGGCCAGCTTTCATAGGTAAAGGTGTTTAGTCATTGTATTTGGTAGTATGACACCTAAAGTATGCTTAGGGTTGCACCGCTCAATTCTTTTTTCTGCAATGAGCCTGGGCGTGCCAAATTGTCAAAACTGACCTTATATCTATACCATTACTATTATTGTGCCTCTTTGATCAATTGCTTCACTAGCTTAGGTAATCCGGTGCTGGCCGATTCTTGTATAGGGGTAATATTAGGCTGGGCTGCATAGTCTGGCGTCGCCGGGTCTACGATATAGATGGGTGTTCCCGGATTTACATCATAGAGTAATCCTGCTGCCGGATACACCTGTAGTGAGGTGCCGACAACAATCAAATAATCAGCTTTAACTACTTCATTACTAGCTACTTCCATCATAGGCACCATTTCGCCAAACCACACAATATGAGGCCGCAATTGTGAACCTTTTTCGCATAGCTCTCCCCATTTGATTTCCCAACCTTCAATATCATAGATCAGGTTTTCATCTACAGTGCTGCGTGATTTGCTAAGCTCCCCATGCAGGTGAATTACTTTAGAAGATCCGGCACGCTCATGCAGGCCATCAACATTTTGGGTAATAATCACCACATCATAGTATTGCGCTAATTCCACAAGGCTGAGGTGGCCGGCATTGGGTTTTGCTTCCAGCGCTGCTTTCCTTCTTTGGTTATAGAAGTCTAATACCAACTGAGGGTTCTTCTTCCAGCCTTGGGGTGTGGCTACTTCATTGATGTCAAATCCTTCCCATAAGCCCCCGGAATCACGGAAGGTCGGAATGCCGCTTTCCGCGCTTATACCAGAACCAGATAGTACGACGATCTTCTTTTGCATGAGTATTCGTTTGGTTAAAAAGTGTATATTTTTACGCTAAGTTTTAAAATTTTACGTTGAGAAACACTAATTTACCAGCACAAGTAAGCACAACCTCATGCCTGTACAAACAAAAAAACGAAAAAAAAGAAATCCCCTGCTCATTATCAGCATCATCGCTGTCGTGATCATTGCTTTACTCTTTGTGGCCAAGCAACTTGGATGGATCGGAAAAGATAATGTGGTAGCGGTCACTTTCGCCCAGGTCAAGCCCCGTACGATTGTAGAAAGGGTGACTGCCTCGGGCACTGTACAACCTGAGATGGAAGTGAAAATCTCCCCCGAAGTGCCTGGTGAGATTACCGAACTAAATGTGGAAGAAGGGGATTCGGTAGCGATGGGTGCCCTACTCGCCAGGATTCGCCCTGATAATTTTGAATCCGTTGTGTCCCGCACCCTGGCTACCCTTAACCAGCAGCGGGCCAATTTAGCCCAGTCCCAGGCTAGTGTGGCCAGTGCCGAAGCGCAATTTTCACAGGCACAGGCAGCTTACGAACGAAACAATTCCCTGTACAAGGACAAAGTCATTTCTGACGCGGACTTTGAGACTGCTGAGAGCAACTTTCAGGTAGCCAAGCAGCAGGTGGAATCAGCCAAACAAACCGTAGAAGCCGCCCGCTTTGCCGTCAAAAGCGCAGAGGCTTCTGTGGATGAAGCCCGTGAGAACCTCTCTTTGACCAGCATCTATGCCCCGGTAGGCGGTATTGTTTCCAAACTGGATGTAGAGCAGGGCGAGCGCGTAGTGGGTACTTCTCAGATGGCAGGTACCGAGATGATGCGCATCGCCGATCTGGGCCGTATGGAAGTATGGGTAGATGTGAATGAGAACGACATTATCCGGGTGAACTTAGGGGATACTGCCGAGGTTGATGTGGATGCCTATTCTTACATGGACAAAGAATTTAAAGGAGTGGTTACTTCTATTGCCAGCACCGCCAAGGAAAAGATTACCCAGGAAGCCGTTACTGAGTTTGAAGTACGTATCCGCCTGCTCAATGCATCGTACGAAGACTTACTGGCCGAAAAAGGCCCCTATCCCTTCCGCCCCGGCATGACCGCCAGCGTAGATATCATCACCCAGAAGAAAGAAAATGTACTGTCAGTGCCACTGGCGTCGGTAACTACTCGCCCGAAGGAAGACAATAAACCCAAACCTGCCGAAGGAGAGCAAGGAAATACGGAGAATGGTGAGACCGATGAAGATGAGCAGTTTACCCAAGATGAAAACATGGCCGAAGTGGTATTTAGGGCGAAAGGGGAAAATACGGTAGAACGCGTCAATGTAAAAACCGGTATTAGTGATTATGAGAATATTGAGATACTGGAAGGGCTTGCCCAGGGTGACCGGGTGGTTTCTGGTCCTTATATGGCGATTTCCCAGCAGCTTAAGGACGGCAGCGAAACCAAGAAAGCCGAAGGTGACGACAAAAAATTTGGTGGGGCCGGTAATTGATATGCTACCGTGATATTTCCACTTAATTTGAGGCTTTCAATATGTTAATATTAAGCTCGCTCCTTTTGGACGTACAGCAAGCTTACATACATTAAAATTTCACGCAAAGGGCGCTAAGAAGAAACGTAAAGAACGCTAAGTGATGCATGGTGTGCAAAATACTATACACATATCTACTACATCCAACCTACATAAAACTATCAAACTATGACATTAAAGACCCGCTTGCAGCTCTCAGGCATGATGTTTTTGCAGTTCTTTGTTTGGGGCGCGTGGTATGTCACCTTGGGCACTTACCTGGGTGTAACCCTTAAATTTGAAGGTTCGCAAATCGGGTTGGCTTACAGCGCCTTCGCTATTGCCGCCATGATTTCCCCCTTCTTTGTAGGGATGGTGGCTGACCGATTCTTTGCTACTGAGCGGGTGTTGGCAGTGCTGCACCTTGTCGGGGCCATCCTTCTTTACTGGCTGGCGCAGATTGAAGATTTCAGCCTCTTTTATCCGGTCATTATCGCCTATACCCTTTGCTTCATGCCTACCATTGCTTTGACCAACTCCCTGTCATTTGCCAACATGGAGAATCCCGGGGAGCAGTTTCCGGCCATCAGGGTAGTGGGCACCATCAGTTGGATTATCGTAGGGATCATCGTAAGCAGGCTGGAAATTGAAGCACAGGCCACACCCATCCTGATTGCTGCCGGTTCATCGGTGGTGATGGGTTTATACTGCTTTACCTTACCCCATACGCCTCCCAAAAGCAAAGGAGAGAAAGCCACGATTAGTGAAGTGCTGGGCCTGGATGCCTTAAAGCTGATGAAAGACCGCTCATTTGCTATCCTTTTTATCGCTTCGCTACTCATCTGTATTCCCCTTTCCTTTTACTATAGCTTTGCCAACTTATTTCTGAATGATATCGGTTTGCCCTTCGCGGCTGAAAAGATGACCCTGGGACAAGGCTCAGAAATTCTGTTTCTGTTGCTGATGCCCTTTTTCTTCAAGCGTTTTGGCTACAAGACCATGCTGATGGTCGGGATGGCTGCCTGGGGTGCCCGGTATGCCCTATTTATGTTTGGAAACCCTACTGAACTTGTGTGGATGCTCTATGGCGGTATCATACTGCATGGTATCTGCTATGACTTCTTCTTTGTGGCCGGACAAATTTATGTAGATGAAAAGGCGCCAAAGTCAGTCAAAAACTCTGCCCAAGGGCTGATCACCTTTGCGACTTATGGCGTTGGTATGTTCATCGGTTCCGTGCTTTCAGGCTATATTGCGGAACTTTATACGGTAGGTACGGGAGACGCCCAGGAGTATTTATGGTACGACATTTGGTTAGTGCCCGCGGTACTTTCCATCATTGTACTGATACTCTTTGCGATCTTCTTCAAAGAGAAAAAAGGCATAAAAAAACCTACCGGCACTACCGACGCGGCTACTGCAGAAGGTATAGCCGAAACCAAAGCGGTGTAAACCCTTTTATCAATCCCTTGCTACCCTTATGGAAAAGATCAAACTATCGCAGGCATTTGACAAGATCGGGGACTACTTTTCCCCGAAAGTGATTGGCAGCGTCAACAACGAATATGTGAAGCTTGCCAAAATCAAAGGGGAGGACATTCCCTGGCATAATCACGAACAGGAAGATGAGCTTTTCTATGTCATCAAGGGTAAGCTGCTGATGGAAATAGAACACCAGCCCTCTTTCCTAATACAGGAAGGCGAACTATTTGTGGTAGAAAAAGGCATTAATCATCGAGTTTCCGCTGAAGAGAAATGCCTCATCATGCTGATAGAAAGCAAGACCACCGAGCATACTGGCAAAGTCAAGTCCAAGGTCACTAAAACTATAGCTGAACAATTGGGTCAAGCACAGTAATTGGTGAGCAGCATGCTTATTATTCTTGTGCCTTTCCTTATATTTGTGGTTCTTTAGAAAAAACAAACAACAAAAATCTTATCGTGAAAAACTTATCTCTTATCTTAAATGGTATCCTGGCAGTCGCTGTCATCTACCTGTATGTACTTCATTTTAGTGGTAACGGCTCTGCGGAGACGGCACAATCAAGTGGCAGCAGTGTTTCCGGCGGTATGCCCAAAATCGCTTATGTCAACTCCGACACCCTTTTGCAAAACTATGACTTCTTCAAGGACAAGAGGGCTGAACTGGAAGAGAAAGCGCAGAAGCTCCAGGCGGATTATGAGAACCGTGCCAAAGGCTTACAAGGTGAAATCACCGCTTTTCAGCGTAATGCCGGTACCATGACCATGAACCAGGCACGTGCACTGGAAGAAGACCTGATGAAAAAGCAGCAAAACCTGATGCAGTACCAGCAAAACCTGAGCAACCAGCTGATGCAGGACGAAGCCAAAGTACAGGAAGAACTGTATGATAAAGTAGCTGAATTCCTGGAAGAATACGGCACCGACGAGAACTTCAAAGTAGTGCTGACCTATACCAAGAACAGTGGTGTGCTCTACGCCGACGATAGCCTGGACATTACCAAGACCGTAGTAGAAAACCTCAACCAGCGTTACAAAACCCCGGCTCCAGCCACCGCCCCGGCAGACAGCACGGCCGCTAAGTAATTAGTGATCTTCACATCAACAGAATTTAGCCCTGCCAGATTTCAAAAATCTGGCAGGGCTTTTTGTATAATAGGTAAAGCAACCAGCTTCACCATCCTGTCATTCCGCAGTGCAGCGGAGGAATCCCCGCCAACCCTACAGATCAATGACTCGTATGAAGTATAAGATCCCTACGGGATGACCCCGTTAGGTATGATTTCAGGACAATGGTGGAAGAAGACCGTCATTCCGCAGTGCAGCGGAGGAACCTTTGCCAACCCTACAGATCAATGACTTACATGAAGTATAAGATCCCTACGGGATGACCCCGTTAGGTATGACTTCAGGGCAATGGTGGAAGAAGACCGTCATTCCGCTGTGCAACGGAGGAATCTTTGCCATGCAGCGGCTCCACAGCGGCTGTTCCACAGTGGGAAATAAGCTGACTTACATGATGCATAATATCCCTACGGGATGACTTCAATACATATAGTGACCTGGCAAAAAAATGTTGAACGGGTAATACCCATCCAACATTCACCATTATCCACCATTTATTTTTCATTCATCCCTGAAATGAATTCAGGGTAAACATTATTCATTTCTCATCCATCATTCTCTCATTACTTCTGTAAGGAGCGGACCCGGATGCCGAAGGCTTCCAGCTTCTGCGGATTATCTTTTAGTGCCAGACGGGCAGAGGCACGAAACTCTGTTATCCAGTTTTTCAGCATTTTGACAGCCTGGTTTCTCATCTCGGTACTGTCTTCCGCTTTACTTTTGATGAACATCCCTTCCCGGCGCATCTCCATGATCGCGGTGATAGAAGCTTTGGCCTGAGCCACTTCTTCCCAATTGGCCCCCTGGGCAGTCATGGTTTCCGCATGGGCTTCCACTTTCTGGTAAAAGGCATCTGCCTGCTTGATCCAAGACCACTTATTGTTGGCAATGCTTTTAATATTCAGCGAACGTAGTATGGCTGGTTCGTGACGAAAAGCAAAACGGGCAGTGGCTACATGCTCCTGGAAGACCGGGCGCACCGCTTCTATGGCAGTCTCTATCCGATTAGTAATTTCCCAGCGCCCATCGTAGTTTGACTCTTTGGTACTTTCCAGCGCCTTCACGGTAGTCAGGAGATTATCGCCTTCCTGCATTCGCTTGTAAGGAAAATTATACTGGCCCATCAGCTTGGCTACCTCCGCATCTTTGGCGGTATTGCCCACGGCCAGACTGGTGGCCTCCATGATGTTGCTTACGGTATCTAATTTCATGATAAAATAATTTGTTAAACCACTACAAAGAAAATAGAACACCCATCAAGTTGCCTGCCGGGAAAGCATTTGATCATACATAAGTAATATTTATGATGCTTATCCATATTTGACGAAAAACAGGCTTTAATGCCTATGTTGAAACTTTACTGTTGGTGAGGTAGTCCATAAACATTACCTGTACCTTACTTCCACCGGAGAGGTAATGCATAAATATTACGTATCATACATTTCCTCCCGGGAGGAAGTGTATGAGAAGCCTACGATCAGGCATTTCCTCCGCAGTGGAAGCGTATAAATACGGCCTATTGACCACTTCCTCAGGTGTGGAAGTGCATGTGTAGCCTATCATCAACCATTTTTTCCGCAGAAAAAGGGTAGTATCAACGGTGTGTGAGGCATGTTGTACTAAGAAAGTGAGGAGGAGTAGCGGTGTTGGCTCCGTGATGTAGGAAGATGGTAGGTTAGTGAAGGGCTTTCTGCCTTTCTACAGTATTGAACCATGTATAAGTGTCGACAAACCTATATATATGCTTAGCACGGAAACGTGGTGTTTTTATATCTTATAGGATTAAAATATACAAAATTAGCGTATCTTGGGTTTGTATAAGGTGGATAGATGCCCGGTGTGGATACGCAACAGATGTTGACAACAAGCATTAAAGAAATGCCAAAAATTCCAGAAGATATTAATGCTGAAATTACTCCAGTAGAATTTGAAAAACTAGTTCATAGCTACTTGTCTAATTTGGGAGAGGAGTTAAAAGAATTTAGATCATCTCATGACGAGAAGATAGTTCGCTCAGATGGAAAATATCAGATAGATGTTTATGCTGAGTTTGTAGCTTTAGGAGGAGAAATAAAAGTCCTTATCGAGTGCAAAAGATATAAGGAAAAAATAAAAAGAGAAGTTGTTCAGTTGCTTTTTGACAAAATAAGGTCAATTGGGGCACATAAGGGTATGATCTTCGCCACTAGCGGTTTTCAAGAGGGAGCAATACTTTATGCAAAAGCACATGGAATTGCATTGATTAGGGTGATTGAAGGGCAATTTACTTATTTCACTAAATCTAAAGAAAGTCAGAATTTTGAGCTACCTCCTTGGGTAAATATTCCGAAATACGTTGGGGAGTACGAATCCGAAACTTTTACTTATTTGATACAACATGATTACCTAGACCCTTTGAAAGAATTTCTATTTAATAAATGATAAGCCAATGGCTAACATTTGCTATCTGTCAGGCTACGAAACGATAAACTTGAAAGTTTGTTACCCTAACACCATTTTCCCAACTTGGAAGAAAAAGTTAAACAAGCGCTGCCCGTCGGCTAAAGGCTTAGTTGGTGATAATTAACTTCACAATTATGGAAGAGCTGAAAAGATACACAAACTTTGAAGCGTTGAAATTAAGTGAGCATTCAGGCGATGCTGACCAGGCAAAGGATACTGTTTTTGCTGATTTTGAGGCTTTCTTAAAGCGCCTGCAAAGTGAACACGCTAACGCAAAGAAAACCAAAAAGGATAGTGGAAAACAGCCTAACCGATAGTATTCTAAGTGTTTGTAGAACGCTCAACAAATTTTCGGTAGAGTATATCATTGTTGGCGGTACTGCTGTTGCACTACACGGTTACTATAGGCATTCCATGTCTGCGGCTGGAGAAATAGCTAAAAAGCCTGATTTGGATTTTTGGTATAATCCGACCTACAATAATTACTTTAAACTTCTGAATGCATTAGAAGATTTAGGACGAGACGTAACAAAGTTTAAGGAAGAAAAAGCACCAAACCCTAAAAAATCATTTTTTAGATATGAATTTGAAAAGTTTACACTTGACTTTTTACCTGAATTAAAAGCATCCTTAAGGTTTGGATCATCTTTTAGCAGAAAGGAAATAGTTACTTTAAACGATACCAAAATTTCATTTATAAATTATGAAGATTTGATCTTGGACAAAAAGGCTAACGCCAGGCCAAGAGACATTACCGATGTTGAACAACTTGACATCAACAGAAGAAAGGATAAAGAGTGAAAAACCCGCTAAAGCGCATATGTTATGTGTTTTTTATCTCAACCGGGTATTTATAATGGCCCATGCAATTCCTCATGCATTTTGTATAGGGATGGTTTGATGAAGTTGAATATACGTAAGCATTGCAAATACAGAAGTAGATACCGTCGCATTAGAAATGCGCCCGAGCTGGAGTACCGATTCCCCCGAAGCTCATGGATGCCTCTAAGTTTCAATACTTACTTTCATCACCGGATCTAAGTTGAACCAAGTTTAAGTCAGCAAGCGGCATTTATATCATCTGACAGTTAAGCAGAAACTGATTTTACTATCTTCGTGTAATCAGCGTTGTAATGAATAAATTACGAAGTACGCTATGCCCCTTTCTCTTTTACAGCACTACACGCAAATGTGGGAGCAAGCCCGCACCCACTTTTTGGAAGGAAGTATACCAACTGACCCATTGATTGACGCCCCTGATGACGACCGCTACGGAATCACTTTATTGCTGCGCCTTGAGGAAGAAACGTCTCAAAAGATCAATCTTTTTTTACAAGAGATAAAAGGGCTGGAACCCAGTCAATATTATTATCCTCCATCTGATCAGCACCTGACGGTTCTTTCTATCATTTCCTGTTACGCTGGTTTTCAACTTAGCCAAATTGATGTAGATGCCTATGATGTCCTGATTAAAGAGGTTCTGCCAGGTATTCCTCCTATCAAAATTCATTTCAAAGGTATCACTGCCTCGCCTTCTACGATTCTTATACAAGGATTTCCTGAAAATGATGCCTTACAACAACTGAGGAATAAACTTAGATTTGTTTTCAAGAATTCAAAGTTACAGCATTCCATAGATTCACGTTATGCCCTGTTTACCGCACACAGTACGGTCATTCGTTTCAGAAAGCCGTTGAACAATCCGGAAACCTTAGTATATGCCCTGGAAAAGTACCGTGATGCCGATTTTGGCTCGGTGACTGCCCAACAAATTGAACTGGTAGCCAACGACTGGTACCAGCGTGAAGATCGGGTCAAGTTGTTGAGAACCTATCCGCTTCCATATCCACACTGATTTCTGACACTTCAGGAATGAATAATTGATGCCGGGCGTTACATCTGCGTCATAATTTTCTATTTTTGCACCCATATGTTAGCAATCAATAATTTATCGTACTATATCGGCAGTCGTCCTATCTATGAGGACGCTAATCTCCACATCAAGCCCAAGGATAAAATTGGCCTGATTGGCTTGAACGGAACCGGCAAAACGACTTTGCTTCGTCTTATTCACGGAGAATATACCGCCGACGGCGGAGAAATCAGCAAGTCCAACGACTGTAGTGTCGGCTACCTTAACCAGGACCTCCTTTCCTTTCAGTCAGATGATTCCATCCTGAATGTGGCCATGCAGGCTTTTGAAGAAGCCCTGAAGGTTGAGCACAAAATAGAAAAGGTGCTTAAGCAAATGGAAACCGACTACAATGATTCGCTGGTAGATAAGCTCGCTAAGCTCCAGGAAAAGTTTGAAGTGCTGGAAGGCTACGCCCTGCAAGCCAAAGCGGAAGAAATCCTGGAAGGTATTGGCTTTAGCACGGCCGACCTGAAGCGCCCGCTCCGGGAGTTTTCCGGGGGATGGCGTATGCGGGTGATGCTGGCTAAGCTGCTGCTGGAAAAGCCTTCTTTGCTCATGCTGGATGAACCTACCAACCACTTGGATTTACCTTCTATCCAGTGGATTGAAAACTATTTGCGTTCTTACGAAGGCGCGGTGATTGTCGTTTCGCACGACCGCCAGTTTCTGGATAATACCATTACTACAGTGGTGGAAGTCGCTAATCAGCAACTTAATTTGTATTCAGGTAACTACTCTTTCTACCTGGAAGAGCGTGAGCTACGCCGGGAAATCCAGCAAAACGCTTACGAAAACCAGCAACAGAAAATCAAGCAGACCGAACGCTTTATTGAACGTTTCCGCGCCAAGTCCACCAAAGCAAAACAGGTACAGTCCCGGGTAAAATCCCTGAACCGTATGGACAAGGTAGACCAAGTAGTAGATGAAAATGCCAGTGTCAATTTCAGGTTCAACTTCAAGAAGCAGTCGGGACGTTTTGTGGTAGAACTAGACAATGTTTCCAAGTCCTACGGAGATCTTCAAATTCTCAAAAACTCCAGCCGTGTTATAGAAAGGGGGGACAAAATTGCCCTGATCGGCGCCAATGGTAAAGGAAAATCCACGCTGCTCCGTATTATCGCCGGAACGGAGCCTGTCAAAGGGGAAAGCAAGCTCGGTTATAATGTAGACATGGGATTTTTTGCCCAGCACCAGTTGGAAGCATTGCACATGCATAATGACCTGCTAAGCGAACTCAAACAGGCAGGAAGTGACAAAACGGAACAGGAATTACGTGGCGTATTGGGCTGTTTTCTTTTTAGTGATGAGGAAGTGTTCAAAAAGATCAAAGTGCTGTCCGGGGGAGAAAAATCCCGCGTAGCACTGGCTAAAACTTTGATTGGTGAGGCCAACTTTCTGTTATTAGATGAGCCTACCAACCACTTGGACATGCAGTCAGTCAATATTTTGATCCAAGCCTTGCAACAGTACAAGGGTACGTGTATCATCGTATCGCACGACCGCTATTTTATCTCCGAAGTAGCCACTAAGATCTGGTACATTGAGGATAAAGAACTCAAAGAATATCCCGGCACTTATGAGGAATACACTTACTGGCAAAGTCAGCAGGATACGTCGATTGAACCTCAGCAAGCCCCGGTACAACAGGCACAGGTCAAGAACCAACCAAAATCCAACACGACTGAAAATAAAGAACAGGAGGAATTCCGCGAAACTCAGAAAGAATTAAAAAGGCTAAAAAGTGAGCTTGAAAAAGCGGAAAAAGTGGTAACGGACCTGGAAGAACATAAAGCACAGCTTGAAAAAGAACTTGCGAAGCCTTCGGTTTTCGGAGACGTAGATTTACTGTCCGAATACTCGCAGAAATTTGATGCTGCTGAAAAAACGCTGGAAGAAGCCAATGAGACATGGGAGGCGCTTGCCTTTCAGATTGAGCATCTGGAAAAAACTCTAAATTAACTTTCTATGTCTTTTTCCACTCACCGAATGCTGATTTTTTGGGCAGTATTACTTTGCCAGGCATCTTGTGTACCTGTGGCCGGGACTACCACTAATAACAGCTCCTACCCTAGTTCCACTGCCGGGACGGTTGATGGAATTTACCAGGACCAGATTTTTGCTGAAGATATCAAAACCATAAGGGTGATTCAGCAGGATGAACCGCTATACGATGCGGTCGCTACCATCAATCAGAATGCACCTACGCTGCTAACCTTTGACTGGTTGGAACTGACGGAGCGGGAAAGCTATGGGGAGCTGAATGCTAAAATTATTCACTGCAATGCGGATTGGCAGCAGTCCAAGCTGTATAGCATGGATTTTTTGTATGCTTACAATGAGTTCCCAATTACCAATGAAGAACTCTCTTACAATACCAAAGTCCCCTTTGCCCGGTATACATTGCCCCTGCCCAGGGTAAAATTGCCAGGCAATTATGCTATCGTGGTATATGAGAATAATGCCGATGACAAGCCATTATTTATCAAGCGCTTCATGGTGTATGATCCCCAGGTATCTATCAGGGCCAGCGTGAACCGTTCCAGTGGCGTGAAAGAGAGGGATACCCATCAACAGCTTGAGTTTTTGATTGATTATCAGAGCTTCAATATTCCTAATCCTTATAGTGATGTATATGTGGTCATCCGGCAAAACCAGCAGTGGTTCAATACCATCAGCGGGCTGAAGCCAAGTTTTGTGCGGGAAGATGTGAAAGAATTGGAATACACATTTTTTGACCTCAAGAATAATTTCTGGGCGGGAAATGAATATCGTTATTTTGACACCAGAACGTCAAAGGCACTGGGCCAAAATGTAGCGGAAATCCGGCAGGATATATATCCTATGGAAGCTTTTTTACTTCCTGACCGAAGGCGGGCCAATGAAGTATATAGTCAATACAACGATCTGAATGGCGGCTATATCATTGGAAACCTGGAAACTAGAGGGGGAGATTTAAACGCAGATTACCTGAACACACATTTTTTTCTGGACGCTTCCGAGCCAGTGCAGGGAGATGTCTATGTGATCGGCGCTTTCAATAAC